>NC_015559.1:1200000-1500000 GCF_000214215.1 Marinomonas posidonica IVIA-Po-181
CTCTAGACTCATACCTTACCCTTGAGGGTGACTTGATAGAAGATGGCATTAACCAATTTTTAAAAGCCAATCATGTTTACAACACGCCTTCCTTTGATAAATTAGCGGAAATTAAAAAGCGTGGCGTCATTTACGTTGCCGTTGATCCTGCGTTGGTAGGGGTGACATTTCGTCGTTCTCCTAATGGTGCTATTCAAGGTATGGATGCAGAGTATGCCAGAGCCTTTGCGGATTGGTTGGGGGTCAAATGTGAATTCATAGAACATCCTTGGGATCTACTAACCGAATTGTTATTCGCAGGAAAAGAAAAAGGCCAACCAAATGTGGATGTGGTGTGGTGCGCGATACCACCCAGTGATTTTTATCAAGGCATTGCCTTTTCAGACACTTACACCTATCTCAAGTTTGTTTTATGTCGACAAGCCAATGACACCTCAATCAAACATCTGTCTGATTTAGAAGGCAAGGTACTGGGGGTGATCAATGATCCGGCCGCCTTAACCACTTTGGAAGAACAGGGTTTTCGCTGGGCAGAAAATGAGCACAAACCTGGTGGCAAGATAAGATTGTCGAATCTCATTGCTTATGGCGACATATCAAGGATTCATGATGCTTTAGCCGATGGTTCGATTGATGCTTTCGCATCCGATCATCCTATATTTCATTGGGCGTCGGTCAACCCAGCCAGTCCTTGGCATAACAAGATAGAGGTGATTGACAGCATCTTGCCTGAGCCGTTTTACTATTCTGCGGTGGTCTCAGCCGAACCTTCTTCTTATCACTTATTAAAAGCCATCAATGACTTTATAGAGGAATTTAAACAAACGCCTCAGCGCTTGAAAATTGAAAACGAATGGCAAGGAGAGGTGATTGATCACACTCTGAGTTATCGTGATGAAATGGGCAACCTAAAGGGCATTGATGAGTTGCAAGCTCTTTACTTAGAGCATCAACAAAAATATGCCCTGATTGAAGCCTGACGTTTTATGGTGAAAAGGCCAAATAAGAACCTATAAAGAAACCTTCTTTTGGCTTATTTCAGCCTTTTGGTTTTCATATAACCATTGGCTTTGTTGAATGCATGACAGTCTTCTTTTACATAGAGGGTTATTCATGTTTTCAGAAAGGCACTTTTTTATGTTCTTAGTGGCATTCATGGTGGATCATGGCGAGATGCGTTACCTTAAAATGCTTAATAAGAGCAAATTAGACTGACAAGTAAGCCGTTATCTACTGTTTTTTTTGAGTCCTATAGGTGACAATTTTTCAATAAAAAATCGAGTTTTCGCGTTTTAAAAGAAGGTTTGTTCTCATGAAAAAGAGCTGGAACTTGCCGTTCCAATACGGGTTAAGGTTGGCATGATTACGCAGCTTGAGTTTTACACCATGTTAGTCTGTTACGAGGGTTTATGACGGTTTCGCTTTTGGTTGACTTTCCCAATGAAGTGCCTGTTGTTGCAAAGTGGTACTTCGATGAATGGGCTCATGTGGACGAAGATGCCACATTGGAAAGTGTTATTCAAAAATTGTCATTAAGCCTAAACAAAGCGTCCTTGCCTTTGGCTTTTGTTTCGCATCTGGAAAATAAGCTCGTTGGAGCTGGTGAGATAAAACAGCGAGCATTGCCTGAATATGTTGGTTGTCATTATTGGTTGGATGGTATTTATGTACCGCCCGATCATAGAGGAAAAGGTGTGGCAAAAGGCTTGATTGAGTTTGCACTCTATGTCGCAAAAACCATGCAATTACCATCCTTATATTTAAGGTGTTTAGAGCATAATGTTGCACTCTACCAAAAGCATGGTTTTCAAGTCGTAGGAGAGGCGCAGAATAAATACATCATGGCGATTCAATTCTCTTGAAGTATGTCTCTAGTGACCAAAGCACTCATCATAAAAGTTCAAAACGCCTGCTAATCCAACAACACGCCATACAGAATGCCTGTTCCTAAGAGGCAAAAGAGCACACCGCACAGTAAATCTATGTATCGACTGAGCCGTCCTAATAGGACCTGACTGGTTGGCTTGGTGAGCAGCCAAGCCAAGGCACTGAACCAGCCGAGTGACAATCCCCCAATAATCAGCAACGCCGTGCCTTTACCTGTCCAAGACATGCTGGCAGGGATTAAGCTGGACATCAAGCTGATGAAAAACACTAATGCTTTTGGGTTGAATAGGTTGGTCAATAACCCCTTAGAAAAAGCCTGATGCTTTTGATTTAACAAGGCTTTGTTCTGCGTCTGAACCAAGTTGCTTGCTCGCTGCCAGTTTTGGTAACTGCTGATTAACGCGCCGCCACCCAGATACAAAAGATAAGCGCCACCTAAACATTGCAAAAAGCGAAATAGGGTGGGCTGCTGGTGAACCAATAAACTGATGCCTGTGATACTCAATACGGCGTGAGTCAAAATGCCCAGTGATAGGCCAAGAGCAATGTAAAAGCCGGTTTGACGACCATAGCGCGAAGCGTTTTGTACCACTAAGGCGAAGTCTGGCCCAGGGCTGATCAAAGCAACAAAGTGCACCAATGCAAGTGTTAGTAAGATGGATGGCTCGTTCATTATGTTCTCTACTGTTTTCAACAAGAAGGTGCTGATTATCGCCACCCTTTCTGTATTGGGCTTGTAAAATAATGACATTTAACGAATTTGTGAGGGAGAAACGCCAAAACTGTGTTTAAAGGCTTTGCTAAAGTGTGCTTGATCGTAAAAGCCCACTTGTTGGGCCACGTCTGTACCAGGTATCTTGGCTTTTAATAATTTCATGGCTTGCTCTAGGCGCAAGCGAGAGAACCAAGCATAGGGTGTCATTCCGACTTTGGCTTTAAATTGACGTTGGAATTGGCTTGGACTGAGGTGACACAAGTCCGCCAGTTGTTGTAAGGAGACAGGTTCGGCTAGATGCGCCAGTAAAAACGCTCGCAAACGTTCAAGGTTGCTTTTCCCTAGGGCATAAATTGGCTTGGCGTGACTTTGTCCATAACGCTCCACTAAAGGTGAGAAGCCTTCGAACGGCAGGCAGTCGCGAGCCAGTTGGCTTAATTCTTCGTTGCATAAGGCCATGTAAGCTTGAGTGAGTGATTGGAATACTATTGGGTCCTGAATGACATTGTCAGTAAAGGTCAACTGGCCTTGAGAAGATCTAGTGATGTGCATTTCGTTAAACCAATGTGGCTCAACTGAAAATACCTGAGTTTTGTAGCCCGAATCCAACATAGCTTGGCCATCATGTAGGACATCAGGCGGCATGATAATGATGTCGCCAGGTCCAACGCGATGACGTTCACCTTGTGAAGCAAAGGCTTGCTGACCTTCCAAAATGAGTCCAAAGTGATAATCGAGATGGTAGTGTCGATCAAATTCAAACGATTGATAATGTCCGCTGATTAAACTCACACAAGGGTCGGGAGAAGTGAAATGTTGTACTCTGTCCATGTCAGTACTTTATCCAAGATGATACTTTTATTTATGAAGGCATAGTATTTATGAAGGCATAGTATTTATGAAGGCAAGCGAGGGAGGGTATTAACCTTCCAGCTCACTCTTGCCTTAATAGGACGTTTCACTGATAAGACTGACGTTCAGAAGACTTATTCGTACCATCCCTAATCAATAGCCGACGCTATTGATTAGCTTAAAGGATGAATCGATTGCTGTCTTGTAAAAAACTGACAGCCAGAGTGAAAACGACTAACTTTAATATCATTGATTGCTAGATCATCAGGAGAAGGTTATGTTCCGTGTTGAAAAACAAGGTGAAAACCACTTATACATTGAGCTTGATGGCCAGATGGATTCTGAGCAAATGGAAGTGGCTCTGAATGAATTTATTTTACTGGCTCAAGGCATTGAAAAGGGCACTATGTTGTACGAAATAGCCTCCTTTCACTTTCCTTCTTTTAGTGCCATTGGCATTAAACTATCCAAGCTGCCTACTTTGTTTAGCTTGATCGGTAAGTTTCGTAAAGCCGCGGTGCTGACCGATGAAACGTGGCTGCAAAAAGTCAGCGAGATTGAAGGGCTGTTGATTCCGGGCCTCGACATCGAAGCTTTCCCATTGGATGAGAAGGCGGCTGCCGAGGCATGGCTGGCAGCAGAGTAAAAAAGGTCTACATAGGTTCAAAGACCGACCCCAAACTTGGCACGAACAATTTGTTGTACATGCGGCTGGCGTAGTCGTCAGTCATGGATGCCATGTAGTCACAAATGATGCGCAACCCGCTCTCGCCTTGATCACGGCTTCGCTGCCATTCATGGGCAATTTCTCTGGGCAATAATCTGGCTGGATCGGCGCTGTAAGCTTCAAACATTTCCAACAGCATTTGTTGGCCTTTGTAAACCAGCATTTGCACTTCTGGGCGCTGGATAATGTGCTGCATTTCAAACTGTTTTAAAAGCGCCAGTGCTTGTCGCTGTCCTTCTGGCAAGCCAACTTGGTAACGCAGTAAAGGGTGTTCGAATTTTAGGTTTTCAACGACCCGACAAGAGGTAATAAACCAGCTAACCAGATTGCCAATGGCTTCTTTTCTTAAATGACTTTGACGGCTGAACAATTGAGTTCGTAAGCTGTTCAGGTTTTCCGCTAAGAAGGGCGAGGCTAAAGCCGAGAGCTTTGGTTCTAAGTGCTCTAGCCACATTTCTTTGGTTACCATGCCAAGCACAATGGCGTCTTCTAAATCGTGTACGCCGTAAGCAATGTCGTCGGCTAAGTCCATGATGCTGGTGTCAAAGCTGGCATGCTTGGCTTTGGCGTGAGTCGCTGTGGTATTTTGCAGGTCTTGTAAAGCGGCTTTGTCAGCGTCACTAAAGGGTTCAATGATCCAATCTAATAAGTCTTGCTCGTCTTCATAAACACATTTTGGAGGGGCCCAATTTGCGGCTTTGAATTGACGAAAATTGTTTGGTTTTTCTGGGTATTGGCCTACTACCTGATTGTGTAAAACCGGGTATTTCAAAATGCCGAGCAAAGCACGGCGGGTCACGTCCATGCCGTAATTTTCGGAGTAAGAGCCGCGTTTGCCAAGAATACGTAATGACTGGGCATTGCCTTCAAAACCACCTTTATCCAGCATCATATAATTAAGTGCAATTTCACCACCATGGCCAAAAGGCGGGTGGCCAATATCGTGACTTAGACAGACGGTTTCAATCAGTGCGTCGTCTGCTAGCCAAGGTTGGAATTCAGCATCATCAGCGGAACTGAACTTGAGGTGGTGAACAATGCCATTGCCAATTTGCGCCACTTCTAATGAGTGAGTTAAGCGCGTGCGGCTGTAGTCGTTTTGACGTATCGCCAGAATTTGGGTTTTTGATTGCAAACGACGAAAGGCCGCGCTATGAATGATGCGCGCCCTGTCTCTTTGATAGGGGGTTCGATAATCATTGTCACGGGATTCTTTATGACCAGATTGCCTTTCTTGCCAAGGTAACATCTTATCGTTTGCCACTGTCATATTTTTATCTATCAAGGTAAAGAAACCTCAATCTTTCATGAAAACACGATATAGGTCAATGTTCCATGAAAAAGCCTTGGGCATAATGAAGCTTATTATAAGGAATCTTTATGCTTAATACTCAACATCTGATGACATACAAAGCCTTGGTGGAGACGGGGAGTTTTACCCAGACCGCTAAACAATTAGGGCTGACACAGCCAGCCATTAGTCAGCACATTCAAAAACTGGAAAAAGAGCTGGGTGAATCATTATTGATTCGTCATGGGCGCCGAATTGAACTGACGCCAGCAGGTCAAGTGTTGCTAAAACACATTGATCAACTAGAAGTCTGCTATCGTGATTTTATGACCTCATGGGAAAGGGTCGCTGAACACGCGCACTAAAGAGTATTAGCAAGGTGTCTTGATAGGGTCTGGTAAAGGCCGTACAAAATTCCCGCCGTGACTCCCCAAATACGAATGTCTTGGTAATAGATTTCAAAGTAACCACGAGAAATGGAATCCAGCTTGCGTTGTTTGAAGGCATAGTTCTGAGGCGTCAGTAGGTGACGTAATGGCACCCAGTGGACGGATTTAACCTCTTCCTCACACAAACTCAGTTCACTTCGGCGTGTCATTTCAGCCACAATGGGCTTAATGCAGAAACCTGATAAGGTACAATATTCTCCAAGCTCCCCGAGTAAATCAAAGCAATCTGGTGCCAATCCGACTTCTTCCAATGTCTCTCTCAACGCTGTGTATTGAATGCTGGCGTCGTCTGGGTCGTGTTTGCCACCCGGAAATGCGATCTGGCCTGGGTGATTGCGCATGTGCAGGGCTCGCTGAGTCAGCAATACATACAGCTCACCGTCTTCTGGCGCTTGCCAGATCGGAATCAATACTGCCGCGGAACGGTAATCCAACTCATAACCTTGTGGAAACATTTCTTCGTCTGGGTTATGGATACTCTGCCGATAGGGGGTTTTGTCTAAGGCGGCACGAATGTCATCTAAACTAAGGTCAATAGGTGGAGCATTTAAAAACTGCTCAATGTCTGACATGGTAAGACCTACTTCAAAAAATCTCTTTCTAGAGTATGGGTTAATTTACCCACTTTGGTAAAGGTTTCTTGGTACTCTTCTTCACATTTTGAATCGGCAACCAATCCGCCACCGGCCCAACAATCTAGCTTACCATGATCGGCCACTAAGGTTCGGATGGTAATGCTAGAGTCCATTTGTCCGTTGCTGCTGAAATAAGCAATGGAACCGCAATAGGCTGAACGCTGATGAGGTTCCAGCTCATCGATGATTTCCATTGAACGGATCTTCGGCGCACCGGTAATAGAGCCGCCAGGGAAACTTTGATGGAATACCCGAATGGCTTGATCTGTCTGTTCTACACGGCCTTCGACGGTGGACACCAGATGATGCACATTGGCGTAGGTTTCCAAGGCAAATAACTTCGGCACCTTGATGCTGCCGGTTAAACAAGTACGGCCTAAATCATTGCGTAATAAGTCAACGATCATAAGGTTCTCGGCGCGGTCCTTTTTCGACGATAAGAGTGTCTCTGCGTTAGCTTGATCTTCTTCAGGCGTTTTCCCACGTGCGATGGTGCCTTTAATGGGCTTGGACTCGACACGCCCTTGATCACACAATAGAAAGCGTTCTGGTGAATGACTTAATACGCTTTGTTGTGGGGATAATTCCAAGTAGGCCGAAAAAGGGGTCGGACAGACTTGGCGAAGCGTTTGATAAGCGGTAAAGGTGTCGCCTTGATACTGAGCGGAAAAGCGCTGTGCCAAATTTACCTGATAACAGTCGCCCGCCTGAATGTAGTCCTGCACCTTGGCAAACTTGTTCGCGTAGTCTTCGGCAGTCATGTTAGACGTAAACCCCGAGGTCAGCTCGAACGCGTGTTTTTCCAATAAATCGTGATGAACCAAGACATCATCAGACGCACTGGTGAAACGGTTGATCAACTGACTGACGTCGTCTTCGTGGCACCAAGGCGTGTAAATTAGCTCGGTTTTTTGCTCGTGATGGTGGGTAACAATGGCCCAGCCATATAATCCCATGTTCAATGTGTCGAGCTGGATATCATGAGTGACACTGTCCGGTAGTTTTTCCACATAGTGGCCACTTTCGTAACCATAATAGCCCAATAGTCCCCCCGTAAAAGGTAAGTCTTTTGGTGCCGATTGCGCCCAACTTTCTTGGCAAATACGTGACATTAATTCATTGAGTAACGCCATCGGGTTCTGCCGCTCGGATAAGTTGTACAAAGGCGTGTTTGTCCAATGGATGAAGCCAGTGTCATTGTCTTGATGGTTCGCATGAATGCGGGCAATGGGATTGGCCACCAGAATGTCGAATCGTGTGTCTTTGAAATGTTCGTGGTTACTGTCCAGTAGTGCAGGGTAAGGTAAATCCCGTACGGCGGCGTAAAAAGCAAGTAAATTGGACTGATAAGGAAGGTTTATCCGTTTGATTTCTGACATTTTGTCTGATTACCTAGTAAAATGTTACCGCAGATGGCGTGGCGAATATTGTATTCTTTTAATAAGGGGCCTCACAGGTTAATTACAAGTGTCAGACGTTTTTTTTCTTTCTTTACACAATGCGCGTATCGCGTATCGCTTACTCGAAAATCCTAATGCGACGACGGATGCCGCTTGTTTAATGCTGCATGGCGCGGGTGTGGCTGGTGACATTACCTTTTCACCAATGTTGCCTTATTTGACGTCATGGCGTTGGATGCTGATTCCCGACTTGAAGGGAATGGGAGATTCCTTTCACGCGGATGGAGAGGAAAAGGCGGTGTCGATTGCGGATTTTACTGATGAGGTGATGGCTTTGCTGAATCATTTAAACTGGACTCAGTTTGATTTGGTGGCTTATTCCTTAGGCGGTTTAGTGGCGCTGAATTTAAATTATCAGCGACAGCAAGCAGGTCAACCGCCGGTGAAAATGGCCTTGTTAGAACCGGCTTCGCTGGATCGACAAGATTTGAGTCATTTAAAAGAGGTACGCCAAAAGTACCGTCATGCCTCACAATTGATTCGTGAAACGGATGATGTTGAACTGGGTGTTGCGTGTTTTATGGACGGTGTATCGCCTAATCGTCGCAAGTATCCTGTGGCAGAGGCCACCACTCAATCCCGTTTGGCGCATCGGCCTTTTGGTTTTGCCTTTGCATTGGATGCGGTCACGGACTTTGTTGAACATGCGGCCCATAATCCAAACGTTCGACACGCTATGATAGAAGCGTCACCGGAAGTCTTTTTGTTCTCAGGCGAATTGAGTCATGAGGCATTGAAACAGCATTATGAATGGTTAAGTGAACGCAATTCAGCATGGCAACACACTGTGATGAGTGCTTGTGATCACTCTTTGCCATTTCAAAAGCCGAGGCAAATTGCCAAGCATTTGAATAAGTGGTTTGCCTCGTCTTAAGCTTACGCTAGGATAGATTGGTGAGCAGGATGCTCATCAGTAAAACAATAGAACAAGGAGGCGTTCTATGGTTCAGCAATTTGGTTATTCCTTATTGGAGTTGTTGTGTGTGTTGGCGATTCTGAGCTTACTGGCGCACCTCGGCTCGTCCCAAGTTCTGTCTTTCAATCAAGATCTAGAAGATCAACGCATTCTCAAAACACAAGTCACGCGTTTAGCAAATGGTTTAACTCAAGCGCGTCAATTGGCCGTCGCTAGTGGCCGACTTAGTTACCTTTGTGGCGGGATTCAGCGTTGCACTGGAGATTGGTCAACCGGCTTTCGTTTGTATCAAAACACCGAATCTAATCAGGCTGAGAAGACGTTCGCCAGTATCTCATTTACCTCAGACTTATTGGTCGCCTGGCGTGGTTTTCCCGCTCAGAAAAAGCAAATTGAGTATCGACTTAATGGCTTGTCAGGTTATCAAAATGGCACGTTTATCTTTTGTTTAGGGCGCTGGAAAATGGGACTGGTGCTCAACCAAGGTGGTCGTTTTTATGTGTCGGCTTTACAACTACAGTCACAGTCACATTCATCGAGTGTGGGTGACTGTGAATGAAAAAATTACGGCAAATAAGGCCATTGAGTGTTCATCAAGGTGGTTGGGTTCTACTGGAAGTCACACTCTGTTTAATCGTCATTGGGGTCATTCTTTGGAGCATCATGAGGCAAAGCGATGCGCAATGGTACAGCCTGTCTTTGAGTGAGGCGCAGATAAAGGCAGAGCAAAATCGTCAGAAAGCAGAACGGATGACTCATTTATTCGGGCAGGACGTTGCGTTTTTAGTCGACGACGTTGAGAGCGCTGATCATAGTTTTGATTACCCGGATTGTTTGGTATGCACTCAGCAGAATCTCTATCAATGGTTTAAGGCCAGTTTGAATCCAGTTTCCCCTTTAATGGTGTCGCAAGAGTAATGCGTTCTCGTGTGGCGTTAGCAGGAGGCATCTTATTTGAATTGCTCATCGCGTGTGCTGTGTTAAGTCTCTGCTTACCCTTTATGATGAGTGCTTTGCGGGACATACAAGGTGAGCAATTCAAGCGTCAGGTATATCAACAAGGGCAAAGTCTTCAATCGGCCATTGATGCGCATTTTCGTTCCCAGTGGCAGCGCTTACTTCCGGCGCAATGCCAGCTAAATAGCGAGGCGTCTCTTACCATTCAAAGCTCGGCGAAGCCACCAAAACGCTTGTCTGCTCGTTCTTTGCTGGCTGGCTCGGATTGGTTGTTAGCAAGGGATTATGGCTTGTGTCGAGCTTCGATTGAGGTGACCGAAAACCCATTGACAGTGGCATTGGCTTGTCATTGGAAAAGTGGCGACCAAGTGCGCTTTAGCAGTTGTAACGGCAGCTTTTTAGGGCAGGTGATGGCGGTATCGAGTCAAGGAGCCAAGGTGACATTTGATACGGATCAAGTGCTCGGTCAGTCTGGTGTGATTGCCAGTGAAGACAGCTTTTATTGGTATCTGGCTGAAGGTAAAACGGGGCAAGGTGCATTATGGCGCTCCCCTGAGGTCAGTGGCAATGCGTTAGAGTTATGGAATGGCATTGAGCGTTTATCGATTTTCCCCTTGTTGGATCAGGATCAAAATGGTTTTGTCGACACCTTAGACACTCGTTACGGTCATTACGCTTTGCAACATGTTCGAGCTTTGTGGGTGGAATATCAATTTCGTCTAGGGGATTGTCAAGTAGACCAAGAGAAAGAGGCCCCACAGCGTTATCTTTCGATGCGAGGAGAGGAATGGCAATACCAGCGACCTTGTCAGCAGGTGGGCAATCAGATTATTGATTTGCAGGGGCGGTCCTGGTGAACCCGCAAACCATGAATCAGCAAACCTTAGCCGGTTGGCTGGGCTTACCTGTGTTGGTATTGCTATTGGCCGTGGCGAGTATGTCGGTGGCGTTCCAAGACAGATTGCTGGCGCAATACCAGTGGCGCAGTCAATTGCAAGAGGTGGCCGTTGGGCAGTCTGTGTGGCAAGGTTTTGAACGCTTGCTTGTTGTCGAACCAGAGTTTTCGCAAGCAAATGATTCTAACTGTCTTGGCTTTTGTCCGTTGCAACAAGACAAGGCAAGCTTAAAGCAAACGGAATGGAAGATTGAAGAGGATTCTTTCTTATATCAATGGCACAGATACGAAACAGTCGATGGTATAGAATACCATCGACTGTGCGCTTCCATTAATCGACAGAGTTATCATTGTTGGTGGTGGCAAAATCGAATCTTACAACACCAAGGCTGGCTTACTCTGCTTGATTAAATTCTTTTAAGTGCTCAGCACTGCAAAAAGGGCGTGCTGCTTGGTCATGTATGGCATGAGAACGAGGAAGGTACGTTTGGCACTGTTGGCAACGAACCATGCTTTCTTGTTCTGCTGATTGAGACTCTTGTGAGCGCTTTTTGTGTTTAGTCGGGGCTTTTTTTCCTTTCAAAATGACAAATTGGCGGTATAACCACCAGCCAATAAAGAAAATCGCAATAAAAACGATCAAACGGACGATCATATACTTTACCTAAGTTGGCTAATTCCAGACAATAAAGGGCATATTCTAACAGAGTTGATGAGATAGCAACGGTATGACATTAAGAATTGCAATGGCCCAACTGGATATGTTGGTCGGCGACATTACCAAAAACACTCAATCTGTGATTGATGCTGCCCTTAAAGCGCGTGATCAAGAACAGGCTGATGTCGTGGTTTTTCCAGAATTAACCTTGACGGGCTATCCCCCAGAAGACTTATTACTGCGCCCAAGTTTAGAACCACGTATTGAATCGGCCTTGGCGAAAATACAAGCTGAGGTAACTGGCATTCATCTAGTATTAGGTTACCCAAGACGCATTGATGGCGAGTTGTTTAACTGTGCAGGGGTCATTTATCAAGGTCAGTTATTAGTCGAGTACGCCAAGCAAAAATTGCCTAATTTTCTCGTGTTCGATGACAAACGTTATTTCAGCGAAGGGCGTGACGCCGCTTTGGTGGACATTAAAGGGGTTAAGGTGGGTCTGAGCATTTGTGAAGACATCTGGCATCCAGAACCCATCGCGCAAGCTAAAGACGCTGGCGCGGAGCTGATTCTGAACTTGAATGCCTCGCCGTACCACATTGAAAAAATGGGTGAACGTGAAACCTTATTGCATAAGCGAGCCACGGAAACCACCTTGCCGATTGTCTATGTAAACTACATGGGGGCGCAGGACGAATTGGTCTACGAAGGTGGCTCGTTTGTGGTGAATGCAAAAGGTGAAAAAATCATGCAAGCGCCTTGGTTTAAGTCTGGATTGTATTGTGCTGACTTTATCGTGAATGACGGCCAAAGTCATAAGGTTGAACCCGTTTCTGCCACCATTGCACCAGCCTTGAGTGAAGAGGCCAGTGTGTATCAGGCGATGGTACTTGGTCTTCGTGATTACATTGAGAAGAACCGTTTCAAAGGCATAGTGTTAGGTTTGAGCGGCGGTATAGATTCCGCTTTATCCTTAGCGGTGGCAGTGGATGCCATTGGGGCTGATCGTGTCCAAGCGGTGATGATGCCTTACACTTATACGTCTTCTATTAGCCTTGAAGATGCGGAAGAAGAAGCCAATTTGCTGGGTGTGAAATACAGTGTGTTGCCTATTGAATCTATGGTGTCGGCGTTCGGTGATGTTTTGGCTCCAGAATTCGAAGGTTACGGTAAAGACACTACGGAAGAAAATTTGCAGGCGCGTACGCGCGGTGTGACCCTGATGGCAATTTCTAATAAGAAAGGCTACATGGTGCTGACCACGGGCAACAAGAGTGAAATGGCAGTAGGTTATGCCACCTTGTACGGTGATATGGTTGGCGGATATTCGGTATTAAAAGATGTCTTTAAAACCTTAGTCTTTAAGCTTTGTCGTTACCGAAATACCCTGGGATATGTGATTCCTGAGCGTGTGATTACGCGTCCGCCATCCGCTGAATTGGCGCCTGATCAGAAGGATGAGGATTCCTTACCAAGCTACGACATTCTTGATCAGATTTTGCATATGTACATTGAGCAAGATATGAGTGCAGAAGCCATATTAGCAACGAATAAGTTTGATCGCGATACTGTTTATCGTGTGCTGCGTCTTGTGGATTTGAACGAATATAAGCGTCGTCAGGCGCCAACAGGGGTTCGTATTACGGCGCGTGGCTTTGGTCGAGATCGTCGTTATCCGATTACCAATGGCTGGCACATCGGCGAATAAGTTCACCAAGTTTGTCGGCTTAGCCGACAAACTGTCAAGGGGTTAGATTGACGTCAATGGTACGGTAAACATTTGAGGAAACAATTGAACCGCAGGAGAGAGCGATGGAGACCATTAAAACGCTTGATGCGTTAGAAGAAATCTATGGCCAACCGGTCGAAAGGTCGTTATGGAAAGAGATTGATCATATTAATCCCCATTACCGTGCGTTTATTGAAAAATCCCCTTTTCTCATTTTGGCAACCTATGGTGAAAATGGTCTTGACTGTTCACCGCGAGGCGATCCTGCGGGTTTTGTTCGAGTCGTTAACGAGCGCTGCATTCAAATCCCAGATCGTCGAGGTAATAATCGACTGGATTCTTTAAGGAACATCATTCACAACCCTCAAGTCGGTTTGATTTTTCTTGTGCCGAATGTGGGGGAAACCATTCGAGTGAGTGGTAGGGCAGAAATTTTGGTGGACAATGATCTTTGTGACTCGTTTTCGATACAAGGAAAAGCCGCCAGTTCAGTCTTGTCTATTTCAGTTGAAAAGGCTTACTTTCAGTGCCAAAAAGCCATTGCTCGTTCTGGGTTATGGGATCCGAGTCAACATATTGATCGAGGCGAGTTACCCTCGGCTGGTGATATGGCGAAGGTGTTTGCTGATATGAAAAACATTGAGTTTGATGCTCAAGAGTACGATAAACAGTACCCATGAACACATGAAGAAGACGATTTACTAAAGGTTTAAAATGGCATTCAGTGAAGACTGGAATTGCCATTTATTATTAACAAGGAGATTGAAAATGATCGATGTTTTGTCCTTATTTACCATAGGTTTTGCGTTTTTCGTGGTAGCGGTTTCTCCAGGACCTGCGACCTTATCGAATGCCACTATCGCCATGAGTAAAGGACGCAAAATTGCACTCGTGTATGGCTTAGGCTTGTCTTCTGGCATGTTTTTATGGGGCGTGGTGGCGGTCAGTGGTATGGGAGCCGTACTGCAAAGCTCGGTGTATGTCTTGATGGTACTTAAAGTGCTAGGGGGATTGTATCTATTACGTTTGGCTTATGTGTCCTTTAAAGCATCATTAGTCATAGAGGATCAGGAGAATCTTGCACAGATTCAAGCCTGCAGCTACCGAAAGTGGTTTATGCGAGGTTTTATATTGAACTCTTCAAACCCGAAAACTGTGGTTGCCTGGATGGCGGCCTTGTCTATGGGCATGCAAGGCCATAATGATGTGATGTCTTTGATCTTGGCTTTGTTGACTTGCATGCTAGTTGGTTATCTTGTCAACATCATGTATTCGTTGGTGTTTTCAGTTAAAGGTATTATGGGAATGTATCAAAAGTGTCGTCGCTGGGTAGAACGAGCGGCGGCTGGTATGTTTGCTCTGGCCGGTTTTGGTTTACTTAAGTCCGCTTTAAACAGAAGCTAATATTGTAAGGAAAGGTATGTCTAGTAAAGTCTATTGTATTGCGCAATTTCTCCCTAAGCCAGGTCAAGAAAAGGCGCTTTATAAGGTGCTACAATCTTTGGAGCCCAACACCTTACGCGAAGACGGTTGCATTGCGTATCGAGTGACGCGACACTTGACCAGCCCATTTGCTGAAGGTAAGAGTTTTCCGATTGCCTTTAATGAGATTTGGCAGGACATGGCAAGCTTTGAAGCTCATTGTCAGCGTAAGGAAATCAGTGACTTTTTCGCCACTTACTGCCAAGCCGAAGAGGGGTTAGCTGCAGACTGGAATGTGTGTATTTACACGGATGAGCCAGAGGATTTTGATGCCCCTGTGCTGGATTAGGATAAGCGAGAAGCAAGCGCTTAGCCTCTTACTTTAAGTCTTTTAGGGGCGATCTGGATTGCCATATTTGGAAATGTTTGGGTAATGGTGTTTAAAGCCTGACTTGTTGATCGTATGGCGTGGTTATGCAAGGACGTGGAGGTGAATGAGTAATTCGCCTTCACGTCCAGATTCGTCTTATGTCAGAGTGACTTAAGTGTATAATACCCAGTTCCTATAAGTTACCCCAAGAATGACAGCGATTTTTTATGTTCAATTCCTCAATTCGATTAAACAAATACATCAGTGATAGCGGGATGTGCTCTCGTCGTGAAGCCGACCGCTATATTGAGCAAGGTAACGTGTTTATCAATAGTAAGCGTGCCAAGGTTGGGGATCAGGTTGCTCTAGGTGATACGGTGCGTGTGAATGGTCAAGTGATCGAACCACAAGATGCCGAGGATTTCGTATTTATTGTATTGAATAAGCCAGTGGGCATTGTTAGTACAACCGAAAGCAGTGAACGTCATAATATTGTCGATTTTGTTAGCCACGGCGTGCGGATCTTCCCCATTGGCCGTTTAGACAAAGACTCACAAGGTTTGATCTTTCTCACTAATAATGGGGATTTGGTCAATAAGGTATTGCGGGCAGGTAATAACCACGAGAAAGAATACTTGGTGACGGTTAACAAACCCATTACAGACAATTTTGTTTCTGGTTTGGCTGGTGGCGTGCCTATTTTAGGAACCATGACCAAAAAATGCCCGGTGGTTAAAGTCGCACCCAATGTCTTTAATATTACCCTTGTTCAAGGGTTAAATCGTCAGATTCGTCGCATGTGTGAGCACTTTGGTTATGAAGTGACTAAGCTAGAACGTACTCGCATTATGAATGTGAATTTAAAAGGTTTGCCAGTAGGTGAGTGGCGAGATTTAACTCAGAAAGAGTTGTCTGTTCTATTGAAAGCGGTGGAGGAGTCATCTTCCGAAGCGAGCCCATCGACCAAACGTTCTCGTCCGAACAGTAAAAAAAGCACCGCTAGTCATACGGCTAAGAAAAATCCGGCGAAAATGCCTTATGCGCCGAAACCAAATACTAAGCATCCTCGTGGTGAAGGAAAGAAGCCTGCAACCTCTGGTAAAGGCAAGGATAAGCGACCCTTTGGTGATCCCAATAAACCCATGAAAGGGCGCAAACCAACAGGGAATAAAGCGCAGACAAATAAACCGCAAGGTAAAGCGAATCCTACTGGTAAACGTCCTGTGCGCGGCAAAGGGCCCCGCTAAACGAAGCATGCTTTCTTGCAATGTCATTATATATCGCTTAAGCCGTTTACGTCCTAGGTCCTTAATCTGGTCATAATCCTCGCTTTTCTCGCCAACTATGAATTCTTCATGATTGTTGAGATGAGAGGTTTGTATGCGTTCTCAGCGTTATTTATCATGTTGATTTTCGCAGGCGAGGTAAATATGAAGACAACATTAGGCGGTATCTTATTAGTGGGTTTATTAATGACTTTATCCGCTTGCGTGTTCATACCGCCGGGTGGACCTGGGCCGAACGGTGTTCCTGGTCGTGTTGGTGGTAGTCCAACCTTGCATAGGTAAAAATGAAAGAACGCTTCGGTGTTCTTTTTTTATGTCTGTCAATTTGCTTAGGGAAGGTATGAACAGCTTCATTGGCTACGGCAAGGTGCTCCTCGGCAACTGCTCCTGCGTTGCCCTACTACACTACATCCCTGTAGGGGGCAGCGTGGCAATCACGCTCTTTTATTCGAGGCAAGTTTCGCCGTCCAATATCAGTATATTGGCAACAAGCTTAACAAAAAATAAAGAGAGCTTAGCCCATGCCCTTCGGGTCTTTCAGAGAAACGGCCTCGCTGTGTTAAGCGTGATAGACAGTTTCTCTGATAGACTGACGTTCAGAAGACTTATTCGCACCTTGCTTAGATAAGAAGACAATTGATCTGGAAACCTGATGTGTTATGGAATGGAACATAAAATTTGTTTTTAGCGGCATGGCTGTCCTGCTCACGCTAGTGGCTTTTTTGCCGTATTTATTTTCGATTATCAAGGGGCAAACTAGACCTCATGTCTTTACTTGGGTGATCTGGGGTCTTACCACTCTAATTGTCTTTTTTGCACAGTATGAGGCTCAAGCTGGTTGGGGAGCCTGGCCAGTTGGTATCTCTGGGGGAATTACTATCTTGGTGGCGATGGCGGCTTACTGCAAACGGGCTGATGCTAGTATTCACACGGTTGATTGGGTGTTTTTTTTAGCGGCTTTATCTTCTCTGCCATTTTGGTATGTTATGTCAGATCCAATGTGGGCGGTGATTTTATTAACCACAGTCGATATGTTAGGTTTTGTACCAACGTTACGCAAAGCCTACGTCTTTCCTTATCAGGAAAGTGCAAGGTTTTTTGTTTTATTTATCTTGCGCAATACCCTTGTGCTATTGGCTTTGGAAGAATATTCGATCGCCACCGCCTTATTTCCATTTGCCGTGAATATAGGGTGCTTAGCGCTACTCTTTTTGGTTTTATTTCGACGCTACCAGCTTCGTACCTTCCATAAACAATAAGGACAATTATGTATACAGATGAAGATCTTGATTCAGCAGTAAAGCAAGGTGTTTTGTCATCGCAATCCGTCACGGCATTTCGTGACTTCATTGCAGCCTCCCGAAAAACCGCAGTGGTAGACGAGGAAAACTTTCGTCTGGTGGGCGGGTTTAACGATATTTTTGTGGTGATTGCCTGTGGTCTATTGCTCTTTTCTTCTTTGTGGGTATGGCAGCTGGTGAATCCGACTGTGGCCCATTTAGTTTTTGTTGCCTTGGCTTGGTGGCTAGGGGAAGTGTTTATTTTGAAACGCAAAATGGCTTTGCCAGCGATTTTTCTCCTGCTCAATTTTGTCGGCGGGAGCTTTATGTTGAGCCAAACGATTTTTGCAGGTCAGCAGTTCGCGGAAGTGGTTTCAACCTCTGTTGCCTTGGCGGCGGCTTATGGGCATTGGCGACGTTTTAATGTGCCTATGACCATTGCGGTGGCAACCGCTGCTGCTATGGCTATTGTGGCCTCCGCGATTGTCGCCTTTCTTCCTGAAGATGGTGTGGCGGTTATGTCGGCTTTGTTTGTCTTTGGGATTTTGTGTTTTGCGTTTGCCATGTATTGGGATGCTCAGGACACGCAACGTATCACTCGTAAATCCGATGTGGCGTTTTGGCTGCATATGTTGTCAGCGCCCTTGATTATTCATCCTGTGTTTTCGACATTGGGTATTCTAAACGGCAATGAAAGCATTTCTAATATGGTGTTCATCGTGTTGCTGTATTCGCTTATGACATTGGTTTCTATTACGGTGGATCGTCGCGCGTTTATGGTGTCTTCCTTATTTTACGTGATTTATGCCTTGCAGGAATTGTTTGGCAATTTCGGTAATGTGGCAGACAGTATCGCTATGACTGGTATGGTAATGGGAAGCATATTGCTCTTATTATCGGTTTATTGGCAAACGTCTCGACGCTTTATTGTATCTCACTTACCTTCCACACTAAGTCAGTATCTGCCAGCGGTAAAGCCGCAATAAATTAGAACGTATTATTACAGTTTACTACAGGTTTACAGGAAAAAATTGACTAGTATAAAGAATTGAAAGAGAGCAAAAATCAACCCATTAACAACATCATTTTTAGGGAAGAAAAAATGCTGGATGTACCAAATGCGGCAGCCATTAATCGTTTAATGGCTAATGCTTATTTTACAGATTGTTTTACTCATCGGACTTTGAATAAAGGGCAATCGGCGATGCAGGTGTGGTTAGACATGGCCAACAATACGCCAAAATGGGTGGATTGCATCATGTGGATCCGAAATCGAGTGGTGGCGCTATTTGGGTTGAAAAAGTTGAGTTTAATTGGGGATGTCATACCAGCGAAACAAGCGTGTGATTACCTAGTTGGTGATCAAGTGGGCATTTTCAAGGTTTTGTTTAGCCGCGATCAGGAAGTGATTTTGGAAGGCAGGGACAAACATTTGGATGTGAAGCTGTCTTTGTTTTTGGAGCCCGAAGGCCATGTGCTCAAGCTCTATGTCACCACTGTGGTGCATGTGAAAAATCGTTTTGGTAAGGTTTATATGTTTTTTGTTGTGCCTATTCATAAAAAGGTTGTCCCAGCGAGTTTGGCTCGCTTGGAGCTGGTCAAATGAGCCATCGCGGTTGCATTTGCTAAAATATGAATGAGTTAGCTGTTTTTGTATATCTTAGATAGCTTGCGAAAAGGCTGGGGTATCGTGTTTGATACCCCTTTTTTATCTTTCGAACATTGAGTGTCATTAAGCCATTTGTATAGTTGCCTTGTATGAGTCAAAGGACGTTTTCTGAACATGTAACAGTCTGCGAGCAGTGTGATCAGGTTAATCCAATGCCTGATTTGCAGAGTGGCGAGCGCCTGCGCTGTACTCACTGTGATCATATTCTGGTCAGTGTTCATGCTTATGCGCCTCGTCGTATTTTGTCTATTGGCATATCTTGCTTATTGATGTTGGTCTTAGCCATCAGCTTTCCATTTCTGAGCTTTGCCACAAATGGAGTCGAAAGAAGCGTGACGCTGATTGATACTCTGACGGTTTTATTAGGGCAAGGATATCTGATTTTAGGAGCTGTGATTAGCTTGGCGCTGTTTGTCTTTCCCCTAGTGTATTTGGGCTCTATTTTGTTTTTGGTGTGGAGCTTTCATCATTCTAATGTGTTGGATAACGCTCGGCGATACTGTGTACGATGGTTATTAGTGGTACAGCCTTGGTTGATGGTGGATGTTTTTTTAGTTGGCATTCTCGTGGCTTTGGTTAAGGTTAACGGCTTGGCGGACATCACCTTGGGGCTATCATTTTGGGCTTTCTGTGGCTATGTGGTGCTGTTATTAAAAACCGTCACCCTAGTTGATAAGCGTTGGTTATGGCATCAGGTGGCTGGCGCCGCAATGAACCATGCGGTAGATAAGGGGAATGCTCAGTCGCAAGGGCTGATTGGTTGTCACTTTTGTGGTGCGGTTTTGTCCAATGACCATCGACATTGTCAGCGTTGTGGGCATTCGATTTATACTCGGCGACCACGTAGTTTATCCACCACATTGGCGTTATTGATTGCGGCTTTAGTCATGTACATTCCCGCTAATGTGTTTCCGATTATGCAAACAACGTTTCTCGGTAATACTGAGCCTTCCACTATTATGGGAGGAGTATTTTTACTTTGGTCACTGGAATCTTATCCTGTCGCATTGGTGATTCTTGTGGCGAGTGTAGTGATTCCATTGGCGAAAATAGCGTCTTTATCTTGGTTGATTTGGCAATGTTATTTTCCTAGCCGTCACCTGACCAAACAGAAAGTGAAATTGTATAGGCTGACGGAATTGGTTGGACGTTGGTCAATGATTGACGTGTTTGTGGTGGCGATTTTAACCAGCATGGTACAAATGGGAAATTTGATGGCCATTTATCCAGGTCCAGCGGTATTGTCTTTTACGTCGGTGATTATACTAACCATGTTAGCTGCCATGTCGTTTGATCCCAGATTACTGTGGGACAAAGACAGACAAGCAAATGATCTTTATAACAAGGGAGCAAAGCGTGAGCGATGATCTGAACCCAGTCGAGAATATGCGCAAGGTACGTTTTAATTCTATCTGGTTAGTGCCACTGATTGCCTTGATCGTGGCCGCTTGGATGTTGTATCAGAATTGGTCCAGCCAAGGGCCCGTGATTACTCTAGTTGCTGCGAACGCAGACGGTTTGGAAGTGGGTAAAACGAAACTTAAATCTCGTAATGTGGATGTTGGCAGGGTAATCGATATTCGCTTAAGTGAAGACTATGAAAATGCCGTTATTCAGGTTCGAATGAATCAAGGTACGGACCAAATGCTTAAGCAGGATGCGCAGTTTTGGGTGGTAAAACCACGCATAGGTAAAGAAGGGGTGAGTGGTTTAGGTACCTTATTATCCGGAGCTTACATTGATATGACACCGGGAGAAAGCGGGGATATCCAGACTCGCTTTACCATTTTAGATCAGCCGCCTTTAGCGATGGAAAATGAAGGTATTCGAGTGAAGCTAGTCAGTCTAAAAGGAGCAAAATTAGACGTAGGCGCACCAGTACATTTTCGTGGTTACGAGGTAGGTTACATTGAGAATGTCGGTTTTGATGCCAATCGAAAAGCCATTACCTATCAGTTAGTTATTCGTTCGCCTTATGATGCTTTGGTGAATTCAGCCGTGCAATTTTGGGTAACGCCTGGCGTGTCGTTCAAGAGTTCAGCCAGTGGTTTTGAGTTTAGTTTTGATTCTTTGGAAACCTTCTTATCTGGGGGCATTTCCTTTTCGTTACCGATTGGTCGACCCGCAGGTGATACGGTGGCAGATTTGTCTGAGTTCCAGTTGTTTGACTCGAAAGAAAGTGCTGACAATCAAGTCTATGATGAGTTTATAGAATATGTATTTTTGTTCGATGCTAATTTGAGTGGCTTGTATCCAGGGGCGGCTGTTGAGTTTCGTGGGGTTCGTATTGGTACTGTCATGGAAGTGCCTTTTAGCGGTATTTCAATGACCTCCTTATCTAAGTTAGATACACCAGTAATTCCTGTTTTGGCACGCATAGAGCCGCAGCGCCTAAATACCCCAGACATGCCGGATGTGATGTCATTGTCACAATGGAACGCCATGTTAGAAGATCGTATGGAAAAGGGACTACGGGCGTCCTTGGTGATTGGTAATTATTTGAATGCGGCCAAGGTCATTAGTTTGGACTTCATGGACACACCTTCTCCTATTCGCTGGCGGGAATTTGAAGGTTATGATGTGTTTCCGACTGCTCCTAACTCACTGGCGAACATAGAGTCCAAAATTAGCCTGATGCTCGACAATCTAGCACAAGTGCCGTTGCAGAAAACCTTCAATCAATTGGGTAATACCATGTCAGAAGTGGATACCACACTACAGCGCTTGCAACAAGTCAGTGACAGTGTCAGGAAATTAGTTGATAAATCGGAGACACAACAAATTCCGGCGGATTTATCGGCCGCCATTCGAGAGTTGAATCAGACGTTGGAAACCTACCAAGCGGACGGTTTGATTGGCCAACCATTACGTCAGAACTTGGTGTCATTAGACAGGGCGTTAAATGAATTACAGCCTTTGCTCAGACAATTGAGAGAAAATCCGAATCGATTGATTTTTGATAGTAAACCCAAGGTAGATATACAGCCCAGAGCGGCTCAATAGTTAAAAGGTTAAAGCTGTTTATGTTAGTAAGAATAATGGTCTTAAGTCTGATTGCTGGTGTATTGATGGGCTGTGCGAGCCAAACGCCACTAAGTTATGAATACCTTTTGATCGACAGTTCAAGTGACAAGGTGGACGCCATACCAACCGCGCCAATGCAGATCCAAATGATGCCGGTCGTGGTGGCGAATTATTTGTCTGGTAATGAGATTGTCTTGGTATCAAAGAGTGGTGGCGTGCATCGTTCGCAAAGTCATTTATGGGCAGAACCTCTCGCGCCACAATTAACACGATTAACTCAACAAAGGTTTGAGAAGTCCCTGACAAATATTTCTTGGTATGCCAGACAGCGTTTACCAAGTTACGCCATCGCCCAACTGAACATAGAGGTGGATAGGTTCTATGCGGATTTACAAGGTAGAGTGAACATTACTGGTCGCTGGCAATTAATGTCAGCGGAAGGGAAGATACTGAATACCCAAGTGTTTGATGTCTCAGATTATCTCCGATCTGACGGTTACGCGACCTTGACTCAAACATTGGCCAGTAATTGGATCAATCAAGTGGTGGATCCTATGGCGAAGCAGATTGCGGCAGAACTAAACACCCCATAAAATCATAAAAAAGTAGGGTGAGTACGTCACTTACCCTACTTTTCTGGCTCAAAATCAGTGGTTTTGAGTGTATTCTTTGATGGCGAGAATGTGCTCGGGCCCAATGCCACAACATCCACCAATTAAGCTTGCGCCTTTGGTTTGCCATTGCTGAACCCAAGTCAGGTAGGCTGGTGGGGTTAGGTCTTCACGTAACTCATCCAAGCCATCATTCGCGGTGGCATCTTTTGGTGTTGGTGGGAAGGCGTTGGCGTAAGCGCCGATCTGGATCGTATTCGCGCCCAGTTCACCCAAGACATTGTGAGTCAATTCAATGGCTTCACCAATGATTTCAGGTTGGCTGCAATTAAATAGAATTGCGTCGACCCCCAGTTTTTGCATGGCTTTAACCGCGTCTATGACGGTTTCACCAGAACGTAAAATGGGTTCTGCCGTTTGCTCTGAATCTTCTAGTGTAAAGGATACCCAAATAGGCTTTTTAGCGGTGTCGATTTGTTCGATTAAAGCGATGACACGGCTGGATTCATCCATTAAGCATTGGGTTTCTAATAACCATAGATCAGCGAATGGGGCCAGCTCTTCAATAATGGGCGTGGCGATTTCGGTGACGCGATCAGCTTGATACAGGTCGGCACGGTAAGAGCCAAATAAAGGCGCAACAGACGCTGCTACTTGTACTTTATGGTCAGCTTCATCCGCGGCTTCACGAGCCAGTTTGCCAGATAAGTGAGTCAGTTCACGGGCGCGTTGTTGAAACACGTCTTCGCCTATGTGAAAAGGCACAAGAGAATAACTGTTCGTGGTGATCACCTGAGAACCGCTGTTAATAAAAGACTGGTGAACGGCTTTTACGGTTTCTGGTGCTTCCATTAGGGCAAGGGCAGACCATTCTGGCTGTTTAAAGGGCGCGCCAAGACGTTCAAGTTCACGGCCCATGCCGCCATCTAGAATGGTGATTGCAGTCATAAATAATCCTAGTCTAAAGTTGAATATGTGGCGATTTTAGACAAATTTTATAACTTATCAATAGCTAATCGGTTAGGAACTTATGATAAAGAAACGTACCTTGTAATTGTTTTGAAATTAAAATTTAATAAAGAGCCAAAGGCGTTTTGAAGGAAGATAAAATGTTACCGATCTGGAAAGGACTTGGTTGGCTTGCTCCCGTCATTTTTGTCGCTGCCTTTGTGGATGTTCAAATGCTCATCGATGGCGTGATGGGGGAAGATTTCTATCAGCAGAATCGCTGGGTGAAAGTCTTTTCGCTGGTCGCTGTCGCCTTGTTTGTCGCCGCTATTGGCTTATGGCTGAATGTGCGTGATCGGATATGGCGAGTGCATTCAGAAACCGGTAAAAAAACACGTCCTCCTGCTCATACCTTTTTATTTCTCCCCATCGAAGTATGGGCGGTAATTGTGCCTTGTGTATTTTTGGCGAACGATTACTTTCAGCAAGAACAAGAAAGCAAGACGTTAGGCTATATAGAAACACCCAGGGTGAATGATATCTACTCGGTTGATTTCTCGAAAATTTTTCAGAATGAAGATCCTATTTACAAGTACGGCACCATGATTGTGCTCACTGTAGAAGGCAATCAGATTGCTCTAAAAAGCAGTTCTCACGCCTATGATGGCAAACGGGGTGTACGCAAAGATCTTAAAAACGGGACGGCCGCAGAAGCCTCTTATTACAATAACCAAGTGACCCAAATGACTATTCGAGAGTTACTTGGTTATTATAAAGAAGGTACATTGTTTGCAGTTCATCGAGAGTGACTATCAGCCGAGAGCGACCATTCAAAAAAGAGCGGTTATCAGACAAGAGAGCGGATCTTAATTTTCCTCTAAAAAGCGCTTTATACTCTCTATGACATTCGCTGGGTGAGTCATATGTAAGCAATGTCCCTTACTTTCTATAATGTCTAAACGGTTATTGGGGATTTCTCGTGCCATGAACTCAGCGACCTCTAAGTTCACTAATAAATCGTTTGAACTCTGCAAGATTAAACTAGGTCGGTTGATGTGCTTTAAGAGGTGTCGGTTATCCGAGCAAAAACAGGCTTTGGCAAAGGGTAAAGAAAAGGTCACATCCGTTGCGCAAAAACTGTTCAGGAGCTCCCAAACCATAGGCTCTTCTTCACTCGATTGGGTGACATCAACGGATAATTCGTGCCCCATAACCATAGGGGCCAAGCATTGTCCCCAACCTAGATAATCTTGACTCATCAGCTCAATCAAGGCATTTAAGTCTGCCATATCAAAACCGCCTGAATAGCTGTCATCTATGTTGATAAAGCAGGGCGATGGGCATACCATAATGTGATGAGAAATCAGATCAGGCCGTTGTTTATTAATAATCCAGCCAACGGTAGCGCTGATGGAGTGGCCGACAAAAATACAGTCTTGGAGATTGAAAGCATCGCAAATTTCAATGATGTCTTGTGCATAGCCATCTAAGCAATCGTAACGGTTTTCTTGATATGCCCGACAGTCTGATAAACCACTACCAACATAATCGAATAGTACTATTTTATAGTGTCTTTTTAGCTTCGGTAGAAGAAAGCGCCACATGGTTTGATTAGAGCCAAAACCATGTGCCAATATCATGACTTTTTCGCCTTTCCCCAGTATTTTTACATTATTACGTTTGCTTAACCTTGCTTGGTCAAGAATTCTCTTAGGGGGAATTTGCATGGCTTAAGATCCTTCTTAGTCATCAAAAATGTATTTTGAATCAAATCCTAATCTAACGTCAATGTAATAAATTTAACCATTTGTATCAGTTGTTTACCCTTTATTAAGAGTAATAAAAAAGGCCTTTCGGCCTTTCTTATTTGTGCGTTAATTATCTGTTTTATGTTTAGCCGCTTCAATGCTTCTTTGAATCAAAGGTGAAATGGTTAAACCTTGCACTATGATGGAAAAAATAACCACCACATAGGTGATGATGACGATTAAATCATGTAGATCAAACCCTTTAATCATAATTTCTCCAGAAGGAATTGCCGCAGCCATTGCCAAGGCAAGACCGCCACGGAGTCCACCCCAAGTCAGAATTTTGATCGAATGCTTATCGTAGTGACGGAATCGTTTGAAGATTAAATAAGGGCTACCCACGCTGATAAAGCGCGCGAACAACACTACTGGAATCATAATTAAACCAAGTCCAATGACTTCCCATGAGAATGGCATGGTGACGATGAGCATACCAATGATGAGGAAAAGCAAGGCGTTTAAAAAACTATCTGTAGCGTGCCAGAAGTCTTTCACATAACGGGTGCCGTCTGGGCCACGACGTTTAATGGCTTTCTGGCGGGTGATGTTACCCAACAAAATACCACTGGTTACCATGGCCAGCGCGCCAGAAATTTCCCAGATGTTTGCTAGGGCAAACCCAGCGGATGGGATGGTTAAAGTCACCAGTAAGCGAATATTAATGTCTTTACAGTTAATAATGACAAAGTGGCCAACCACGGCAATGACTAAACCAAATACAATGCCGCCAATCGCATCGACCAGGAAGAGTTCCGCCACATCCACGAAATGCGCTTCCGTCCCGTAAAATGCGACTGAAAAAATGGTAGTGAAGATGACTAAGCCAACTCCATCATTAAATAACGATTCCCCTTCTACTTGAATGGAAATGCCTTGTGGTGCACTCATTTGTTTTATGATGGCCAATACAGCAATCGGGTCTGTTGGGCTGATCAGGGCACCGAACAATAAGCAATAGATCAATGGCACAGGGAAGTTCAGCATGCCAAAAATATAGAAACTAAGGTAGCCAACAATCAAGGTTGAAACCAAGGTTGAAAAGAGTACCAGAATGGTAATTTCCCAGCGTTGTTTGCGCAGAGCCGTTAGATCGATTTCTAATGCACCAGCAAAAAGAAGGAAGCCCAGCATGCCTTTGAGAAGCAGTTGATTAAAATCTATCCCCGCCACCACCTGTGTAATGAACAGGGCGGTTTGATCGCCAAGCATTTTCACCGCTAGGATCAAAAGTAGTGAAATAACCACCGAGCCTGTTGTGATGGCGATGGTGGTTTGCATTTTTAGGACATATTGGTTCGTAAAAGCGATAAAAACCGCTAAAGCCGAAAGAAAGCAAATGAGATACCAAGCGTTCATTTGAGAACCTTATTATTATCAAAAATATTGAAGACAAGAATAGACGCATAGAGGAATGCTAGGCTGGTTATGTTAGCCCTTGAGATCAGTTGTGTCACGGAAATCACTGCTTAAAAACTGATCTTAATCTAATTAAGTGCTGATTAAGGCAAAAATGTTGTAATTTACTTTCAAAACCTAACCAAACGGTTCGATAGAGGTGAAGCAAAATCATAAGCTCTGTATAATGCTGCGCAATCTCAGTTAGTGACCGTTTTTTAGGAGTAACTCTAATGGCAACACCTTCGCAGCACGATTTGCGTAATGATTTTCGTAAGCTACTACAAAGTGGTAAATGTTATTACACCGCTTCTACTTTTGACCCTATGTCAGCTCGTATTGCTGAAGATTTAGGTTTCGAAGTGGGCATCTTGGGTGGCTCGGTTGCCTCATTACAAGTATTAGCGGCGCCTGACTTTGCCTTGATTACCCTAAGCGAGTTTACTGAACAGGCGACACGTATTGGTCGTGTGGCTCGTCTGCCAATCATTGCCGATGCTGACCATGGTTATGGTAATGCATTAAACGTGATTCGTACGATTGTTGAATTAGAACGTGCTGGTGTGGCGGCGTTGACCATTGAAGATACCTTATTGCCGGCAAAATACGGTCATAAATCAACGGATTTGATCCCACTGGAAGAAGCCGTGGGCAAATTGAAAGCGGCGTTAGATGCACGAATTGATCCTGCGATGAGCATCATCGCACGTACTAATGCAGGCCAGCTAACAACAGAGCAAACCATTGAACGAGTGAAAGCCTACCAAGCGGTTGGTGTTGATGGCATCTGTATGGTTGGTATTCGTGATTTTGCACACCTTGAAGAGATTACCCAGCACATTGATATTCCTGTCATGCTGGTGGCTTATGGAAACCCCGAATTGGCTGACAGAGATCGTCTTGCAGCCAACGGCGTGCGCATTGTGGTGAATGGTCACGCAGCGTATTTCGCGGCCATTAAAGCCACTTATGACTGCCTTCGTGAACAACGAGGCATCGCTGAAGGTAAGTTGAATGCGTCTGAACTTTCAACACGTTATTCAACATTGGACGAAAACCGTGTTTGGGCCAACAAATACATGGACGTTCAAGAATAATCGATTGCCTTCTCGTTCGAACGGTTAAAAAGTCGGTGACATTAAAAAGCCTGCAATTTGCAGGCTTTTTTGTTTTTGGGCGGCTCGTGACTTCGGGCCTATCTCGGTGAGTGTTTAAATTAGGTTAATCGCTTCCATGGCTGCTTTTATAGTGGCCTTAGTACTGGCTTGTAAAGCAACAATCGGCAGGCGGCACTCTTCCGTGCATAAGCCAAGCAAAGACATGGCGTATTTTGGTCCCGCTGGGTTTGGCTCGATGAATAAGGCACTGTGTAAAGCGAACAGTTTGTCTTGTAATTGTGCCGCTTCGACAAATTTCCCCTGACGACACAAGTCGTGCAGTTCGGCCATTAACTTAGGCGCTATGTTAGCGGTAACGGAAATACAGCCATTACCACCACCAATGTTGTATGCAACACTGGTCACATCATCACCACTTAGGTAGTTAAAGGTTTTGTTGATGAGGGCGCGTTCACGAATCGGACGAGTCAGGTCACCTGTGGCATCTTTTACGCCGATGATTCTAGGCAGCTCAGCCAGTTTTGCCATGGTGTCGACCTCCAGTCCGACAATCGAACGAGGTGGAATATTGTAGAGGATAATCGGTAATTTGCTGTTGTCGTGCACGTATTTGAAATGCTCGTACAATCCCGCTTGATTTGGACGGTTGTAATACCCCGCCACATGAAGTGTCGCATCTGCTCCGGCCTGATAAGCATAATCAGAGTAGGTGACAGCTTCGACTGGGTTGTTTGAGCCAGCGCCTGCTAAGATAGGGACGGCTTTGTTGGCTTCTTGCACAGTGATTTCAATAACGCGCTTGTGTTCGTGCTCGCTTAAAGTCGGGGATTCACCTGTCGTACCAACCGGCACTAAGCCGTTGATGCCTTGATCAATCTGCCAACGAACGATTTTTCGTAACGCTTCTTCGTCTAATTGACCATCACGAAATGGGGTAATTAAAGCCGTAATTGCACCGTGAAACATGTTTTTGCCTCGTTTGTACCGGTGGACATTCTTGCTGAGAGTATTTGCTGCTTGAGCGAGGGGATACACCGTCAGCGAGAATGCTGCCGGGTAATAATGAAATCTTAAATACGCACGTCAGCATCGCAAAGCTTGTATGCTTTACGTTTATCGCCGTTGCGTTTATTCAAGACAGTTAAGTTCATAAGATAAAATAGATCGCTTTGTAAAAAGTCATTTTATCCTGACGTTTTTTGAGTGAAAGGTCAACACGATTTTTTAATTTTTGAATACAAAATGCACGTCGTTTTTTGACCATGGCTTCGCTAGAATAGCGTCTTAAACTACAAACTCGGTGTACAAGGTGAAAAAATGGATTTAGCCAGTTGGTTATCTTTGGCGGTGATTTGTGTCATGGGCGCTTTATCTCCTGGTCCGAGTCTGGCGGTGATTCTTCGCATTTCTGTTTCTCAGTCTGCTTGGCATGGTGCATTGGCCGCGATTGCTCATGGCTTAGGCATTGGATTTTGGGCCTTTTTAACCTTACAAGGCCTAGCGGTATTGATGCAGCAATATCAAGACGTATTCTCAGTGTTAACTGTATTGGGGGGATTGTATCTTGCTTGGTTGGGGATTAAGGCTTGGCGCTACGCAGGTATGTCGAGCGATGACAGTATTGAGCTGGTGTCTTCTTCCTACTTTGAAGCGGCCCGTGATGGCTTGTTGATTGCGTTAATGAACCCGAAAGCGGCGTTGTTTTTCTTAGCATTATTTAGTCAAGTGATTCCCCATGAGATGACAAGCATGATCAAGCTCCAACTTTGGTCTACCGTGGTGTTTATCGACAGTAGTTGGTATGTGATTGTCGCCTTGTTGTTGGCAGGTGGTCCCGTATTGGCTTGGTTAAAACGTCATATTGTATGGGTTGACCGAGGGATGGGCAGTTTATTGATCTTATTGGGTGCCAAAGTCGTATCAGGAATTTTTTAAGTGGCCAGTTGGTCATGCTGATGTGAATTTCATGCAGAAAAAAACGCTCAGTTCACCATGTGATGACTGAGCGTTTTTTTATTATGCTGCTACAGGCTATTTGCTCTGGAAAATAAAGTCCGCATTCTCTAGTAGCTTTTTGCTCCATAACTCATAGGCTTTGGGCGCCAAATGCAGACGATCTCCTTCAAATAAGGTCTCTTTGATCAGGTTATTCTTATCCAGCAGCGTGGAGAACAAATCAACATATTGAGTGTTTGGACGCGTTTGCGCTAAGCGTTCAATTTGTCGGTTGGTTTGCTCAATCACATCGCGCATTTTTTCACGGGTCGGACTGCATTTTATGCTAATCAGCGTGACCGGTGTGCCCGCCATATAGCGATCTACTTTCTGTAATAGCTCAATATAGAGTTCAATCACCCGATTACTGTCACAATGATTGCCGATGTCGTTGTCACCAGCGTAGATGACTAATGAACGCGGTTTGTGGGGCAATACAATGCGTTCAAAGTAATACAGGCAAGCTTCTAAGGTCGCGCCACCAAAGCCTAGGTTAATGCCATCTTTGTCACGGAATTGCTCATCAAAGTCGTGCCACAATCGCATGGTAGACGACCCATAGAAGGCCACAGGCTGGTCTGCATATTCTTGATGAGACAGATGGAATTCCAGCTGACGTACGTCAGATTCAAATTCCACATCAATCTGGTTTAGACTCATGACATTGGAACGATAACCACTTTTTGCGCTGAAAATCGGATACTGTCTAATTTCTTGCGACAATTCGACGGCTTCGTTTACATAACCTTTGTATTCCTGCTGATACTCTATCAAAAAAGCATCCAGTGCGGCTTTGTCGGTATAGTCCACTCGGCTTGACAATTTAAAGGCGGGTTTGATGACCACAGTATAAATATTGTGGTCGGCGCGTTTGTCAAAGTTTGCCACAGCAATGGGTACTATCCATGGCTCGTCCTCCCCCATGGAACCAGCAATTTCAAATGCATGAGGTAAGAAGGTCCCAGGAGAATGTTGGGTATTAAAGCTTTGCCCTTCTGGTGAAATCATCAGCGGGAAGTTTTGTTTTAGGGTGGTTTGAGACGCCTGAATAAAGTCATCGTATTCTGGTGTCTCGCGGCTTAATCCTTCCCAGCTACTGATAAAAATATTGCCGAATTTTTCATAGAAGTTATCACGCCAAAATTCGCTGTCTTTACTACGACGAACAACCCGTTGGCCTGAAATGCCATACTCGTTATCAATGACCATGGAGCTGATGAACTGAGCATCCATGGAAAAACGAAAGCCATTCGGCAATCGATTGGTTGCTGAGCCAAGTAAATGGTTGTAGATGAAGATAGAACCGGCTTTTTTTGGAAGATTTTCCAGACCTTTGATCACGTAAGGTACTTGTTGGAAAGCCTGTTTGAAATACTCAGTCCCGAACCGTCTGGCGTCCAGAGCAGGGGTATCCATGGGTAAACTGTTAATGCCGTCATAGGCGGTCTGCAATTGACGATAGAAGGCATTCTCCCGTTGTAAATCTTTTAAGATGTCCAAACACATGCCTGAGATGGTTCTTTCTAGGACACTGCCAAAATGCAGGCACTTGTACATGATGCCAAATGCTTCGTCCGTGGTAATGGCGCTTTTTAACAATTCGCTGACTTTGTAGAGCGGTGAACTGACGGGTAAAAGAGCGGCGTTTTGCTCAATAACATTGCTGACTGCAAGCACTTCATCGTTAGCGATTTGTGATAGATAGCGCATACGAGCCGCTAGCAAATGTGCGCCCACTAGCCAGATTAAACGATACATGTACTTGACGGAAAACTTGATGTTGTCTTGAAACAGCGTCATTAAATCATCTTGTTTGATGTATAGGATGCTGCTGTCTCTTGATGAAATGATGGAGGTACGATTTTTCAGTTGAGCGTTAGGGGTCGACCAAGCTAACACGGTTCCCGCCCTCGAAATAGAACGAGTGGTAATGATGTCGCCTGAATCGGTTTGATAGCTTACTACCACCTTACCCTTGATTAAAAAGTAGAGACCATCCGATGGTTGATCTTGCTGACACAGGATATCGCCTTGGTGAGCTAACAAGATGGTGGATTTTTTGGCTAAGGCATGGATATCCGCTTGGGTAAAGGTGTCACAAAATGGTGCATAGCTAAGCAGTCCGATTGCGTCTTTTAGAGCATGGGTTTGTGTTTCTGCCTGAACCAACGGACGCGTTTCTTCAAATGACAGTGATTCATTGGAAAAGAAAGGGCGAGTCTGGTTTTGAATATTGGTTAATACTGGTAAAGATTCTTGATAGACAAATTGCAAGAAGGCATTGGCAAAAGGTAAATTGCTGTCCAATAGCTTTTGCAATTTGACTAATGGCCAAACCAAGAGTTTAGAGGATTTGGTGGCCGTAAAGGTCGTTGCATAACGAGAAGGGTGACGAAACGCAGACCAGCCAATAGGGGATAATAGCTGGCTGATGGTGCCGACCTTGTAAGATTTTCCTGAGTCTTGTAATGGCACGGAAATGGATACTTCGCCCGATAATAGAAAATAGATATTTTGCCCAATTTCGAATTGTTTGGCTAAGACTTCACCGGCCTTTAAGCTTCTGATACTGGCCAGATCCGCAAGAGATGAATGCAATTCTGGGTCTAAATCGGCCATGAATGAAAAAGCACTTAACTGTTTTGTTACGTCCATTATTATTACCTCTAATCAGTATTGCCCTAATCAGGACGTTTAATCGTCATGGTCTCGCCTAACAAGGCATAATCATTTCCACCCAGTCGCGCGAGTGGATTGAGCGACTTACTATTCACATAGGTGCGTTCGCCTTTTTGTTGAATGAGTTCGTCCTCAACGTATAGCTTTAGTATTTCCAGATACACGGCTTCAAAACGGGTTCCCGCTAAGCTATGAACGTCAAACAAACGGCAATGAAAGGCGACTTTCGCTGCTTTTATACGAGGTAAGTTTGGCACAAACTCTGTCAGTTCGAGTCCAGTTTTAGAGATTTCAGATTCCCCGTAAGAAAGGCTGGCAGCACTTTCATTGACTTCCTCTATTAGTTCGCCACTGGGAATATGCAAAACACATTCCTTTTCGCGGAGTAAATTACGCTTGGTATCTTTTAAGATTTTCGGGTTCTTATTACCAATTGAGACCACCAGTAAAGCCGGATCAGATGAAAGAGATGTGAAGTAAGAAAACGGGGCAAGGTTAAAGGAACTGTCTTCATTCTTGGTCATGATCCAAGCAATGGGTCTGGGTATCACAGTTTGAGTGATCAGGTGGTAACGTTCCGTGCCACTAAGTTGATCAAACGGATAATGCATAACGCTCCCCAAGAAGGTAAATAGTATTTTGTTAAATTACTACAAAACCCCTTTGCTTGTGAATCATTGCATAAAAACTTAACAAAAATCTTTATGGATTTACCCGTAGAGTGCGTCGAACTCGACGGGCTTTCTTATTGATTATAAAGGACAATTAATACAGTTCAATCATACTGTTAAAAGCAATCACTACTCGATCTTTGTCGCCAAAGTAAGGTAGGGCGGAATGTTTTAAATAAGAAGGGAATAGCACAATTTGCCCTTCTATCGGCGTGAAATCCCACACGCCATGTTGACCTAAATACGCTGTGCCTGGATCGGCATAATGTTCGGCATTGATACGAGGATCATAAAAACGATTCACACCGCCCATGTTCGACTGAGAAGCGTCACCTGGATCGACATAATAGATGCCACACCAAGAGCAATTTGGATGTGAATGGGCGTCATGGTAACCGCCTTTGGTTGTAACGTGATACCAAGATTCAATAATATGAGCATCCGCTTGTGCGTCCTCTGGCCAATGGGCTTGGTTTAGCCCAGTGGCGACCTCTAATATTAACTCTTCAAGTTGGCGTTTAGTTTCCATCAAGGTGGCATCCTGCTGATCAAGGAAGTCCAACTGACTCTCGTGCAAAGCGTGTTTCGCAGAGGGCGCAACTAAGCTATCGATGGCGGTCTGTTGCTGTGCTTTTTGCTGATAAATCAGCGTCATCAAGTCGTCTTTCAGAAATTCATGATCTGGCATTTGCGTAACAAACAGCGGCGTTGTCCAGACATCCAGTTGTTCGATGCTGTGTTCAGCGGGTTGGTCTATTGAAAGGTCAGCGAGGTTCATGGATTCGTATCTTATGCTTAGGTTAATGCTGGGCATCATATCAGGCTAACAAAATAAAGGAAGCAGCGGGCGTTCCATTATTCTGTGTCTTTTTATCATTATTATAGATTGCTCTACAGTTTGTGCGTTGTGCGGATTAAAACTGAGGTGGTAAGTCCAATTCTGTCATGGTGGGTTTGTAACCGCAAAACATCATGACTAGGTTTCTGAGGCCGATTTCAAGGTCGGGACCATCCAATCCTTTGAGGCTTTTATCCATCAAAGCGAGGTAGTTTTGCATGTAGGGCAGGGTAACTTGATTGTGTCGAGACAGGGCACTTTCATAAAACGGAATGCGCTTGTCCCATATTCTTTGGTTCTGACACGCTTGGCGTAAACTGCTTGATGCCATGGCCTGTAATAAGCCAACCAAGGTGTTGGCTTCGCGGTTAATCAGCCAAAGAATAATGTTGCTTTCAATCCCCTCGGCTAATAATTGATTAAGACAGTGTAAGGCCTCTTTGGTTTTTCCCATCAGCAGGCGATCACTCAAATCATAAATCGAGTAACGACTGCTGTCTGTCACCGAGTCGATGACTTTTTCAGCATCGATTTTCGCACCCGTGCCATGCATCAAGGCAAGTTTTTCCAGCTCTTGCGATAAGGCTAAAAGGTTGCCTTCACCTCGTTCACAGATGATGGCAGCCGCATCACGAGATAAAGATAAATCAATGGCTTGCGCTCTTTGTTGTACCCAAGCCGGTAGGCGATTGCCATCAATTGGCCAAATCTGCACAAACACCCCTTGTGACTCAAGTTGGGTAAACCATTTGGCTTTTTGAGTGCGGGCATCTACTTTGGGCAAGGTCAGCAAAATGACATTGTCTTCGCTTAGGGATTGGCCCAATTGTGCTAACGCTTTACTGTGTTTTTCTGCCATTTTGTCGATTTGAATATCGAATAAACGACGAGAAGAAAATAGGGACAAACTTTGGCTTTCAACAATGACATCTTGCCAATCAAACTGAGCATCTGCGACAAACCTAAGACGCTCTTCAATTTGATGATGTTGAGCGGCTTTGTGAATGCTGTCAGCGGCTTCTTGGCACAGCAACACCTCGTCCCCTGAAATAATATAGATCGGGGCCAGGTTTTTGTGTACTTGAGCGGCAAGCTGATCGGCACGAACTTTCATGGCGTTTGTATGCTGTCTCGCTGGTTACAGCGGAGCGTATCCTAGGTCGTACATAAGTTGTTTCGCCAGATCGGCATACATGTCTTTCATTTGCGCTTGGTTGTAAGACAATTTGGCACTTTCTTCCGCATCTTGGTTTACCAGGGTCTTATCGGTACTGATGTTACGAGGACCATATAAGGATTTTCCGTCTGCTTGGCGAATGAAATAGGCACCAGTAAGACGACGTTGGACTTGAGACACATCGTTGGAACTGTTGCGCGCTAATTCCGTGTCGGAGGTACTGAGTTTATTAACCTTTAATTCTAATGTGTCGGCATTGGCTTGAGAGGCCTCTATGATGCTGACACCCTGCTGAGAAAGGGCAAGACGTAACGCACGATCAAAATCATCTGAGCCACTTTGGGAAGATAAGGTCAGTACTTTGAGTCTGTCTGGAATTTGCACGGACCCTACAAGACGAAAACCACAGGCCACTAGACTCATAGTAAAAAAGGCAAGTATAAAGAGACGAGTAGAGTGTTTGAAAGTGACTGTCATATCCATGATCTCTGTGCGAGTTTAAAAAATAGGGATGGCCGTTGGCCATCCCAGATGCATTGCTTAGTTTGCCACAATGTTGACCAAACGACCGGGTACCACGATCACTTTGCGTACCGTTTTGCCCTCAAGGAACTTGGTGACATTAGGGTGCGCTAAGGCTTCTGTTTCAATGGTTTTGTTATCCGCACTGGCTGAAACGGTTAATTCAGCGCGTTTTTTGCCCAGTACTTGAACCACGATCGTCAACTCGTCTTTTACCAAGGCCGCTTCGTCTAGAGAAGGCCAAGGGGTATCGACGATGTTGGTATTGCCTAGGTCCATCCAAAGTTGGTGAGCGATGTGAGGTACGATAGGAGACAACAATAAAATGGTGGCTTCTAATGCTTCACGTTCAACCGCTAGGCCAAGTTCAGACGAATCTTCAAACTTACTGATGTCGTTGCACAGTTCCATCACAGCGGCAATGGCTGTGTTGAAGGTTTGACGACGTTCGATATCATCAGTGACTTTTTGAATGGTTTCATGAGTCTTACGACGCAAGGCTTTTTGCGCGCCGTTAAGGGCTTCAATGTTCAAGTCACCGGCTTTGCCACCATTAACATGACGAAGCGACAGCGCCCACAAACGGCGTAAGAAGCGTGATGCACCGTCCACACCGGCATCATTCCACTCTAGTGACTGCTCTGGTGGCGCACTGAACATGATGAACAAACGCACCGTGTCGGCACCGTATTTTTCGATCATTTCTTGTGGATCAACCGTGTTGCCTTTGGACTTAGACATCTTAGTGCCGTCTTTATTAACCATACCTTGCGTCAACAGACGTTTGAATGGTTCGTCAGAGTTCACAAGACCAGCATCACGAAGCAACTTATGGAAGAAGCGCGAGTAAAGTAGGTGAAGAATCGCGTGCTCTACACCACCCACATACTGATCAACCGGCAACCAGTAATTGGCTTCTTCCGTTAACATGGCATCGGTTGCGTCTGGGCAACAGTAACGAGCGAAGTACCAAGAAGATTCCATGAAGGTATCAAAGGTATCGGTTTCGCGTTCTGCTTCTTCTCCATTAAACATAATGGCAGAGAAATCAGGGTTGTTTTTGATTGGCGAGTTCACACCATCCATGACTACGTCGGTTGGCAGTTCTACTGGCAATTGGTCCGCTGGAACAGGCACAACAGAGCCGTCTTTTAAGTTAATGGTTGGAATTGGTGTTCCCCAGTAACGTTGACGGCTAACTCCCCAGTCGCGTAGACGGTAGTTAACTTTTACTTCACCTAAGTTACGTTCTGTCATCCAAGCGGCAATGGCATCGAAGGCTTCTTTAAAGGCTAGACCATCGAACTCACCTGAGTTACACAGTACCCCTTTGTCCGTGTAAGCCTCTGTTTCGATGTTTGCGGTTTCCTCGCCAGCAGGTTGAATTACTTGCTTGATCGGCAAGTCGTACTTTTTCGCAAATTCAAAATCACGCTGATCGTGAGCCGGAACGGACATCACCGCACCAGAACCGTATTCCATCAACACAAAGTTAGCGGCAAACACGGGGACGGCTTCACCTGTGATGGGGTGAATGGCTTTAAACCCAGTGTCTATGCCTTTTTTGTCGACGGTGGCCATGTCGGCTTCAGTGGTCGACATCAGCTTGCTTTCAGCAATGAAATTGGCCAATTCAGCATTGCTTTCAGCGGCTTCTAAAGACAATGGGTGTTGTGTGGCAACAGCAACATAGGTGACCCCCATAACCGTATCAGGGCGTGTGGTGTAAACCGACAAGCGATCTTCTTTGCCTTCTACTTCGAAGCTGAATTCTAGGCCTTCAGAACGGCCGATCCAGTTACGTTGCATGGCTTTGACTTTCTCTGGCCAGTCGTCCAACTGATCCAAGTCATTCAGCAACTCTTCTGCGTAATCGGTTATGCGGATAAACCACTGAGAGATTTCTTTTTTCTCTACTGTGGTACCACAACGCCAGCAGCCGCCATCTTCCACTTGTTCATTGGCCAAAACGGTTTGGTCATGAGGACACCAGTTAACCGCAGCGGTTTTTTTGTAGGCTAAGCCTTTTTCGATTAGTTGAGTAAAGAACCACTGTTCCCATTTGTAGTATTCTGGTGTGCAGGTTGCAATTTCGCGATCCCAATCATAGGCAAAACCTAGCTCTTTAAGCTGACCTTTCATGTAGGCAACGTTTTCGGTAGTCCATTTTGCTGGCGCCGTTTTGTGCTTAATGGCCGCATTTTCAGCAGGCAAACCAAAGGCGTCCCAACCCATAGGTTGAAGAACGTTCTTGCCTTGCATGCGTTGGTAGCGAGAAATCACATCGCCAATGGTGTAGTTACGAACATGGCCCATGTGGAGTCGACCACTTGGGTAAGGGAACATGGAGAGGCAGTAGAATTTCTCTTTATTGGAATCAGCGACGGCTTTGAAGACTTTGTTTTCGTCCCAAAAAGATTGTGCAGCTTGTTCGATTTGCTGCGGATTGTATTGCTCTTGCATGATGTATGTATTTCCCATGATCGACGTGAGGTTGGTAGACCTGTATTCTCTTTATATGTGATTGTTCCGCATTATAACGACCTGGCTCAAGATTAGGGAGCAAAGGCCAACAGAGTCTGAAAATATCCGCTATTTTATAGAGATGGCGCTCTAATTAGAAGGTGCATAGAGAAGGAGTTATGAAATCTATGAAAAAAGATTCGCAAAAAAGCACTTCGGATTCCAATTTAGTCGAAGAGGCACGGAAAACCTTACAAGGTGCGAAAGATTGGTTGTTGGAAGATATGGCGTTAATGTCCGCTTATTGGCACGACAAAATGGGCTACACAGAAGCTTGGGTGGATGCCAATTGGCATCTGGTGTTAGACGGTGGACACGAATTGGTCGAAGAGCTGGATGATAAGGAAGATGCGGCCTTACTTTGGCTTATTAACCACGTCAACAATAACCCAGTACCTCTAGAAGAGTGTCATGTGGCAGGAACTCAGGTAGAGGCTGGAGTCTACACTTGCATGGCTTGTGGTCACTTAAATGAGCTGACACAAGCGCAAGCATTACCGGCATGTGAGATCTGTCATTATGGCTTGATGTCTTCTCACGACTAGGCTTGTTCAGAGCAAAGTGATTATGCACTTTGCTCTTTTGCTGTCTGACGAACCGAACCGGTTTTGGGGAAAAGACTGTTGAGATAGCAAAACAGTGCCACTAGTGCCATTAAGGCTAGTGTTGGCCAAGCGCCCCATGTCACATAAGGTGTGCTGCCCGCAAAGGCTTTGGCGTTCGTGGTTAATGTGGTTTGTTGGAACTGCGGGGCCTGAGCGACAATCTCACCCTGTTCATTAATCACTGCAGTAATGCCTGTGTTGGTGCCCCGAATCACATAGCGGCCTGTCTCTTTGGCTCGAAACTGGGCAATTTGAAGGTGCTGCCAAGGGCCGAAAGACGTGCCAAACCAGCCATCATTACTAATGGTGATCAACAGATCACTGTCACGTACCATCTCACGAACCTGCTCAGGGTAAACGATTTCATAGCAAATGAAAGGGGCGATACCCCATTCACCCACTTGTAACACGGGTTGATTGTCATCGCCGGATTGAAAGTTGGACATGGGCATGCCGAAGATATCCAAAATAGGACCAATGTAATTGGCTAAGGGGAGATATTCACCAAAGGGTACCAGATGTTTTTTGTAGTAAAGGCCAAAGCCATCACCGGTTGCCCAAATGGCGTTGTAATAGTCTCTACCGCCTTTTAAGACGTCTGGAATGCCAGTAATCAGTGTGGTTTTGCTGTCAGCCAATTGCTGACTGAAATTCGCAAAATAGGGTTTGATTTGCGAATAAGCATAGGTCACAGCGGTTTCGGGCCAAACGATCAAATCACTGTCTAAATGCGCGAGTGTGGTTTGTTGATAATACTTCAATGAGCTGGACGCTGTTTGCGCTAACCATTTTTCATCTTGTTTTACATTGCCTTGCACCAAGGTGGTTTTCAAGGTGCCGGTTTGCGTGACCCATTGGGTCGGGGAATAGTTCAAGTAGGCTGCGCCACCCCAGCTCAAAACCACAACTGTCATTAGCATGATTTGATTACGCTGCTGTAACACTAAACCGGCAAGGGTTGTCGCGGTTAGTACCACGACAAAACTGGTGAGCCAAATGCCGCCAATCGGTAACAGCTCAAAAAGCCAAGTATTTTCAACCGCGTAGCCGGGGAGTAGCCAAGGGAAGCCAGTAAATAAGACACTTCGACCTAGTTCGGCTAACAACAGGCTGAACATTACCCAAAAGGTGGCTGGCAGTGCTTTGACGCTATTTTGTAAGCGCCATCCTAACCAAGCTGAAAAGGACCAAAAGACACTTAAAACGGCGATAAAACAGAAGGTGATCAAGGCGGCAATCAGATCGCCGACTTGGCCGTATTCAGCAATGCTGACAAATACCCACGACACACTAGAGGCAAATACCCCAAAGGCAACTGACGTGCCTCGCCATAATGCGATTTTGGCGGTTGGACTGGTAATGACCAAGATGGCGTAGAAAAATAGACTAATAAAATAGCCAGGCCAAAAATGGAAAGGGGCAAAGCTAGTGACACCAATTGCACCGGCGATCACGCCAATGAGCAGGGCGGCTGATAGAGGTAAATTTGAGAAAAAGCGAGGAATTCGCCCCGCCATTATATCGGTTGAATCGGGGCGAATGTCTGACATCTTAGTCTATCATCTCTTCGGTAACGGATTTTGATACTTGGATGGTTTTCACGCGACGACCGTCGGATTTCACCACTCGAAAATCGAAGTGGTCAAAACTGATGGTTTCATCACGTTGCGGTACATGACCGAATTGTTGCACGAGAATGCCACCAACGGTGTCAAATTCTTCTTCGTTAAGCTCGGCTTTGAAAAACTCGTTAAAGTCCTCAATGGTGCACAGTGCTGGCACCAAATACACCCCTGCTTCACTGGTGACTTGGATACCTTCATGTTCGAGTTTGTCGGTTTCGTCTTCGATCTCGCCAACAATTTGCTCTAACACATCTTCAATGGTCACTAATCCAGACACACTGCCGTATTCATCAAGCACCAGCGCCATGTGGTAGCGCTTGGTTCGAAAGTCGTTAAGCAAGACATTTAAACGCTTACTTTCCGGAATAAAGTTGGCAGGACGCAAACGCGCTAAAATGTCTTCGTTGGTGATGTCGCCGTCTTTGAACAGTAGTGGTAATAGGTCTTTGGCGAGCAAAACCCCTAAAATTTCGTCCGAATCTTCACCCACCACAGGGAAGCGTGAGTGAGAAGAATCAATGACTTTGCGAAGCGACGTTTTGGGGTCGTCTTCAGATTTGATGACCACCATTTGCGACGGTGGAATCATGATGTCTCGAGCCTGTACTTCAGACACTTCTAAAGCGCCTTCGACAATGGTGAAGGCATCGCGGTCTATGACGTCAGACTGCACAGCGGTTTCCAGAAGTTGAATGATGTCAGTGCGGCTGCGTGGTTCATCATTAAAGGCTTGAAGGAAACGCTCAAACCAGGATTTATGTTGATCGTTGTGTAAGCTCGATCGGTCATCGCTCATTAGGGGATTAACTCTCTTTTATCAAATAAGGGTCGGAAATCGACAAAGAAGCCAATAATTCGGTTTCTAAGTTTTCCATTTCTTCAGCGTCATCGTCATTTATATGGTCATAGCCACGTAAATGCAAGATGCCATGAATCGTCATATGAGCCCAGTGGTCGAATAGGGCTTTTTGCTGTTCATTGGCTTCTTTGCTAACGACTTGTTGGCAAATCACAAGATCGCCAAGTAAGGGGAGCTCAATGCCAGGTGGCGCCTCAAAAGGAAACGACAAAACATTGGTGGGTTTGTCTTTACCACGATATTCGTGATTGAGTGCCTGGCTTTCCTCTTCGTCCACGATGCGAATCGTCACTTCGTATTCTTCACCAGAGGTGGGTAAGGCTTTTGCAACCCATAAGCGAAAGTCAGCTTCACTAGGAAGCTGATCTGTTTGTTCGGTGGCAATTTGCAAGTCGAGTTCTAAATCTGGCATCAGCTTTCCTTGCTCGACTGTTCTGCTTGAGCCGCCGCTGCACGGGCTTCATTGCGCGCTTTCTTTTCGGCTTCGGTTTCTTCGTCGAACTTATCGTAGGCTTCAACAATACGCTGAACCAATGGATGGCGGACCACATCAGACGAGCCGAAGGTAGTGATGCTGATGCCCTTGACGTCTTTTAATACATGCATGGCTTGTGCTAAACCAGATGACGTGCCACGTGGTAAGTCCACCTGAGTTCGGTCACCTGTAATCACCGCCGTTGAGCCAAATCCAATGCGCGTCAAAAACATCTTCATCTGTTCACGTGTGGTGTTTTGACTTTCATCCAGAATGATAAAGGCGTTGTTTAGGGTACGACCACGCATGAAGGCCAAAGGAGCAATTTCAATGACGTTTTTTTCAATCAGTTTGTCGACCAATTCAAAGCCCAGCATCTCGTACAAGGCATCGTACAAAGGGCGTAAATATGGGTCGATTTTTTGTGATAAATCACCTGGTAGGAAGCCCAATTTCTCACCGGCTTCCACCGCAGGGCGAACCAACATGATGCGTTCCACCCGATCGGCTTCTAAAGCTTCTACTGCACAGGCTACCGCAAGGTAAGTTTTACCTGTACCAGCCGGGCCAATACCAAAGTTAATGTCGTGTTTGCGAATTTGCGTGACATAATTTTGCTGGTTTTGACCTTTGGGTTTGATGAAGGCTTTACGGGTTTTGATCACCACTTGATCACTGTGACTGCGTTTGTTGCGGGTCAGGGATTCAATGGCAGACTCCTGTAAATACAGGTGAACCGTTTCTGGTGATACTTGTGGGTTAGCTAATGCTTCACGGTATAGGTTCTGCAACAAGGTTTTGGCAGCCATGACGTGTTCAGCATTGTCGCCAGAAAGGTCGAATAACTCGCCTCGATAGCGAATCTCGACCTCAAGGCGTTTTTCAATTAGTTTGATGTTTTCATCGAGTTGGCCGCACATGCCAGCCAAGGCATCGACATTGGCTGGTGTTAAGCGAATTTGTTGAGTTGTCTGTGTGGTTTCCAAGGGCTACCTGTGCTTATTGAATGACGAAGTCGTTGTCGAGTTCAGAGCTGATCAATTCACCTAGTAGGGAATTGGGGTAAGCATCTGTAATGACAACGTCGGCAAATTTACCAATTAATTGTGGGTCAGACGCACGGAAGTTCACAATCCGATTGTTTTCCGTACGGCCTTGAAGTTGTCCAGGATCACGCGGTGAGTAACCACTGATCAAAATACGCTTCACTTCGCCAACCATGGCCAAGCTAATGTCAAACGCTTGTTGACTGATACGACGTTGTAAAATCGCCAAACGCTCTTTTTTCAACTCTTCAGGGGTGTCGTCTGCCAGGTCGGAGGCTGGTGTGCCAGGACGTTGACTGTAGACAAAACTGAACGAGTGATCAAAGCCAATTTCTTGGATCAGATTCATGGTATCAACAAAGTCGTCATCGGTTTCACCTGGGAAGCCGATAATGAAGTCGGACGATAAACTGATGCCAGGGCGCGCGTCTTTAATTCGGTTAATTTTATCAATGTAATACTGACGATCGTGGCCGCGTTTCATGGCGCTTAGAATGTTGTCGGCACCACTTTGTACTGGTAAGTGCAAATGACTCACCAGTTTTGGCTCGGTGCGAAACGCTTCGATCAAACTGTCGGTGAATTCCACTGGGTGCGACGTCGTGAAACGAATACGCTCAATGCCATCGATGCGCGCCACGGCGTGAATCACGTCGGCCAAGTCGGCTTCATCGCCTTCTTCAGTTTCGCCACGGTAGGCGTTGACATTTTGACCCAGCAAATGGATTTCACGCACACCTTGTTCTGCCAACTGAGACGCTTCCAACAAAATGCTGTCAAAAGGACGGCTGACTTCTTCACCACGGGTGTAAGGTACAACACAGAAAGTACAGTATTTGCTGCAACCTTCCATAATGGAAACAAAGGCTTCGGCCCCTTCTACACGTGGTGCCGGCAAGTGGTCAAACTTTTCGATTTCAGGGAAGGTGACATCGGTAATGGGAATGTGTGTGGCAGCGGCATTCACCATTTCTGGCAGTTTGTGCAAGGTTTGCGGGCCAAAAATCATATCCACGTGCTTGGCGCGTTTACGAATGTTGTCGCCTTCTTGGCTGGCCACACAACCGCCAACCCCAATCACTAGATCAGGATTTTTCTGTTTAAGTTTCTTCCAGCGACCAAGTTGGTGAAATACCTTGTCTTGCGCTTTTTCACGAATCGAACAGGTGTTAAGAAGCAGGACATCTGCTTCGTCTGCATTGTCTGTCAGCTCCATCTCATGACTTTCGCCTAATAAGTCGGCCATACGTGAAGAATCGTATTCGTTCATCTGACAGCCATGAGTTTGGATAAAGAGTTTTTTTGCCATGTAACCTATAAACCTAAAAAAGAATTCGTCATATCGACTTTGCGCTTATTATATTTGGCTTTGCTTCCGAATCCCAGACTTGTCATTCATTCCCACCATTTTTAATGCAAATATGACGACATTTTCCACGTTTTGGTGGCACTTAATGGGGAAAATCTTCACAATACAGCCCATATACGATTGGAGGCTTTATTTGCTGGAGGCGAAGAGCAGGTGTTGTTGCGCAGTTTAATCATATTACTTACCTTTTCCAGTATGGCCTATGCGGAAGAGCAAAAGCCCAATTTCGCAGTGGGTCAGGGCTATGGATTGCTAGATCGTAAATCTTTGCTAAACATCGACTTCAAAGTAAATATCCCGATTAATGATTACCTGTCGACCCAGGTGTTGTTAAACAGTAATTATTTGATCACGGGTTCCAGTAAGGACAGTTTTGCTCAGTCTGAATTCTTCTCAAATTGGTTTATCCATAATCAATATGGTCGTCTTGGCATTGGCTTAGGTGTGAGTGAGTTAGAGCCCATGGATGAGGACGTCAAAAGTGAGCGCGAAGTCATAGGGCAGTTCATGGGGGACATGTTTCTTGGCAATGTGACTTTGGCGGTAAACACCCAATCCAATCAAGCTACCTTGAGTAACATTACCAGTTCGCGTTTGGGCGTAAGTTATTACCGATCGGAGAACGTACGTTTTTCTTTGTATCGCGAAAAATACAATAATTTGGATACTGGTTGGCGATTTGAAAGTTATTACCAGCCGAAAAAATATCGCGATATGGCCAGTGTTGGGGTGATAGTACGAACGGGTAAACAATATGATTACCTTGGCGCTGTGATCCAATATTACTTTGACTACGATGTGACACTACAAGAGCGAGAACGACGTTTCAATTAGTTCGTTTGAGCCGGATTTTCCAGCTCATCGACACTCCAAATGGTCCATTTGGGCAGAGTCACTTGTTTGCTTTCCTGTAATCTTTCTAACAAGCGGATCTTGACTCGTCGATTTTGTTGACGATGATGCGCCGTGTCATTATCGACCATTGGCTGTGTTGCACCATACCCTTGAGTCATGATTCTTTGCTCATCAATCACATACTCTTTTTCTAGGTAACCGGCGACTTGCTCAGCGCGTTGCTGAGATAGCCTCATATTGTGTTGAGTCTGACCACTTGAATCTGTGTGCCCTTGTATTAAGACTAAACTGTCTGGCTGTTGGAGCAGTGTCAAAATAAACGGCTGTAATAACTGTTTCTGTCGTTTAGATAAATGGTATTGATTGAGTCTGAAGGGCATGCGCCAAGAGTCTATTAAGTCATTCTTTAGTGGCGTTAAAATACGAGCGATGACACGACGGTTTTGGTGATTGCTGGCTGACGTGGCGTCAGCGACGATAGGTCGTTGTTGACCATAACCCAGAGGAATAATACGTTTTGGTGCTATCTGAAAGCGGGTAATTAAAAGGTCCGCAAGGGCATCGGCACGTTTCTTTGAAAGCAATAAATTATAGCGAGGTGATCCTTGGCTGTCGGTATGACCTTCTATGTAAATAAGGCTGTCAGGATGCTTGTTAAGAGTGTCGGCAAGTGTTGCTAATTGAGAGTGAAAGTGGTCATTGAGTTGGTATTGATTGGTGTCGAACTGGGCCTGAAAACGCACGTTATAATGCACTGTGTTGGTGAGCGCACAGCCTTGATTATCGATGGCGCTGCCTGAAGGCGTATTAGGGCATAAATCACGTGGGTTAATGACACCATCTCGGTCTGAGTCTTGTAACTGATCTTTTAACGAGTCGGGATACAAAGAGGCCGCACAAACCAAGGCACTCTCTAGGGAAAGGCTAAGAAGGCAAACGCATATAGCAGTCCTTGCTACAGAGAGGATCATGTCAATGGCTCATAGATCGAAAATGAATGTTGGTGAATATAAAGATACTTGCTTTATCGACATATTGAATCCCTTATCAGTCATGTTAAATGCTGATGAATGTAGTCCCAGTCCTCTCCGCGAATTGGCATAATCGACAAGCGACTGCCTTTTTGAGTCAGTGGCATTTCGTTTAAGGCGGTGTCTGCTTTGAGTTCTGCTAAGGTAATGAGCCGTGGAAATTTTGTCACAAACGCCACGTCGACCATAAACCATCTAGGTTGAGCAGGGGTTGACTTAACATCAAAGTAGCGGCTTTTCGGGCCCCAACTGGTGTAATCCGGATACGCTTCCTTGACGACTTCGGCGACCCCAACAATGCCGGCTGGTTTGCAACTTGAATGGTAGAAGAAAATTTGGTCGCCAAGTTGCATCGACTTCATGAAATTTCTAGCTTGGTAATTGCGCACGCCATCCCAAGGTGAGACTTGCATCTTAGCGAGATCATCAATGGAAAAAGCGTCTGGTTCAGACTTCATTAGCCAGTAATTTGGCATCGTTACCTCGTTTCGTTTGCATAATGAAACATTCTCTTTGTTCATCCTTACAGAGATTCTAACTACAATAAAAGCCTGACGCTATTAAATTAGCCAATACCATGATTAGCCGCAACGCTTTTGGCTAATGATAATGGATGGGAAAGATGAGCCATTTTGCCTGTAAAGAATTTTCTTCCTTAGAAAAAGAACTTAAAGATGACTTGCTAGAGTGCTATGTAGAAGCGCAGCAAGAAATTGAAGAGATCATTAATAGTATCGAAAGTGATGGATTCTCCTTTGATAAATTAGATGAATTATTTCGATCATTGCACAGTATGAAGGGCAACTGCTCAGTGTGTTTTTTGGATCCACTGGTGGGTGTTTTGCACAAGTTAGAAGAAATCGTCGATGGCATGCGCGGCGGTTACATTCAATATCATCAACATTTTGGTGATCTGATCAATGTCGTCATCGACAAAGTGCATGCTCTGTTAAAAGACATTTATCAGTCTCATGTGGCTGAGAGTGCATTACGTGACCTGCTGCAACAGGGTCTGGATAATATCTATGCTCAAGAAGAAGATGCAGAGCGTCCGGAATTGGCGGCCAAGTTATTAAGACAGTGTTCAAATCAAGTGATGGAAGAGGAAAAGAAGGATGACACTTCTTCCTTGATTATCACGGTAGAATTCACTGAACAACAGCAAGTGGACATTGATCTGTTTGCTGGCTTTAGTCACAAACTCAACCGACTATTGGGCTATTCTTCTGAACGCAGTGAGCGCATTCTGAAACTTTGTCAGTTAATCAATGCTGAGTTAAGAGAGCCAGTTGACCCTTGCCAACTGAGTGCGGCCGCTTACATGCATAACATGGGCATGGCGGTGATATTAAACTGCAAAGACGACGAAGAGGCGAAAAAGGAAGCCACGAAGAATCACCCCATGGTTGGAGCTAAGCTGTTATCTAAGCATGACGGTTGGGAAGACGCGGTCGACATAGTGAAAGCCCATAAAGAACGATTCGATGGCACAGGTTACCCTGAAGGCTTAGTTGGTCCCTTAATTCCACAAGGTGCGTTCATTTTGTCTATGGCGGTGATGTTTATTGATAGTGTGTGGGGCAAATCCGGCAGCGAATACAACAAAAGTGCCATGCGTGCCGTGCAATCGGTGAATTTCGAAAGTGGTAAAGGTTTCCCTCAGCATCTTCTTGAATCCTTTAATGCGGCCATTCGTAAAGTGCTGGTAGCGAAACGCAAATAAAGCGTGTCGCTACCCTGCATCCTGAAGGGATCCTTGTTATGATGAGTTTTTTTACCCTGTTGTGATTCTATTGTTAGGATTCTATTGCTAGCCGCTTATGACCCCCGCTTTGCTGCCTTTGGTGTTTCACCCACATTACAGTATTCCATTTCCTGCAGGACACCGATTCCCCATGCACAAGTTTCGCTTATTAGCCGATACGTTGCGGGAGCAGGGGATTTTAACCTCAGAAAACGAATACCAGCCTGAGCCCTTGTCATTGGCTGTGCTTATGGCCGCTCATGATAAACAGTATGTACACAGATTCATTCGCGGTGAGCTGACGGCAAAAGAAGAAAAAGACATTGGCTTGCCTTGGTCAGAATGGCTGGTGGAACGGACGCTTAGAGCCGTTTCAGGCACCATATTGACCAGTCAATTAGCCTTGCAACATGGTTTGGCCTGTCATCTGGCGGGCGGTACGCATCATGCTCACCCTGCCCATGGTGCGGGATTTTGCATCTTTAATGACCTTGCTGTGGCCGCGCTTAATCTGGTGAACACAAAGCAAGCCAAAAAGGTCTTAATTTTAGACTGTGATGTTCACCAAGGGGATGGCACCATTGCCTTCTTTCCTGATCACCCCAACATAGTGCCGGTTTCTTGGCATTGCGAAGAAAACTACCCCAACGTTAAGCAAACCGCTGGCATTAACATCGCCATCCCTAAAGGTGCTACTGACGAGACCTATCTCGAAATTCTCAAGGACACCTTGCCTACCTTACTTGCAGAGCATCGAGCTGATTTTATCTTCTACGATGCTGGTGTAGACGTGCATCAAGAGGATCGCCTAGGGTATGTAAAACTCAGTGATCAAGGGGTGTTGGCAAGAGACACATACGTCATCAAAACCTGCCTTGACCAAGGCATTCCAACGGCTTGTGTTATTGGCGGCGGATACGATCGAGAAGAAGACAAAGTGGCTTGGCGTCACAGTTTACTGCACCAAGCTGCGCAACAGGTTTGGCACGCGCATCCTAAGATAAAAGGATTTAGAAAGCCTTCGCTTTGATTATCAAAGTAGGTGTTTGGAGCGTGATGAACAAATTGACGGTCCATGTTTGACTTTTCTGTAGGAAATAACGCAAGATGAAATACATGAAAACACGTCCATCACATCAAGTCGCTCGAATTATCATCATTCCTTAGGAATGGTGGGGTTTGATGTGCGTTATGGTTCAGAAACCCACCTTTGAGGTGGGTTTTTTATGTCTGCCTCAAAGAAAGCACTTTTAAAAAAAGTATTTTACTAAGGAGGCAATATGAAAAAAGTCGCCATATTCGGCAAACCCGGTAGTGGTAAATCCACATTAAGCAAAGCGCTGGCGAAAGCGACCGGTTTGCCCTTGTATCCATTGGACAGCTTGGTTTACCAAGCAAATGGAGAGCGAGTAGCACGAGAGGTGTTTGATCAAGCTCATGACGAGATAGTGTCATCCGCGACTTGGATCATAGATGGTTTTGGCCCGATCAGTGCCTTCTATCAGCGTTTAGACGCAGCAGACACCTTGATCTACGTGGATCTTGCCTATTCAACCAGCTACTGGTTTGTCACCAAGCGTTTGCTCAAAGGTGTGTTTGTCAAACCCGAAGGCTGGCCAGAGGGAAGTTCTGTCATCAAGGGCAGTTGGCAAAGTTATAAAACCTTAAAACTCTGTCCGACATTTTGGAATCAAGACTTTAATGCAAAGCTGAACACATTCGCGGCCGATAAACAGGTGTATGTCATCAAGTCTGTTGCAGAGTTGAATCGCTTTGTGAGTCAAGGTGGCAAAGCAAGCACTGGCTAGAATTAAGCAAGCACTGGCTAGAATAGTGAGAATGCAAAAAGCAGGGTAAGCGAGTTATAAGGTTTTTTGGATAAAATGCTAGATTTGAATAAAATAAAAAGAAGACGTTGTCTATGATAAAACAAATACATTGGTTGGTTTCAGGAAAATGCGTGCTGTGGCTTCTGCTGATCAGCAATACCCTTTGTGCTGTCATGTTGGGATACAGCATGCCTAAAGTAATGGCACACTCAGACCTGTTGCCCTTATTTGATTTGCGGTCAACTGGTTACACTTATCAAGAAGCGGTGTTTCTACTGAACAGGCTCGGTGTAGAAGGGCGCGATCTCTACTTGAAATATCAGCTTGTTTTAGACGCTTTTTATCCCATCTCATTTGGCATTTGCTACTTTGCCTTGAGTCGTTGGTTAATGGAAAAAGGCCAGCTAATCAATCGTTTCTGGTGGACCATTGCTTTATTGCCGTTTCTTGTGTGTCTCACAGACTACGCAGAGAACATCGCCATCCTATGCATGCTGATAGACTATCCAGACCTGTCAGAAACGCTTGTTTCAGCGTCCAGTCTGTTTACCCAACTCAAAAGTTTCTTCATCTTCATCAATATTGTGGGCGTCATCATTCTAGCGGTTTGGGTGGTGAAAACTTGCTTCTTAAATCGAGAAAATAGAGTGAGATCATAGAGAAGCTCAGAAGCGTAACCTTGTTGGTTGGGTATAATCACGAAGCGGTGATCAAGTGTTACTTTTTCGATTAGCTCCCTTGTACGGGGAATAATTCCAAGCGCCCCGACCACAGTAAATAACATCCGCTAACTCCCTGGCGTTCTGTTGATGGCATAAATGCTTTAAAAATCAAGGCATAGCGTCATAGATTGAGTAATAACCACCCGGCTGGCATCAGAAAAGAAATATAGGTCATGAACATTCCTATGCCCCTAGGTGTGGGATTGTCAGCATATAGCATTCCCAAAGCATGAATCATGCGCCCTGCAATCAATAAACAGGCTACGGACCAAACCAAGGTTTTTCCTGCACTGGCATTTTCAAGTAGTCCAAGCATTATCAAACACATTGGCGCATATTCAATGAAGTTGCCAAACGCACGAATCCGACGACGAAGCTTTTCATCATTACCATCACCAAATACCACAGCTTTCATATCACCGACAGCTTTTCCCAAGGCTGCACGTCTCATTGATATCTGTACTGTAAGAGGAAACATTAGAATGGCAAGAATTGAGGCTGCGATTGAGGTTATCTCTAGTTCAGACATATTTTCTCCTTCTGTAATGTTTAATATGATTGAAAAATTGATGGCATCTGAGCATAAAGAAGCCAGCAGGAAGCCATTAAAAACACACCAAAGGTACCCAGCATAGAGAGTGCCCTGGTTGGGGCAAGAGGTTTGGTATTAATGGTAATGTAGTGCATCAGGCGAGAGGAAATAAGCAATAATCCCATCGTATGCATAAAGGCATTGGGGGCAGCATTAAGTTCCGCTAACGCCATTAAAACAATGGCGAAGGGAACATATTCGAGGAAATTTGCATGTGAGCGAATTCTCCTCAATAAGTTGTCATCACCACCATCAAGAAACCAAATGTTGGTTGCTATTCTTCTCAGCCCAACTCTTATCGTTATAGGTAACAAAAGTAGTCCGAAGAAAGCGGCGTAAAGGCTAGTTATGTGAATGGTTATTGGCATTCTGAGCATCCCATTAATTCAAACACTTGTGATTTGCAAGTTAACATTAGTAAGAATACTTTTAATTTGCAAGTGTTTTGTTTGTAAAATAAACTAGAGAAATGAAAAAAAATACGACATCTAGATCTCATTGCCCAATTACTTATGCCCTAGATATCTTGGGGGATAAATGGAGTCTTCTTATCATCAGGGACATGGTTTTTAAAGGAAAAAAGTATTATGGGGAGTTCTCTGATTCCGGTGAGGGGATATCAACAAATATACTTGCAGATAGGCTAGTTAAACTAGAGTCAAATGGGCTTATATCCAGATCTCAAGATAGGAATAAACGCACAAAGGTTATTTACAGGCTAACCTCAAAAGGTGAAGATCTTCTTCCGATGCTTCTTGAAATGATCTTGTGGAGTGCCAAATACGATGAAAATACGGAGGCAAGTAAAACCATTATTAGGAAGGCACAGAACAATCGTAACAGCCTAATTAATGAAATTCTAACTCAACTCCGTGTTACATAATGTCTCAATCAGCATTTGGCTAGATTGATGGGTTAACGTTCCCAAGGTCATTGCTGAGTGTTACAAGACTTATCATGGAAAAGCTTAAGTGCCCATTCCGAAAACAATCTTCCAGAGGTGATTGCTTTCTTTAACTTCAAGTCAACCTCATTCGCAGATGCATCAACTGACGTGATACACAAATCGATGTTTACCTGTGCGTTTAGAGTGATACATGGCAGCGTCGGCGATCTTTAGTAGCTCATCAATGTCATCCGTGTGATTGGGGTAAGAAGCGCCACCAATGCTGATACCGACAAAAGCCGTATTTCCTTCGATCTGATACGGTTGCTTGATGTTTTCAAGAATGTTCTGCGCAATGTTTCTTGCTTCCATTTCATCGACCACATCAGGCAAAATAATCACGAACTCATCCCCGCCTATTCGCCCGACTAGGTCGCCTTTTCGAACACTGTGTTTCAGTCGTTCACTGACTTGCTTCAATAGATCATCACCAGCCTGATGTCCTAAATCATCGTTGACCTTTTTAAACCCATCTAGGTCAGCAAACATCACGGTAAGCCCTCGTTGGGCATCTTCTTTTAACGTATCACTAATATAAGACATGATATGGTCTCTATTAGGCAGCCCTGTTAGCGTATCGTGCTGTGTCATGTGGCTGAGCCGCTCCCTTAAGGCTTCTCGTTCTACGGCAAAGTTTTTAAATTCAATGAGCGCCAAGGCCATAGAGCCCACTTCATCTTTCCGCTTGTTAACTGAAATGTTGACGGATAAGTCATTCTTAGCCAGCTTTTTCATGGTTTCTGTCATGGACATGATGGGGGAGGACAGGTCAGAAGACAGCAAGTAGCCAACTAGCGCAATGGACAGGGCGATAATCCCCCCCGCCAATAACAACAACTTATTTAGCTCGAGTACCGGCGCTAAGACTTCATATTCGTCTATTTCGGCTAAAATAACCCATCTGTGTCCCATGACATCAAAAGGCTTATAGGCTGAAAAAGCCAGTTCATTACGATAGTCCAAGGCAAGGATGACACCTTCTTCACCATTCAATGCTTTATTTACGGGAGCGGTGTTTACTTCAATTTGTAAAATGCTTTGCCCTTCGAAAAAGCGCGAATTACTTCTCATCAAGTGGTCTGTGCCGACGAGGTAAGTTTCACCGGTATTGCCCATTCCGGCTTCCACATGCATAACCTTATCAAGTTTTTCAATAGACAACTGAACGACAAAGGCGCCAAGTAGCTGGCCATCGTCATCTGTTACGGCCGTTGCAATAAAACTGGCTGGCGTATTTTGACTGGGCGTATGGGCAGAGAAATCGGAAAAGTGTAAAGAGGATTGCGAAGGGTCGTTTATCGCTTTATTAAAGACATCCGCCAACCCGGTTGCAGACCAAGGTCCATCCATAAGGTTCGTGGCAAAGTCATTTTCTTTTTTTGCCGTATAAATCACATCCCCATGTTTATTTATGAGAAACACATCGTAAAACGCCCCAGCGGCAATAAAGGCTGTAAAGTCTACATGGTATTCTTCGTGTACCATTGAATACCGTGAATCGTCTTCAGCTCGTAGCAAATCGGCTTTATGTCCCAAAGGAAACGGGTTAAGCGTGACATATTGTGTTTGTAGATAAGCGGTTTTCTTGTCTGGTAGCGCATCCCAAGCAGTGTCGAAGTCTCGTAAAGCACGTTTCACAAGGTGGCTATGAGAATGATAAACAATGTCTCGTTGAATGGTGTCGAAGTAATGATCAAGAGCGGATTCTCTCGACTCTAGCAAGGCGTACATTTTATGTTCAGCCTGATCCTCTATTGCTTCGACAGCATGATAATACGCCACAACACCTGTCGTTAGCGCGGAAACAAGCGCAAAGACAATCATGATTAAAGGGAGCTTATGGGTAATTCTCATGTTTTTGAGCAAGTGGGGAACCTCTATAAAATGTCGATAATAAACCCCAATTTTCGCACTTTACGTATCACTTAAACGTGTCTTTATGCTATCAAAGTATAACGTTTTGTGAAGCGCCACGTCGGGAACGCACTAAGACAACGCACTTAAGGCAACAGAAACGAAAGACAACAGCAAAGATGAAGGTTGGCAGAGAGTGATTTATTACTTAAAACAAGGTTCGAAAAAATGGACTAGGAAGCACTTTCACACCTAGAAAGAATCACATACAGTGACGCTGTTTTATGATAAATGTCGTCGATAAAGGTAGTTGAATAGGGCGATAGCAAAGGAAAGGCACACCCAAGTGTCGATGTCGTATTCTTGTTAGGTGTCTGAGTCTTCATCGAGGCGACTAGCGTCTAAAGCAATGCGGAATGGGTATAACTCTGCGTGCATTACACCTTGTTTAACCGCTGGATCTGCATTCATTAAATGACGCGCTTCATCCTCAGACACAGCGTTAAAGACTACGATACCGAATGTGGATTCGTCTTCCACAAGTGTTCTACCAGCGATTCTTACAATACCCTGCACAGTTAGCTCATGCAGGTATTTGTAATGCTGCTCCAACAACACGCTTTCATTATCCGTAGGACCAGAAATCAGCATTTCCGGTCTGGTAGGAACAATTTTATACAGATATTGATTCATACTCATAATTTAATAACGAGTGGTTCCTAATGTTAATGTAATTTTCTGAGCGATGCGAAACGAGGTCAAATTGATATTTTTTTGAATACATCCAACCAAATACGAAGCCGACCTAGCTCATTACGACAAAAGTTTTCCATTTCAGCAATAGCTCGTTGACCAATTCCTCGTTCCTTCTTTGCAACAACAATACGACGAAACTCGACACTTTCACCATCTGGCTCTAGAGCCAATATAAAGAAGTCAAATTAAAGTTAGTTCATTTATCCTCTAGCATTTTAAATGGCAGCTGATCTTGCTCATACCTTGTTATTTATTTTAGTCTAATTTATTTGGAAATAAATTAGAATTAATAGTTAAATGAAATGACGTTAAATTATAAAGCGTACATTATTTTTAGAGAAAACATATTGATGAAAAGGTCATTTCCATAATATGTATCAGTTGTGGAAAGGTTAATGTCAAAAGAAGAGTCACGATAGTTGGAATAGGGGCGATATATATACTTTCCCTCTATAGATAATTCTTTGAAGTTATACCCAATACCAAATGGAATTTGTAAACCGCTTATAGTGTCATCGATTCCATTACCACTATATGACCAGCGATCAAAGAAGTAACCAACGCCTGAGTAAAAATAAATCGAATCTTCATCTGTAAGATGATTTCCGAGTAAAAGATTTAGATCTATTCCACTTACATCAATACTTTGTTCACCAAAATTACAAGCTGAACCATCAGGTTTAGTGCAGCTATCTTCTCTGCTAAAACGGTATTCACCTTCTATAGCAAATCGTTTAGAAAATGCATATCTGACGGCTAATAAGGGAGCATCAATAGAGTCTTTATAATCTCCCGAAGAGTATGAATCAGTACTTTCGAACATAGAGTAACCAATACCTGCCTGAAACTTTGATTCTGCCATTAAACTCGTTGAAGCTAAATATGCAAAAAAAGCTAAAAAAATTTTTCTCATTAAATTATATTCCTATAGGTTTGGGTGTAACATTTTATACGAAATTTAAATAATTTCAATTTTTTAAAAATAATGGTGATGGAGCTAGAGTAAAATGAAAGTATGTTAATTATTTGGCATTTATTTTTACTCTGGTGATATCTATTAATAAGTCAGAGATGAGCCGAGCCATCTGTTGCGTGCCTGCTTTTAATGGCCCTGTTAGGCTTCCTCAGCAATTTAGCGGATGTAGAAATAAGCCACTTTTTTTCGAAAATACCGACAGAGGTATTTGCTCTTTTTTGCCATTGATAATTAAAGTAAATGCAGACACCTCTATCGTTTCGACACTACTTTTGCTGACAATGAAAGACTCATAGAAGGTTTCATTGGCTGGATTGTTTTTCTTTGTCATGGCTGTGCCGACAAAGTATGTTTCAGTTGTAATGTCATCACCTTGCCGTATCAATCTATCGAAACTTGTGACTTCAATAACGTTTTGAGACTGATTAACTGTTACGAAAAGGGACTGCTTCGGCCAGACCACTTCGGATTTTGAATGAAGCTTAAACGATATTCCTAGCCTAGTTATATTCTTGTACTCCCAAACATCCATATTCACTTCAACGTCTTCGAAGGAGAAAATTAATTGATTATCAACGCCGACATGACCACGGCACCATTGTTTTTCAACTTTACCGCCAATTGCTTGTGGAAAGAAATATTCCTCGTGTAATACCACACACGACGAAAGGGTAAAAATCATTAGCGAAATTACAATGAGTTTAATGCTTCTCTTCAGAAGCATTACTTTTAAATTAAACAGCGCATAGAGCTTTGGCGATAATCCGTGAGGTACGAACGGTGCCAAAGTGTTTGCGTCCGGTTTGAATTTTTTGTTATGTGGCGCTACCGTTAACAATTTCAGATTGCCTTTTTAGTAATGGAATTAATTTTGGAATAACTAATGCCATTATGAATATACCTAGTCCTAATGATACATACGCAAGATTGTGATTGCCGAATTGTTCCAAAAAGAAATTATTATGTTTCTTTAAAATACCATACAAACCTATTCCCACTAGAATAACCCCAGGAAAGTCAAGGAGCATTAATTTGATGATTTTACTTTGGATTTTCTTTAATTCTTCTTTGTTTTCCTGCATTTTTTGTATTCCTTTAAGTAATTAATAGCTATTTTTAATAGCAAGTATGCGCGTTTCGATAACTAAAAATTAAAGGAGGCTGAGCCCTTTAATCTCAGAGAGCGGAGCGAACGAATTTAATTTTCTTGTTAGAGCTTAGTTTTTCCATGAGAACCCACATTCATTACATTTGTGATTTACCTTCTTAAGTTTAGAGATAATACCAAGTAAACCGAAGGAAATAATAAGCAGGAATTTAGAGAGTCTAGTTGGTGAGTTCGTGTATGCTTCAGAATGACAGCTTGGGCAAAGTTTAACATTCAAATCGTTAAACTCTTGGTTAAGCTCCTTTTCATAGGCTCCATTAATATATCGCTCCATGACTCGTTTCGCAGCATCAATGTTTTTACTGTTAACTTGAACTCTAACACCACCTAAAGCGTGAGAAATCATCCAATTTGCCCAGATATGATGTTCATTGGCAATAAATGCTTGTATACCTTCAGCTTCCAAACGGCCTTTTGCAAGATGTGCTTCTAAAGGATCACTGAAAGATTCAACGGTTATTAAGTTTGCCACGATATTCCTTTATAAGCTCTAACGCCCAACTAAGGGGTAAATGATTAGCTTGCCTATAATTTTGAGCGAAGCGAAAAAAACCAAGCTTTATTTTTCCCGCTTTAGTTACTTGTTAGCAGTAAATTTACTCCAAAGGTTATCGACTTCGATTTTTAATTCTACATCCCAGAGAGTAAGATTTAAATTATTAGCACCCTCATCATCGATAGAACAACCAAATCGCAAATGGTATTTCCCATTTGATGACTTATAACCGTCGTCAGCCGATATTACTTTACCATCAACATTAAGCTCTCTCGTTTGTTTTAAGTGCTCATACTTTTCATTTAACAGTAGGTATAAGTCCTGAAATGCTGCATTACAGTCATTGGCGCTTACGTATTTCTTTTCAGCAATAATTGAATATACAGCTTTGTTAGATTCAATTATTTGAATAATAAAAGAGTTGAACACGTTTAGTTCATCATTTTCTTTTACGTCTAAAGAAATAATTCGAGTTGGATATTCCTCAGTACGTGTTTTTAAATATACATCTGGTACCGCTTTTCCAATATGAATTCCAAATACATTTGTCAGGTCTTCTTTTGGCTCAGAAGAGCAGCCTAAAAAAAAGAATACGAAGAATAATGTGGAGAATTTGAACATGCACATCCTTTTACTGCTAACGCTTAACTCAAGCGCCGCTGTAAGCGGTCGACTTGGAGCGTATTGTTATTTGTTGGTGACTATTGCCCATTAGCCTTTCTTTGGATTTCTTCGTATTCTCTGAGCACCCTTCTGGTAACTGGGTGCGAGTCATCACTTATACTACGAAAAATTGGTATCGCGAATTCGTAGTGTATTAATGCTTTATCAAATTTTCCAAGCTCTGCCTCTATAGTCCCAATGCCGATGTGAGCTGATGCTGAAAAATGAGTGCTCTCCATTGATAGTTCACGAAGAGTATCTAATTCATCTTCATACCGCGCCCTGGCAGAATCATGCTTGCCCTGTTTTAATAGAGCTTCGCCGAGATTACCGTTTAAAACAGCTAGTTGCACTTTATCGCTTGCAGGGTCTGAATCCAATAGGCCAAGAGCTCTCTCCAATATGATTTCGGCTTCTTCTGGTTTGTCTATTAGATTCAGTACAGAAGCCAGATTGCTCAATTGCCTTGCTATTTCTGATGGCTGAAAGTTAGTTTTCTCCATAAGAGAAATAAGTTGTCTTCTGCTTTCTTCAGCACGAACATAGTTTCCTTCATTCTGGGCTTGGGACGCTCGCTGGTCTAAAGCTCCCATCATTTTCATGACGCCTTCGGCCGTGCCATTTTGAGCATTTGCACTAAAAGCAAACAATAGAGATAGTAAGGCTAAAATTCGCATTGTATTCCTTGAGACACATAACGCCAAGCTAAGCGGCGCAACTTTGCTACGTCCTTGCTTGAGCGCCCCTTGTTAAATTTTTACCCAACAATGGTAGGAGGTAAGTATATGGTAAATTCATTTATTGGCTCGATTAATACACTATAGGGATTGCTTTGCTCTTCTTCTTTAACAATATCAAGGTCAGATAAAAGTTTGAAATTAGCTGATTTTAGCTTGGCGGGCTTAACCTCAAGCTCTTTGTGCCACACACGATATGTACCCAACTTTTTATCTCTACGATAATAAAATCCAGCTAGCGGATGCGTTAGATAGACCAAGGCAGACTCAACATCGGGGAACCCCGGAAATGTTAACAAGTCAGATTCCGATTGAATCAAATCAACTGAAGCTGCAGCCCAGTCTGACTCAGTTTCCATATGGTACATTTCGTACAAGCCATTAACTTCATTAAGAGTGCAGTCAAAGCTAACTTTTCCAGCATGCCATGGAAGATTCCAAAGGTATCTTGGCACCGCTAGCGTCCAAGAATCTAAAGTAGTACCAAGAAACCATACACAACGTTCCCCAGTTTCAGTGTCGATAATGTATATTCGATAGTTTGTTTGGCCCATTGTAAATTTCGGAAACGGGAAGACTGCTGAAGTAAAATCAACATCAATGAATGGAACTACAGATATAAGCCCCATCTCTTGGCCGTTGATTTCAACTGTGTCTAATTGAAACCTTTCGGGAAATATACCTTGAAACCTATCAGACGGTACTGCGTATGTAATGATTGAAAAATGCTTCAAACCACAAAGGACATCTATACCTTTTGGCTTAGGCTTTTCTATCAGATAGTCCTCTAGTTTCCGCGATTCTTGCATGATGCTTCCTTGAAATTTAACATTTTAATAATGCGCACGCTCATTTACGCATTGGGGTTATTTTTTGAAACGTTGTAACCCATTGAAATAAAATAATGATTCAACACTCCACGAAAAAACGAGGGTTACAAACGAGCATACGCGTTATTTCATCTTGCTTTTAGGTAAGCACAGCGTGTCATCCCTAAAAAAGAGCGCACGTGGATATCCTTACTCATTGATACTAAAACGCTTCTTCATTTCTTGCCAGTACAAACCGCGCATTTCTTTGCTATTACATAGCACAAAACGAGCATTGTTTTGGTAGGGGGAAAAATAAACTATATAGATATGCAGCTTTTTGGTGACTCTCTACACAATATGTCTGATGGTACCAAGCTGATCTGGCCTACATTTAGCGGGTCAATCTTTTATGAAAAGGAGAGGGGATAATATATTTCTCCCCCTAGTAAAGGGGGGAGTTAGAGGGGGTTAAACAATGAAAGTGTTCTGACTCCTTTCGTCTGTATTAATGGTTTACCTTGAAATTACTGATAAACAGCGCAACATCTTCCTTTTTATAATCAAGGATTTCGCCGATCCGATACTCCTTTTCTTCAAAGTCGCTATCATCGACCGTATGCTTTGAAAGGATGATACTTTTGAGTTCTTCGGCTTTTTCTTCATAGCCATCTCGATAGAAAATATAAGATTCTTTCTCACCATCTGGCTCTGTAAAACGCATGGTTTTAGCTCCGACTAACTTCGCGGCAGCAAAATAATCTTCTGGCCAACAGTCCCAATTAAAATAGATAACGTGCTTTTCCCCTCTATCAAAAAGGATAAACTCGACTCCTTCGTGCGGCCCAATTTTTCCATTCATGTGAGGATCCTTTTTCCAATAGAGATGCTGTTTTGTGAACGACATTATACGTCCATTCAGTGAGTGGGTGTTCGTATAGTATCGTTATTGGTATTTTATTACTTGAGGAGTTGATGACGCCAGATTAATCAAAGGAGTCAGAGTCCTTTATCCTGCTAAAAAATAATTACTGTTGAATAACAGAATTTTTTGATTTAATTTTACTTTGACCCCATTTATTCTTTTCTGACCCCATTTATTTGAAAAGTGGTTCAGCAAGCAGGTCTATAACATCGATTTCAGAGTAATAGTATTCGACATAGGCGCACTTTATCGTTCGCATATTTAGGAAAACGAGCCATATAAGTAGGCTTAAAAATCACAGAGAAACAATGGAGAGAAGGGCTCACACAATGCACAAAAACACCGCGTGAAGCATCGAGTATTTTGACGTGAAATTCGTGGGGATCCCTCAGACTCTGACCCCAATTATTCTAATTTAGAAAGTAGAAATATGTAACAGGTAAAGTAAGTAATAATGTAGCAACAATAAATGTCGTTGCTCTTTTGGTGTTTATATACGCTTTTTCCCCCGATTTCACAACTTCCCACTCTGTTTTCAATAGTTGTTGAGTTAAATAAACTATATTTTCAATTTGAGTATCAATTTCAGCCTTTTCAAACAAGACTTCACTGTTAGATAATGACAATTTAGCTATTTTAAGTTTGCTAATTAACTCTTTATCATCTTCCGGATTTAAACTTAAAAGAATGCGGTTATGACACTCACTAAAATTTGAAACATCATCTTTTACTAATTCATTTAAATCATCCATCCAAACTAAACCGTCAAAAGGAACTTCCTTTTTATCCTCTCGTAATTTAATTAATTGCCATGAAGTGGAAATTCTATCAAGACAAGAAGTTAATTTTGCAATATCTTTTCGAAGTGCATCTATCCAGTTTTGACGAAATTCAGAAACTTTCCCTTCTTTTTGATTGATAAGGGTAATAAATGAAAAAACACCTGTTAAAGACGCTGCAGTAATAACTCCTATTGCTACAAAAATTGTGTTTGGTAATGGCATTGGAACTCCTAAATTAGACAGGCACATAACGCCTCAATCAGCCGACGCTTTAGCGTTCGGCTGGATTGAATTGTTATACTTTTCTGGGATTTACCCTTGAATAACCATGTTAGAACCAACATGCAGTTTTAAATCTCTTGGAAATGAGATTTTCTGTCTAACAACAAAAATCACTTTCTTCTGAGAAATATCGAATCTTAAGTTTGCATCTGAGGTACTTCTTGACACTGAGGCAATTTTCGCATTGCCTGGCCCTATATTTAGGGTAATAGAATCATCTAAGGAATCATATTCCATAGACCACGTTTGTATATTTTCCCAGCCACGGCTTAGATTTCTCCACCTGCACGATCCAGATGCAATAAAATTCTTATCAAAAAAAACAATATCACCAGAAAAGTTGTCTGCTTGATATCTAAACACTCCCACGGACATATTCATAGTTCCTGAAATAGACTGCGCAAAAGTCTCCACTCCTTTTGACAAACCAAGCTCTTCCCAGCGTTTTCTTAAAACATCCAATTTTTCGTCATGATCAGAAAAGCTTTCTACAAATATATTCTCAATTTCCGATTCCATAATTCATCTCCGATTAAGGCAGGTGTTGAATAGGTATAACATCTATGGACACCCCGATTTTTGCAAGCAAAATCAAGATCTAACAAGAACAGTTTTGCAGCCATCTATTCGGATTTTTTGTAAGGTATTATTTACCTCTATCCCTGATGCATTTACTACGAATAACAGTCGCTGACTTGGTTCTAATCATTTTGGCGTTTTCAACGAAACGATGTTAGTCCCAGAATTTCCAAGTCACAGTCTTACCTATCTTTTCATCATTCTTTGAACAAGCAAAAACCGAAATGCGGTTAATAATAATTAGGATGTGAGACCAAATCAGGTAGGAAAAATCCTTGTCAATTTATCAGTACATCCCTTAAGTGAATTTCATAATAGATCAGTGTTTTAGGCTTTTCCATAAAAAACTGTTAATTCTTAGATTCGTTGAGGCTGCCTGACTAACCCCATCCTAACTTTCCCTTTGGAAAAGGGATGGAAAAAGAGACCTGCTTTTCTCTATAAAAATCAAAACACAACTTATACTGTAAATAAAAGTTGTATTCAAACTTACCGCTTTTAAACGTAAAAAGAGATAATGAGCTTCATGAGGAAACCCTCGACGCGCTTTTTAATGCAGTAATGGAATGCGCGACAAAGAGTAATATCGGGAATATGACAAAAGCGACTTTTTGGTTACTTTTGTGGCGCTACTTTTGAATTCAAAAAAAGAAGTTACCCGCCTAGCCTTTCCCAGAATTTAAAAGCGGAAAAAAGCTCCCCAACCAAAGCCATTCAGAGGATAAAAAAATCCTCTCGGGTAAAGCAAAACCAAAAAAGGGTATAAGGGAAACTCCCTTCAAAAGGGCTAGGGAATTCCCTAAAACGGCATGGCCGCCACAAACGCCACCCAAGCCCCTGTAAAAGGATGTTGAAACTCCAACCGATAGGCATGCAACAACAGCCTAGCATCCGCTGTTGAATACTCAGGATCGTAGAATTCATCACCTATGATGCTGTGTCCTAAGCTTTGCATATGAACCCGCAGTTGGTGTGAGCGACCTGTGTGAGGGGTTAAGCGAACTCGTGTGGTGTTGCCTTCATAACAAATCGGTTCCCATAGCGTGATGGAGTCTTTACTCCATTCGTCGGTACAGACGATTTGCCTCGGGCGATTCGGCCAATCACAGCGCAGCGGTTTGCGCACAACACCACGTTCGCCTATTAGTCGTCCTCTGACCAAAGCGCGATATTCCTTGGTCACTTCCCGTTCACGAAAATGCGCGTACATGCGTTTTTGGCATTCGTGGGTTTTGGCAACCAGAATCAAGCCTGAAGTGGCTTCATCCAGCCGGTGAATGGCAAAGGCTTCGCCAAAATGTTGTTCGGCACGGTATAAGACAGAGTCTTGTTTATCTGGCCCGCGACCGGGCACAGATAAACAGTTGGCTGGTTTGTTGATCACCGCAAACCAGTCGTCCTCATACAGTATCTCCAACAGGGATGGGGTTTCGATCACTGAGTTTATTCCGGTTTGGTGGTCAATATGATGCGGATCGCGTCGAGGCGAATCTGGTGCTCATCAATACGGACCAAACCTTCTTGCATGTTGTTTTCCAGCGCGGCAATGTCTTCATCGCGAATCAAGCTGTTGTAGGCCTTGAGTTCACGCAGACGATCAATCTCGTTCTCGCAACGATGTTGATACGCGGCTTTTGCCGAATGAACGATCGGACGAGCTTGGTCTTGGGCGTTGAGCTGGTGCGTCTGCAATACTTCAATCAAGTTTTTGCGCAACGCAGCAACCCATTGCTCCGCCACACGGTTTGGCACGCCTTTGAGTTTTTCGGCCCATTTGTCTGCGGTAAATTGCTGATGAAGGAATTTACCGTTGGAATCGGACAGTTGCCACATAGGGGTCATGGGTAAGGATTGTGCCAATTTTAGGCGAGGGTGCGCGGTGGCCTCAATGACAAACATACTTTCCACCAATACCGTGCCTTCTGGTAAAGCCGCAATGGGCAAGATAGCAGACGTCAGTTTGCCTGAGTCGAAGCCTTGTACTTCGTCCATTAGCATGGTGATCAGAGGGTGTTCCCAAGTGGCAAAGGCGACATCTTCACGTTGGCTAGCTTGGCGACGATCCAGCATCAGCATTTTACCTTCTTCTTCGATGCCAGGTAGGGCTTCTAGCATCATGTCGGAAGAAGGGCGGAGGAACCAAGCTGCACGTTCTGGGTCATCATTGATGCAATCTGTGTAGATGTTGAAGGCGTGGGTTACTTGCTCAATGTAGTGGTGCAGACCTTTGGTTGCCTGATGATTGATTTGATCAATCAATTGGCGAGCTTGGTCTGGTCGGCAAGAACTCATTTCCAGAAGACGGTTACGGCCTTCTTCCATTTGCTTGAGCAGGGCTTCATGGTAAACGTTGGCTTCTTTTAGCAGGTCAAGGTCATCATCTTGTCCGTGCAAATAAGCGTGCAGACTTTCGCGGAAGGCGTCTTCCACTTTATCGCCTGAACCTGTGGTGCGGCAGAAGGCGTTCAGCGCACGGTGATACCAGTTGTACAGACGCTCTTGTACGCTGTCTTTGAGATAAGGGACGTGGATTTGCACATCGTTAAGCTGTCCCAAACGATCCAAGCGACCAATGCGCTGTTCCAGTAAGTCTGGGTGTTCTGGCAAGTCGTACATGACCAGATGATGGCTAAACTGGAAGTTACGGCCTTCACTGCCAATTTCAGAACAGACGAGGATTTGAGCCCCGTCTTCATCGGCAAAGTAAGCGGCCGCACGGTCACGGTGGATCAGTGGCATTTGTTCGTGGAAATCGGCACTTTGGAAACCGGCAAAGGTCAGTTGATCATTCAACCACTGCGCCATGTCAGCGGTATGACAAATGACGAGCACTTTGTCGGCTTGGCATTCAAGGAATTCTTTTAGCCAAATCCAGCGCGGGTCTTTTTCCCATACACCATGGGCCACGTCATGTTCAGGTCGCACATGGTGCGTCGCCGAGGCAAACAGCTCGTTGTTGTCCAGTGGGTAAGCGTGCAGATAGCGATCTGGGAATCCACCGACGGCCGCACGAGTATTACGGAACATTTCACGGCCTGTGCCATGGCGGTCGATCAACCAGCTAATGGCTTCTTGAGCGGCTTCAATTTGTTGTTCGCCTTGGCTTTTCTCAAGTTGGATGAACCAGTCTTTGTTTTTCACTTCAGACAGGTAGCTGGCAAATTCGCTTGACCAATTAAGTGCTTCTAAACCGTGGTCGGCTTGGGTGAAGGGTAAGATGACCTCTGCCAATTCCGCTGCTTGTTTGAATTCTTGCTGTTGTGCTTGGTAGCGCTCAAAGTTGTGGTAATGATCTGGGTCCAATAGCTGCAAGCGAGAGAAGTGTTCTCGCTCGCCGGTTTGTTCTGGCGTTGCACTGAGCAACAATAAGGACTCAGAACTGGCGGCCAAACGTGCTACCACTTGATAGCCAATGCTCGGTGTTTCTGGGTGCCAAGCAAGGTGATGAGCTTCATCGACAATGACCATGTCCCATTCAGCATCCAACATATGTTGTGCGGCTTTCGGGTGCTGGCTTGCCCAATCAATCGGTGCAATGACAAATGGCTGTTGCTCAAACGGGTTGTCATCGCCTTCCATGAAGTCTTCGTACACAGACTCATTGATCAAGGAGAATGGTTGGTGGAAGCGACGCAGCATTTCCACTAACCATTGGTGCTGTAAATTGGTTGGGGTCAAAATTAAGGCGCGCTTGCACAAACCGTTTAATAGGCGTTGATGAAGGATCAAACCGGCTTCTAAGGTTTTCCCCATGCCCACTTCGTCACACAGCAAAGCACGCGCTTTGGGGCGATTCGCAATGTCGTGAGCAAGGTAAATTTGGTGCGGCAGGAGTTCGGCTTTCAAGCCCATCAACCCTCGTACCGGGGACGCTGCGTTTGCGGCTTGATGTTCCAAGGTATGGCGACGTAAATCAAACCACATGCGGCGCGCGGGTGACAGCGCCAGTAGGGAATCAATTTCGTTTTTATCATTACGTGGAAATTGAATAATGGACTCTTCTAACCAGTCATCTTGATCGCTAATGCGATATTCGATCAGGTTATCAATTTCTTCGACTTCCAGCACAGTGAAAGTGTCATCTTGGAAATGAAGTTGATCACCAATCGTCAGTGTGCGGCGCACGAGACTGGTTTGGTCGTGTGAGTATTGACGGTCTGTTTCGGCATCAGGGAAGTGCAGAGTAAAGGATTTGGATTGTTTATCGACTATCATGCCAACGCCGAGATCAGGCTCGTTGCGGCTACTCCATCTTTGTCCAGTTTGGTACATGGTTATGCGTTGTCCGGTTCAATTAAAGTTAAGCTACCTTGGCAGAGGTCCGTAAGAGCGGCTTGTTGCTCTGGCCAAGTTCGTTCAATGACAGCAAGGTCGAGAATAATGCTGTCGCTGTATGTTTTGTCGGTGACTTCGATGTCGCTTTGTTCTAGCCAGTATTCTACCTTGCCTAATAAAGGGTAGGCGATTTTTAGCTGAACAGGGCGACGCGGGTAGATATTTTCATGTTCGGTCTGGGTCAGGGCTTCCTGAACCGCTTGACTGTATGCTCTGACCAAGCCCCCAGCCCCCAATTTGACACCACCAAAATAGCGTGTCACCACTAGGGTGGTTTCGCCAAAGTCAGAATGTTGCAATACATTCAACATGGGTTTTCCTGCGGTGCCTTTGGGCTCACCATCGTCGCTTTGGTCCCACAGGTGGACATTATTTGGTGACCCCGCTACAAATGCCCAGCAATGATGGTTGGCATCGGGAAATTCGTCACGAATCTCGGCAATAAATTGCTTCGCGGCGTCGCGTCCTTGGGTGCGACACACAGTGGTGATGAATTGGCTGTTTTTGATTTCCAATTCAAAGCGTTGTCTGTGTGTTGGGCTGAGATAATAATCCATGTAAACTTGCTTGTTTGTTGTTTTCGCTATAAAAAACGGTATTAAGGTAAGACCAATCAATGAATGATAGTCTAGCCTCTTCGCTGTCTCTATGACATGGTGCAAATGTCTTTATTTTAATTAGTGGGTTTATGTTTTATGACAGATTGGCTTTGGCAATCCGTTTGGGCTTTTTCAGGCTTTTTCACAGGCACCTTGTTGGCGTCCATTATTGCGGCGCTTATTGTACAGGCTATGCGCCGTCAGTGGCAGCAGTCACAAGCAAAAATTCAGCAACAAAATGAAGAATTACAACGACTTTTGGGGCAATCCAAGGATCAGCAGCATTATTTGGAAAAAGAGTCCATTACCTTAGAGCAACAATTTGCGGCAGCGCAACAAGTATGGCAAGAAAAAGAGGCCTTTTACCGGGAGCAGAAGAAGCAGAACGAGGTGGAATTTAAGCAGTTGGCGCAAGACATTATGAACCAGCAAGGCGTCAAATTGGCGAAAGAAAATGAGCGCCAATTGGGGTCTTTGTTGACGCCACTTGGCACTCAGATTCAAAAATTTCAGGAACGAGTGGAAAAAAGTTATGAAGCTGAAGCGCGCGAGCGTTTTTCCCTCGCCAAAGAAATTAAAAACCTGCAACAACTCAACCAAAAAATCAGTGATGATGCGGTGAGTCTGACTCATGCTTTGAAAGGCCAGAATAAATTGCAAGGCGGCTGGGGGGAGGTCATCTTAGAGCGTATTTTGGAGCGTTCTGGGTTGGAGAAAGGCCGCGAATATCAGCTTCAGGCGTCTTATCAGACGGAAGACGGGCGTCGTTTACAGCCTGATGTGGTGATTCATCTACCTGACAATAAACAAATTGTGGTGGACTCTAAGATGGTCTTGGTCAGTTATCTGGCTTACATGGAAGCCGAGACAGAGGAAGACCGTCAACGGGCCTTGAAGCAGCATTTGGACGCAGTGCGTCGTCATATGAAAGAGCTGAGTGCCAAGTCGTACCAAGATTTACCTGGTGTGTCATCGTTGGATTTTGTGCTCTTGTTCATCCCCATTGAAGCGGCGTTTGGTTTGGCATTGCAGGCGGATAACGGTCTATTTAGTGAAGCGTTTGAGCATAATATCATCATCGTTGGGCCGTCCAATTTGCTGGCGACTCTACGCACGGTACAAAACATTTGGCGCAATGAAAAGCAGAGTCAAAATGCCATTGAGATTGCCCGTCAAGCTGGTGCCATGTACGACAAGTTCTCAGGCTTTGTTCAGGATATGGATGACATCGGTAATAAACTGGATGCGGTCAATCGCAGTCACGATGCGGCATTGAAAAAGTTAAGCACTGGTCGGGGGAATTTGTTGGCCAGAGCGGAAAAATTAAAGGTGATGGGAGCGAAAACCACCAAGGCATTGCCAGAAGCGCATCTTAACCAAGCGTTAGAAAGCTCAGATGAAGAGGCGCGTCACGAGGAGTAAGTTAGGCGTTCTTGGACGAATAAATCCAGTGAATGCTGGCATGTTGGATGTAGCTGGTGTGGCCGAGTATGAATAAAATTTGCTCACTGACCGCAGCTTGCTGCTCGGAAGTGAGTTTATCCGCTAGGGCAATGATTTCCATATCGAGCTGTTTGTTTAGGTAATGCAAACGGGTATTGTCGATGTCCAGATACGTCTTGTGTTCTCTCAATAAATACCCAAGATCCGCTAAGATTTGTTGTCTTGCTGGCAGCTTAAGTTGGGGTGGTTTGCCAGTTTCTTCGCGGAAGCTGTCGGTTTGAATGCTATCGTCCGTGTCGATGTGCACCATGACATCGGTGACTTGAGGGTGAGCTTGTTTGATGGTGTAAGCCACTAGATCACCAAGATAATGACCTTCGCTGACGGTGGCGTGGCTGGGTACGTGAATGTGCATGTCTAGGTAGATTTTGCCAGCCATAGAGCGGGCACGCATATCATGAGGGGCCATGACATTTTTTAAACCATTTGCTGTCTCTTTGATCTGTGCCATCAGTTTTGGGTCCGGGGCGGTATCAACCAATTCGGCAAGGTTTTCCCAGATCATGCCAATGGCCATTTTGCCAATTAACAAGGCCACAAAAATGGACGCGGCCATATCAGCCCAAGGCAAGCCTAAATATATTCCTACCAATCCAATTAATACGGCGACAGAGGAAAGTGCATCACTGCGACTGTGCCAAGCATTGGCCACCAGCATTTTACTTTGAATCTGTTCACCAGCGTGTTTGGTGTAATGGAAAATGGCTTCTTTGACCACAATGGTCAACAAGATAGCAGCCAAGCCGTACCAGGTGAATTGCGCATTATGGCTATCGTTGGTGATGGCGTCTAAACCAATGCCAATTGCCACCAACATAAGGACAAAGCCAAGCAGTACTGTGGTCAGTGTTTCAAACCTTAGATGGCCGTATGGGTGATTTTCATCTGGCCCACGACGGGCGTTCGCTGAGGTAAAGTAGACGAAAACGTCGGTGACTAAATCGGACAGGGAATGAATGCCGTCTGCCAGTAGCGCTTGTGATTGGGAAAAGTGTCCAGCGACGATTTTTGCTATGCCTAGTAAGGCATCCCAAATAGCGCCAACCAGAGTCACTTTTGTGGCTATCTTTTGTTCTTGCAGAAGTTTTGACATTTATCCACTCTAGGGTTCGAAGAAAAGGTTTTTGACGCCACAATTCGTTGTGTTGTTATTGTGCTATTTAAGGTGCGATACCATCTTATCTGGCTTGGCGAGTGTTCTCCCCAAGCTTATCCACGATATCTGTGGAAAAACTTGGGGAGGTCAGGGATTACTTGATCTCGAACCATTGACTGAAGGACTCGAAATACTCTCTCATGGTTAACGACATCAAAGAAAAGTTAGCGTCCATGTCAGACAAACCACCACCTTGAGAATCGTTGAAGGCGGCTTCTTTCAAAGCATCATCAAATTTGATTTTGCGAAGGGTAAGGTCGTCGTGTAGCACAAAGCTGAGTTTGTCTGTCCAGCGTAGGGCAAGATTCTTCACTGACATGCCTTGTTCAAGGTGACGAGTTACGTCCTCAGAAAGCGGCTCTAGGGCTTTGAAACGAATACTGGCTTTATCTTCAGAACTGTCTTGGATCTCACACTCTTCACCGGTTTCTAGGCTGGCCGGTACTTCGTTTTTGGTCAGCCAATCGGTCATCAAACTGGCCGGAGACACTTGTGCTTGTAGCGGTGTCATTGGGAAGCTGCCAAGTGTGGTTTGCAGATGTTTGAAAAGCAGTTCTGTCATGCTGGCATTGGTGCTGTTGAGAACAATGATTTTGGCTTTAAGATCAATGTAGGCCCAAATATCAGAGCGTTTGGAAAACGCCTTCGGACGAAGTGTGAAGACGAGTTCGTCTTTCATGTCGGCTTTTTCTTTACGACCGACTTTACGGCCTTCGATTAACTCGATTTCCGCGACTTTGGCTTCCAGTTCTTCACGAACCACCGCCGACGGCAAGACTTTTTCTTCTTTGCCAGCGCGGAACAGTAAGCAGCGATCACTGGCTAGGCTCCATTGTTCACTGTTGCGAATCAGTGGTAACCAGCCGAAAGAGAACTCTTCCTGCGAACCGCATTCTTGTAACGGAAATTCTGGTATTTTTTTAATTAGCTCATTGGTATCCAGTGACTCCGTGTCACTTAATTGGAATATTTGGGCATTTTTAAACCACATAGTTAATCTCTCACAGCTTCTTTAAAGTGTTTTCGGCACACAGATAAGTAACGATCATTGCCGCCAATTTCTACCTGAGCCCCTTCTTTCACAGGAATTCCTTGCTCATTGACTCGTATTACCATGGTGGCTTTGCTACCACAATGACACACGGTTTTTAATTCTATCAGTTTATCAGACCACGCCAGTAAGGCTTGGCTGCCTTCGAATAACTCGCCTTGAAAATCAGTACGAATGCCAAAGGCTAAAACTGGAATGCCCATTTTATCGACCACTTCGGACAAAGCATAAACTTGTTGTTTGGTTAAAAACTGGGCTTCATCAATTAGAATGCAACTAAGACGTTGTTTGGCACTTTCGGTTTTAATCAGTTCTGTGATGTTTGTTTTATTATCAAACAAACTGGCTTGAGCGGAAATACCAATACGAGAGGCAATTTTGCCGGTTTCAAATCTGTCGTCAATGGAGGCGGTTAATAATAAAACCTGCATGCCTCTTTCTTGATAGTTATGGGCAGATTGAAGCAGTACGGTAGATTTTCCTGCATTCATTGCGGAATAATAAAAATAGAGTTTTGCCATATAACGCTGCGTCGTTGCCAATTGAATAAAATGGGCAGGACAGTATAGCAAAACTCTAATATGAATGGCGGCTTTTCTATGGGGTGTTTATGTTGGTTTTTTGAGCGGACTTTTTTTAAGTTGTTTGGCACCGCTCTGAATTTGCTGGAGTAGCCATTCAGAACGTTTTAATCCGTTCAATTCACACAGTTGATCGAGTGTGTCGATGGCCTCTTGTTCAATGACAAGCTCTAAACGCTTTAAGCCCAGTTTCTTTTCTTTTTGACGTTGGGCGCGTTTATTTAGCTTTAGTTGGTCTTTACGGTTTAGGGTGCTGGTTCTTGGTCGACCAGGGGATTTACCAAACAGGTCGATTGTATTGCGGTCTGTGGACGCTTTAGCCATGTTGTTTTCGGTTACGTAGAGTGGATCGGGGAAGGGCACGGATCACAAAGCCTGTGGTCCGTGCCGATTAAGCTTAGTTTTGCGCCGTTTGCTTCTCAGCTTGTTTCTGTGCCATTTGGTTAGTGGCAATGAAATCAAGCAGAATTTCAGACGCTTCTTTTGCGTAAGTGTCTTCTTCGCTGGCTTCAATGTCGTCAACAGAGGTCACTGGGTCTAACCCTAGGGCTTGGAGGCGAGTGTTCTCACGATCCAATTCATGTTGCTCGTTTTCTTCTCGCTGTTGAATGCGGGTGTTTTCATTGAGCGAAATGGTTTTGTATTTTTCCACTTGCTGCTTGAAGTAATCAATTTGATCATTCAGCGCGATGAAGTTGGGATCTTTTGCCATCCTTGCTTCATGACGTGGCGTCAAAATGGGCAAGTAAGCTGGCATGTTCCAGTACACTGGGTAACGTGTTTCATGGATCTTGTCCCAAGGAAGTGGGTTGTCCAATGCGCTTTCTCCGACAGATTCTTTGTCGATTAAAGAAGGGAAGGCAATGTCGGGCATGACGCCCTTGTGTTGGGTACTTTCGCCTGACACACGGTAAAACTTGGCTTGAGTGACTTTAAGTTGGCCTTTGTCTAACTCTTGCAATACTTGTACTGTGCCTTTACCGAAGGTTTGGTCGCCCAGAATGAGTGCTCGGCCGTAGTCTTGTAAGGCGCCAGCTACGATTTCAGATGCTGAAGCACTCATGCGGTTAACCAGTATTGCCATCGGCCCACTGTAAGTGATGCTTGGATCAGAATCACCCAATGGTGTGACACGGCCACTTTGATCGCGGATTTGTACCGTCGGCCCAGACGGAATGAATAGGCCGGCTAAGGCGTTGGCTTCTTGTAATGAGCCGCCACCATTGTTACGCAGGTCTAAGATAAGCGCGGAAATGTCTTCTTGGCGCAGTTCTTCAATCAGCTTTTTGGTGTCTCGAGTGGAGCTTTTGTAGTCTTTTTCGCCTGCTTGGATAGCGGCGAAATCGGAATAAAAGGTTGGCAGCGAAATCACACCGACCTTGTAGGTTTCACCGCCACGTTCTACTTCGACGATTTCTTTTTTGGCAGACTGATCTTCCAATTTGACTTTTTTACGTACTATGTTGATGACTTTACTGGTTTGCGTGTCCCCTTTGCTTGGGGTGATTTCCAATCTTACTGTGGTGTCACGTTCGCCACGTATCATGTCGACCACATCGTCGAGACGCATGCCGACTACATCCACCATGGCCTCATCACCTTGGCCAACGGCAATGATTCTATCATTGGGGGCTAACTCGCTTTGTGTGGCAGCTGGTCCGCCTGGTACGAGTCTGACAACCTTAGTGTAATCATCGTCCATTTGCAGTACAGCACCAATGCCTTCTAGTGACAAGCTCATGTTGATGTTGAAGGTTTCAGAAGCACGTGGTGCGAAATAGCTGGTGTGGGGGTCTAGTGCTGCGGTTACGGCATTGGCAAAAATTTGGAATACATCGATGGCGTTGGTTTGATCAACTTGTTTTAGTTGATTTTTATAACGACGTTCCAATACAGAGACAATTTTGTCTTCTTCTTCGCCGTTCATTTTTAGAATCAGAGCGCGATTCTTCAAGCGTTTACGCCAGTAGTCATCTAGTTCTGCCTGAGATGTGGCCCAATGTTGATTGTCTGGGTCAGCGTTTAGGCTTTCATCAATGGTGTAATCAAAGGCCTTTACCATGTCAGGTAAGTTGGCTTGTAGGTCTTTAACGCGATCTTCGAAGCGCTTTAAGTACAAGTTATAAATGGTGTAGGCCACCTGGGTATCACCATTTCGAAGGGCGTCATCGAACTCATAGCGGTACGTTTCTAGGGCATCAATGTCACTTTGTAAAAAGAAACTCTTGGTTGGATCCATGGCATCGATATAATAGTCGAATGCTTTTGTCGAAATGGTGTCGTCGATCTGAGGTCTGTTGTAGTGAATGCCTTCCAGCATTTCAACCAGTTCTTTAGAAACCTGATCGTACTCATGAGGAGGTTGTAACTCCTGATAGGCGGATACGGGAGTGACGGCAAAAGAATAGCCTGATAGTAGGCAAAGTAGTAGGCGTTTTAGGTTCATCCGGTGTCGTATCTCTCTGTCTATTTTGTATATCATTGGTAAAATCATATTAGACACAGGGCATTAAGGCTAGCCTAAGTGTTAAAAAGTCACTTTTAAAGCATTTTGCTTATGGAAAAATATGGAATATTCACAATTTAATGATTCATTGTTGTCCTTTCTTCAAGCGTCCCCGACACCTTTCCATGCCACTGATAGCATGCGTTTGGCACTGCTTGCAGAAGGTTATGTTGAGCTAGTTGAAGAAGATAATTGGGTTATTGAAGAAGGCGGGAAGTATTTCGTTACTCGTAATGAATCTTCCTTAATTGCGTTTACAACACCTGTATTGGATGTAAGTCAAACCGGTTGGCGGATGATTGGGGCGCATACGGATAGCCCATGTTTGAAATTGAAGCCAAACGCGCATGTGGATCGTTTTGGGTATCATCAATTGGGTGTGGAAGTGTATGGTGGTGTGCTGCTACATACTTGGTTGGATCGTGATTTATCCATTGCGGGTCGTGTCACTGCCAAAACCGACGCTGGCAATATTGTCAGCCGCCTAATTGATTTTAAAGAGCCGATTGCTGTCGTGCCGAATTTGGCCATTCACTTAAATCGCAAAGTGAATGAAGGTTTTTCGGTGAACCCACAAGAAGAAATTCTGCCGATCTTATGTGGTGCGGATAACGAGTTTGACCTTCATCAGTTGTTGATTGCTCAGCTGCGACAACAACATCCTGATTTGCCGGTTGCGCAAGTGTTGGATTTTGAATTAAGCCTTTATGATACTCAGCCTGCGGCTTTGGTCGGCCTGCACAAAGAATACATTTGTTCGGCGAGACTGGATAACTTGTTGAGCTGTTACGTCGGTTTGCAAGCCCTGTTAAGTTCTAATAATGAGCGTCCTAGTTTGCTAATTTGTACCGACCATGAAGAAATTGGCAGTTTGTCAGCGTGTGGTGCTAATGGGCCATTCTTGGATGATGTGTTACGACGTTTGTCGCCTAACCCAGAACAGTTTGTGCAAGCGATTCAGCGCTCTATGTTGGTGTCGGCGGATAATGCTCATGCCTTGCACCCTAACTATGCGAATCGTCATGATAAAAACCATGCGCCAGCGATTAACAAAGGGGCCGTGATTAAAGTCAATGCCAATCAACGTTATGCTACCAATAGCGAAACGGCGAGTATTTATCGAGATGTGGCAGCACAAGAAAATTACCATGTGCAAACCTTTGTGGTACGCAGTGATATGGGGTGCGGCAGCACAATCGGACCAATTACTTCTGGTGAAATCGGTGTGCCAACCATAGATATCGGTCTGCCAACCTTTGGTATGCACTCGATTCGAGAGCTGGCAGGTAGCCATGATGCGTTCGGTTTGTATAAGGTGCTTGCGCGCTTTACCAAACGAGACACGCTGATGACCCGTTAAGCGAGGGTCGCGCTGAGTTAGTCTGGCGAAAGCAATAGATTATTGATGTCTTAAGATTGAGTCAGCTACCCAGCATAAAAAAAACCACCGCACGATAACATGCGGTGGTTTTTTTTGAGCCGAATAAAGGGGCTTTAGTTTTGAGCAACCAACCATTTATCAAGTTGTTTGATCTTATCTTCCGTTAAGTCACCAGTTGCTTCTAACAAGCTAAGTTGTTTTAGAACGAAGTTATAACGGTATTGCTCATAGGTATTTTGAGCATCGTATAGATTTGATTGAGCATCTAGCAATTCAACCAGGTTACGAGTACCTACATCATAGCCGGCTTTCGTGGCTTCTAAAGCACTGTTACGAGAGCGAATCAATTGCTGTTGTGCTTCGATTTGAGCCACTGCAGTTTGCAGGTCAAGGTACAAGCTACGAATATTTAACTCAATGGATTGCAATGAGCTGGCTTTTTGTTCGATTGCTGATTCCGCTTCAGCGGAGGCCTGGCGAACAGAAGCGTTAATCGCGCCACCACTGTACAACGGGATGCTAACACCTAAGGAAAGCGCCGTGGTATTCGTTGCGCCACTGGTCAGTGAGCTGGAAGTCACACTGTAATCATTGTCGGTGCGAGAAAGCGAACCAGTAATAGAAACCGTAGGTGTGCGGCCATTGGATTTTTGAATGCTGATGTTATTTTCCGCACTTTCAACCGCTAGGCTCAAAATTTTCAGTTCTTTGTTGTCTTTTTGCGCTTTCGCAATCAAGGTATCAACGGTCATGTTTGGGTCTAAACGAATAGGGTAATCCGCAGACAAAGTAGGAATGCTTTCGATCACACGTCCTGTTCTTTGGTAAAGGGCTTTTTGAGCATAAGATACGCTAGAACGGGCGCTCAATTCGGTGACTCGTACCGAATCGTATTCCGCTTGTGCATCTTGAAGATCGGTCACGGAAGCTAGACCCACTTCATATTGCTTTTTAGCACGGTCAAGCTGACTTGCTGTGCTTTTTACCAAGGCTTCTGTGGTTTGTAAGGTAGACTGAGCGATCAGCAGGTTGAAGTATTCTGTTAGGGTGGTCAGGGCCAAGTCTTCTTCAGAATTTTCGTAGCTAACGCCGGCGCTGGCAGAACTAATTTCGACCGCATCTACGGCATAGCCAAGGGCTGGAGAGTAGATAGGGTAATTCAGCTCTAATGCCAATGAGTTTGAGTTATTGTCGTATTCAATCGAAGGACTGTCTATATTGGTATAGCCTAGGCTGCCACTGAAGCTAATTTCTGGGTAAAGATTCCCCTTAGTGACTGTGACCCCTTCTTTTTGTGCTTGGTAGGTTGCCGCAGCAGCACGCAAGCCTGGATCGTTTTGTTTCGCCAGTTTATAGACGTCGTAAATACTTTCGGCTTGAACGGCTGTACTGCTCATGACAGCGGCCGTTATCAAAGATGAGATAATATGCTTTTTCATAGATTTCTGTAGGCTCATAGTATGAAATTTAGTTATAATACTAGCGTAACTTCTGGTCTTGTGGCAGTGCCATTTTCGCTATATCTATTATGACTACTGACCATATCATAACGAAATGCTTTGAATAGGCTTCTAATGTGGAAACTTATTGCAAGCCACTGACTAGCTTGTCTTTATGATGATTTATTTTTTCACCTCAATTGTATAAGTGATGATCTTTTCTTGTTGTGGGGCCAGTTGTCCTTCGATAAGTAAAGCATTTGCCGAATTTTTAGTCACCTGGTTCGCTTTAATAATGTCGACAATGCCATTGGTGTTCTGTTGCAAGGCAAATTTTGCCATTTTTTTATCATGATTTTTTACGCTTAACTGCCAAACTTGTCGACTAGGTAACTGCTTAGAAGACGCATTGAGTAAGGTTAGATGCCCACTGATGGCTTGGCTTTTGTTTGTGATGACATCAAGGGTTTGACCTGAGCGCATCTGATTAAGGTTGACTTGATTCGCCGGAATTAAGAGCGGGCCTTTTTGCCAGAAGGTTTTGTAAGACCCTGGCATGCTGTCTTGCTTCAAGGTAAAGGTGAGTTGGTTATAGAAACTGAGAGGGAGGCTGCCAGCTTGTCCACTGTGAGTGAATTGCTCCGCTGTATGGCGTTGATTCTGTATGTTTAAGGTATCACTGGGTAGGGCATACAAGGTATTGGAATAAGGCGCTAATGCGATTTGATCCGCTAAAGGAAACACCACTTCATTGTCTTGATAGCTGACTTGTGGTGCCGCTGAGTCAAGCATCATACTAGCTCGTTCGTTCTTGAATTTCGGGCTGGGTTGATGGTGAGAGTAATGCAGCAAACTCGACTCTAGCATCAGTGCTTGGTTGGATTGATTGGTGAGTAAGGCTTGTTGAGTAAGAGTTACCTTGTTGTCATTAAAGATCAGGTTCAGTTGCGGTGTCCAAGAGAGCTGCTCGGTCTGGTAGCTGATGGGCAGATTGTCTATGTTTTGTGCTTGTTTGGCGTGCGATTCGAGTGGAACTAGGTAAAAGTCATTCATTGGTAGGGTGACAGGACGATTGTTCAGACTGAGAGTAAAGTTCTGTTGAGCTTGATTTACCTGAGTCAGTAAGCCGGTGTAATTGAGATCCCTGTGTTTATGCTCGACGCGAATTTTACTGCCCACCTGGTTGATCCATTGTCGCTGAGAGGCATCGCCAAGGTATTCAATCGGTCTGAAATCTGTGGCAAATGGTAATACACTGCCAGCGACAGGCGATAAAGTCAGTTCCTTGTTATCTTCGACAACTTGGCTATTTTGAAGGCCAATGACCGCCTTAATTGGATCGGCCAGGGCGGGCTGATACAAAGCACTTAGTATTAAGCCTGTCATCATTTGAGCGTGTGATTTATGCATAACTCGGAATCCTTCTGGTGTTTTTTAACATCTTATGATCGTGCCGTCTGCTCCCTCATGTTAACCTAATAGCATAGAAATATTGTTGGAAATATAGGTCATTTGTGTGGATAAAACATTACTGATTATTGACGGTTTGAATTTGATTCGACGACTTTATGCCGCGCTGGAAGCCGAACAGGATGCTGTGCGTCGGGTTGAACGCACTCAGAGTATTGCGATTGATGCTTTGAGTAAGTTAGCACAGCAATTTGATCCTGATTATGCGGTAGTGGTGTTTGATTCAAACGGCAAAACCTGGCGACATCAGGTGTATCCTGAATATAAATTGGGACGTGTTCCCATGGACGATGCCTTATTGGAGTCATTAGAAGAGTTTGCCCGAGTGTTTCGTTATAACCATTTTCCATGTCTGCGTATGTCGGGTTGGGAAGCGGATGACTTGATTGCGACCTTGGCGGTCAAGGCGTCACAACATAAGGTGACGTCTTATATTGTCTCTACCGATAAGGGGTTCACGCAATTATTGGGAGATGAATACATACTTCAGTATGATTATTTTGCCAAACTGGGTTACAACAAGGCTTGGGTACCCGGTAAATATGGCGTACAGGCCGAACAATTGATGGATTATTGGGCCTTAGTCGGCGACACCACCAATCGTATTCCTGGGGTAAAAGGCATTGGCCCGAAAACGGCTTTGAACATCATCGCTGATGCGCCTACGATTGAAGCCATCTATGCCAATCTGCAGACCTTTTCTGAGCGTATTCAAAAGCTCCTCGCTGGAGGTTATGAACAGTGCTTATTGTCTCGTTCATTGGTGTCGTTAAAAACCGATGTGTCTTTGGGCTTTCCTTTATCCAAACTCAAATTTCAACCGAAGAAAGACGCTTAACGAATGGTTTGTTTAAGTTCGATTAGTCGATTATTCACCACGTCAAACAGCTGATTGATGATCTGACTGGCGTCTTGAAATAAGCTGTCAGGATTGCGCTGGCTTAACGTACCTTGCTCCACACTGTGTTTTATATCTTGAATAAATTGTTGCAGGACTTGATTGCTGTTTGCGGGCAGCAATTGGCTTAACTTAGCATGATGTTCGGTGATATTTTCTAAGGTGAAAATAAGCTGTAGTTTTTTATCTGAGCTTAGGTCTTGCTTGCTGGCTACTTGTACACTTAGGGCGCGAATTTGGCCTAGGGCTTCAGCTAGTTCAGGTAGGGTTTTAACCAGTTGTTGTGATGTTAGGCGCACCGCTTGTTGGCGGCTGGTGGTAAGGGCGAACTCATCAGCGAGATCCCATAATGCTTCTAGTTGACGATTGATTAAGCCTGTATGCAATTGAAAGCTTTGGCTACTTTGAATATCGTCTTTTTGTAACAACTTTTGCCATTGTTTGTGGACATATTGAATGCTCAGTTGCGGTGGATAACGATGCTTTTTTTCAAAAGACAGTATCTGTTCGTATTGAGTTTGAATGTCCTTTTCAAGCTGCGGCAATTTGCCTTTAAAGTCTAGGTTGCCATTTAATAAACCGGAGTGCATGCCTCTGTGCTGTTGTGTGAATTTTATGAGTTCAACAAAATGATGGACACCTTGGATGCCTTCTAATGTCCGTTTCTTAGCATTGAGCTCGGAATAAAAGTGTCTGACAAGTGCTAGGCCGATAATAGTAAAACTGGTGATAAAGAGCAGGATGATGACATTCATAGGGAGGTTTCCTTTTGATCCAAGCGAGAGGAAAGCCATTCTAGGTATTTGACCATATCCTTTGCGTCTTGACTGGCCTTGCTGTGTTGTTCACTGACGGTGCTAATCCCTTTAAGTCGATCTGACATCTTGTTGTTGGTGTGTTGGAATTCGCTTATACCTTGCATAGATTGTTTGACTTCTTGTTGGGTTGACTGAGCCGCATCGTAGATGGCTGAGAGAGCAGAATGGGCCTTACCTGAACCTTGTGAGGCAAGGTTGGCGAAGTCGATTAACTTTAAGCTGGTTTGCTCAGAGGCATGTACCTGAGAAGCGATAGAATTGACCATTAAACCAATATCCTGAGCGGCCAATTCGGTACTTGCCGCCAATTCCCTTACCTCATTTGCGACCACGGCAAAGCCGCGACCTGCTTCTCCTGCTCGTGCCGATTCAATGGCGGCATTGAGAGACAGCAAATTTATGTTGGAGGTGATTTGTTCTATGGTGGCAACGAAATTTCGGATTTTCTCTGTGGTTTGAATGAGTTCCTGCATTTGTGCTTGGTTATCAGATACGGTGGTTTGCATGCTGGTGATTTGCTGACCTAGATTGGCCAGCGCCACTTGACCATTTTCGGAATGGCTGTGTGTTTGATGTGCCATGTCTAGGGTTGTTTGAATTCGTGCCAAAATATCGTCAATGGCGGCACTCATGGCGGAACTTTCCTGAACCAAGGTGTCCAGTGCTTGATGTTCTTCCTCTGCACCTTGAGCGACCATGTTAGAGGAGTTTTGTAATTCGTTTGCTGTGTATTGGGTCTCTTGTGAGCAACTTTTGAGTAAATGCTGTTTACGGCTGAGGTGGCGAAGCAAGTTATTAATCTGACCGGCGAGACGGTTGAATTCTTTATCGTTGTGAGACAGTTCTAAAGTGTGATTCGTATCCAGTGTTTGTAGGTGTAGGTTGAGTTCTTTTATGCGTTGCTGAGTTAAGTAATTGGCTGACATAGCAAAATACACCAATAAACAGGTGCTGATTAAAATGACAGTTTGAGCTTGTGGTTGCAGAAAGGAAAGATACAGTGCAGAGATACAGACCGCGCCGAGCAGAAACATAATTGTGATCCGAGCGAAATAGGGCAGTGCGGTTATGAGTATGGTTCCAGGTTTCAGTAACATTATGGTCTCTCATTGTCATGCTAGAGTCTTTATCGAAGCAATAAATAGACCAGTAAGGGGAGGTGTGGATTTATTTAGTGCAAAATGAGGCTCTTGTGTGAAACATAAAGAGGCACTGTGAAGCTTCTCTAGACTGAATTTATGCTCTAGTTTGTTGTGATTCTGAATGACTGAAGCTCGCGCTTTGCTCTTTGAGGAAGGTAGAGGCGTCGAAAATGAAGGCTGGATGACAGCGGGGATATACGCTTGATTTTTGTGCGTAACGGATCAATAAGGTGCAATTTTGAGCAGGGTAAAAACTTCGCTAGAAAAATATCCTGACAAGTGAGGAAAAGATGATCGCAGCCCCTTACTCATCGTAGTCGAGATGCTTATAATAGGCGCATCTTTGTAGAAAGCGGATAATTGAGAACATTATGTCTGAGGTAAGAACACGCATTGCCCCGTCACCAACGGGTGATCCTCATGTTGGTACGGCGTATATTGCACTATTTAATATGGCGTTTGCACGCAAAATGGGCGGTAAGTTTATTTTGCGCATTGAAGATACTGACCAGACTCGTAGTACGCCTGAATCAGAAAAAATGATTCTCGACGCTTTGCGTTGGTTGGGGTTAGATTGGGCTGAAGGTCCAGATGTCGGTGGTGAATACGGTCCTTATCGTCAGAGCGAACGAGGCGATATTTATGGCCAATACGCCCGTGAGCTAGTCGAAAAAGGTCACGCTTTTTATGCCTTTGAGACTCCAGAAGAGCTGGATCAGATGCGTGCCGAGCAAAAAGAGCAAGGCTTGCCACAAAAGTACGATGGCCGTGCATTGTTGCTTTCTCAGGCTGAAGTGCAAGCAAAACTGGATGCCGGGGTACCTTACGTCATTCGCATGAAGGTGCCAGAAGAAGGCGTGTGTGTGGTACAAGACATGCTACGTGGCACCATTGAAATTGACTGGGCTCAAGTGGACATGCAAGTGTTGCTAAAAGCCGATGGTATGCCTACTTACCACCTAGCGAATGTTGTGGATGATCATCTGATGAAGATCACTCACGTGATTCGTGGTGAAGAGTGGATCAACTCTGCGCCTAAGCACATTTTGTTGTATCAGTATTTTGGTTGGGACATGCCAACGTTATGTCACATGCCTTTGTTGCGTAATCCGGACAAGTCGAAGTTGTCTAAACGTAAAAATCCAACCAGTATTTTGTATTACCAACGCATGGGTTATATGTCGGAAGCGGTCATTAATTATTTGGGCCGTATGGGTTGGTCTATGCCGGATGAGCGTGAAAAATTCTCATTGGATGAGATGATTGAACAGTTTGATATTCAGCGTGTTTCCTTAGGTGGACCAGTATTCGATGTTGAAAAGCTAAGTTGGCTAAATGGCATGTGGATTCGTGAGAATCTTACCGCTGAAACCTTCGCCCAAAAATACGTTGAATGGGCGCTTAACCCAGAATATTTGATGAAAATCTTGCCATTGGTGATCCCTCGCGTGGAAACTTTTTCTGATGTGGCGGATGTGGCTGGTTTTTTCTTGAAAGGGTTACTACCACTGACTAAAGAAGACTTTGCTAGTATCAAGATGGAAGAGGAAACCCTTCGTAAAGCGATGCAGTTTGCTCTATGGCGTCTAGAAGCTCTGAATCAATGGGAAAAAGACAATATCTTTAATGAGTTGAAATCGCTCGCGCAATCGCTAGAGATTAAACCAAAAGATCTCTTTGCTCCTTTGTTTGTTGCCATTTCAGGTTCTACCGCATCCGTTTCTGTGTTTGATGCCATGGCGATTCTAGGATCCGATATTTCACGTGCAAGAATGCGTACGGCAGTGAATGCACTTGGTGGACCGTCTAAGAAGGAAGCTAAGCGTTGGGAGAAAGAATACGCTGCTCTGTAATCAGAGAGGTATTCTATTAAGGGGGATTTTTAGAGGATAATGCCTTCTACTTGTTGCTCTTAAAGCGCACATAAAAAAACCGGCCAATTGGCCGGTTTTTTTTGTCTATAACATGCCTTTCAGCATGGTTATTGAGTGGTAAAGACACCAGTCTTACTGTCTAGGCTAGAGACCTGATTATGGATGTCTCTGGTATTACCTTCGATGTTATTGATGTAGCTGTTGTCACGTTGTAACTGCTGAGCAATCTTGTCCATCTCTTCACTCATGTGAATGGCGGTTTTTGCGACTTCTTGAATAGAGCGCGCCATTTCAACAGAAGAAGAAGAGCTGGTTTGGGCATTCTGCTCGATTTCACGGATGGCCAGCTCGGCTTTTTCACTGTAATCTTCGATCGCATGCAGATTCTCTTGACCATCTTTCATTGTCTTAATGGCGTTTTGAGTGGAAGATTGAATGGTGCTAACGATGTCTGTGATTTTCGCCGTGGCATCCACCGTTTTCTCTGCCAACGAACGTACTTCATCTGCAACGACCGAGAAACCACGGCCCGCTTCACCTGCACGAGCGGCTTCAATGGCGGCGTTTAAGGCGAGAAGGTTAGTTTGGTTCGCCAAGTCATTGATCATCGCAATCACATTATCAATGTCTTTTGATAGCTGGCCGAGTTCGTTTAGCTGTTCACTGGTTTTGTTTACCACTTTAATCGTGGTCGATAGGTTGGAAATGGCCCCATTGATGGTTTCAGCCCCTAACTTAGCCGACTCATAGGTATTTTGAGACTGTGAGCTTAGATCCTCTGTGGTGTGAGAGATACTCGAGATAGTGGTTGAGATTTCTTCAGTCGCCGCCGCGAGAGAGTTGGTTTGTTCGCTTACCGAACGGTTGCTTTCTGCAATGTTCGTCACTGAGGTATTCAGTTCAGTAACCATGCCACTGACATCGCGTGTGGTGGTGACAACGTCGCCAATGACCGCTCCTAAGCCTGTGGTCATCTCATTGACTGAGCCACATAGGGAGTCAAACTCATCGTTACGTTTGTTATTTACCGTGAGGCGAGCTGTTAAGTCGCCACTTTTAACCTTGCTTAAGTCTGAAATGATTTGGCTCAGGGTCTTTTTCACATCACGGCCAATGCTTGCCATTAACAGTGCGGCAATAATGGCGACAACAATACTGACTATGATAACGCTAATGCTGGCTTGCTGAGAACTTGATGAGGCCTGTTGGCGAGCTTCCGTAACGGCTTGTTGCATGTAATCTGCTGCGGCTAAACGAGTGTCGCTAAAATTGTTTTTAGCTGAACTAAATGCATTTTGCAATTGGGCGAGGGTCTGGTTTTCGTTATCAAAGTTTTCAATGGCTGTGAAGTACTGGTTGATTACTTCACCAAAGCGTTCTTCAAGACCAAAGTTGGTGACACGTTTAAAGAACTTATCAAAGCGCTCCATGAAAAGTGCTTTGTTTGCGGCATTCGGTTCGAATATGTAGTTTTTTTCGGCTTCACGTACAGGTAAGAACTCTTGTTTAACCAGACTGAGGAAAGAAATTTCTTCCGTCACTTTCTCACCTAAACTTGAAATGGTGCCTTTTAGTCCTGATGTGCCATTAAATCCCACTGTTTGCTTCTGAATGACGAGTTGCTTGAGGGCGGTATTGTAAATGTCCAAAGAAGAAGCGATTTTAGTAAGGTTTTCTTTGGCGCCAGTGTCTTGAAGCAACTCAAGGTCTTTGTTCAGAATGACAGTGAAATTTTCATAGTTGCTATCAAGTGTTGTGATAAAAGCATCGAAGCTTGAATCATCAATACTGGAAAGCGATTCATACTCTTCCATTAAAATAATGGTGAGGGATGAAAGATCTTTATCGACTGTTGTGAGTCGATCAAATTGCGATGAGGAAGTCTCTTGAACGTTCAATCCCTGCAATGCGACGGCGGTAACTACCACAAAGCCAAGAACTGCTGCTATTAAGAGAGAGAGTAACTTGGTGCGAAAACTTAGATTAGCCAACATATAATATCCTGCATTTATTATTATTCATCAAACAGATATTCACTCCTAAGAGCCTGACGGTTCTGTCCATACCGTTTCAATTAAGGAGATTTAAATAGCTGTCTAGCTATATTATTGCTTCCTCAATTATTTTTGCAATCTTATTAAAAGCTTTTTAAGGAATTTGCACTTTATAGAATTCCGATTTTGGTTGCTGCGAATGTTTTGTATCAAAGTCTTTCAATAATGGTGTTAAATATCGTGGGGGCTGAGCCAAATATCGGCCTGCTTTTGCCCAAGATAAGTGATGGTGCCAGAATATCGGGCCACACCGGATGAACTGAATTCAAATTTATACACACGTTTAATCATCAAATTGCCTTGATGCCAGCAAGGCCACCACTTTATACCGGCAATGCTTTCATCTAGCAGTTGTAGGTTATAGGACTCACAATGATGCTTAGCGGATAAGGTCGCCTTTTCTCGAATGGTGATGTTACGCCACCAAGCATACAGCATACTAGCCAACAAAAGGGCAATGATAATGTCTGTTAGTTGAAGATTCATAATAGTGATTTCTTGAAAGTCATAATATTCGATATGATAGCGAAATTATCGAATCAAGATAACTAAAAGTGAGTAGAGGTTTTTAGGGAAGGAGAGGGTATGTGTATTTTGGTATATACCAGGGGGAAAATTGGTTGGTTTAAATTTACCTCTAAACATTCACCTCATAATATCCATTAACACCACGATAGAAATAAATACGTGGCTACCTCCAAGCAGGAGAGAAAGGAGAGGTAGCCACGTTCTTTACGCAACGAAGAGCAAGTCGTACAATAACCTCATTGCTACTAAGTAAAATTTGGGCATTCGGGGCAGCGAATGTGTGGGAATCCAAATTGAGTCGTTTACTTAATATCAATGGCCAGTCAGTTGGTTATTATGCGGCCTCTACAGCTCTTTCAGCGTAAAGCTGGATAACCCACTGTTCAATGCGTTCGTCAGTGAGTTCAAATTGTTGGTCTTCATCTATGGCAAGACCAATGAAGTTTTCTTTATCTTCGATACAGGCTCTTGAAGCTTCAAACTCATAACCTGCAGTGGACCATTGTCCAATGAAGGTGGCCTTTGTTGGCAATAATTTTTCGTACAGCCATCCCATTGCGTCGACAAAATAGTCACCGTAACCGAATTGATCGCCTAGTCCGTATAAGGCGACGCTGGTGTTCTCAAGAGAAAGCTCAGAAAGCCCATCTCCTATGTCTTCCCAGTCTGATTGGATGCCGCCAAAATCCCATGTTGGGACACCAAGTATCAACGTGGCGTATTCTTGTAACTGGCTGATTTCAATATCTTTGATATTGAAAATATCAACCTGTTCACCCAATTCTTCCCATTGTTTTGCAATCTTGTGTCCGACTTCTTCGGTGTTGTTAGTGTCAGTACCGTAAATAAGGGCTATTGATGCTTGAGCCATTTTGTAATCTATTCCTATTTCTTAATGAATTTGGCCGTAGTGATGACTACTTACGCCAAAATGTTTAATAAAAGCCGCTTCAAACTGATCTTCAGAAAAGCCACTTTCTGCCACGATGTGAGATTTAGCCGTAGGGTCTTGTCTTAATCTCGCTGCAGCGTATTTTATCTTGCTTTGGGTGCAATAGCTTTCAATTGATTGCCCAACAATCAAATAGAAGCCAATTGTTAAGGCCTCGGTATTTAAACCGGTTAAATGGGCTAATTTTTTGATCGAAATACTGTCATGTTCTGGTGTTTCGATCAGGTTTTGGGCATGGAATAATTTGCTCTGGCAATCTTCACAGCGAGACAAATGACTCAGCATTTGTAACTGCTCAATTAAAGTAAAAATGACAGAGTAAATATGACCCGCCAGACTAATGGAGTGACTTGTGTGAGACAAAACCGGTTCAAGGATTTGTCTTGTTTTATGAGTCATTGGAAGGCCAATAGTCGAACCATTGTCGGATAAGGTTTTCTGCATAGCAGAAAAATGTTGGATAATTTGGTCTTCCGTTTCACCCAGTACAGAAGCGAGTAAACTCGGGCTAATGCGAATCTGCAATAGACTTTGTTGTTGACCTTTTTCCATTTCAAAGTGGCCGCTTAATGGGCTTGCTTGGTAATGTATTTGTACGGATTGAATGTTTTCCACTGAGTGAATGGCATGGGTTCCGAGAAATGAAAAATACAAACCCGCTGGTGCTTCTTCTTGTAGGGTAACCGTTTGTTGAGCATGTATATGATGATTCAACAAGGTTAAGTTAGGTAGCAACGCCAGTCGATGTTTATGCCCAGACAAGACATCCGCAACAGGTTCTTTTACCTGTCCTTGGTTGTCGTAGATATCTTGCATGTGAATTTGCATCTCGTCGTGCCTCTAACTTGATAATGGTTATCATTAAAGAGGGTTTTTGGATTGAATGCAAGTGATTCTCATTAAATATTTTATATAAATTTTCGATCCTTGATATTTTCCTTCCATGACAGGAGCTGAAAGCTCTAAAACACGGTGTTATTTTAAATAGTCAGCTCTATTAAGGCCGTATTTTTGCATTTTTTGGTTTAAGGTTCGCCTTGGCAACTGCAGTTGTTCTAATACTTGTTGGATATTGCCTTCTTGCTGCTTCAGGCTGGCTTCAATCAAACTGCGTTCGTATTCTTGGACTTTAACACTCAGTGGCAGTGGTGTTTGGGTATCGATTTGTTCCTGGGCTTGATAGCCAGCTAAGATTTTGGCAACACTGGTGTTGGCTTCAAGGGCATATCGCAGGGCGACGTTTCTCAGCTCTCGAACGTTCCCAGGCCAACCATAGAGAGTCAGTGTCTCCAAATCAATGGGGCTGAGTGGTCGAAATTCACCGCCTCTTTCTTCAATGGCATGTCGGCAAAAATGTTCGAATAACAAGGGGATATCTGAGCCCCTGTGTCTGAGTTCGGGTAAGTGTATTTGTGACACGTTTAAGCGAAAGAATAAGTCTTGGCGAAAGTCAGCCATGTTTTGTAAATCTTGTTTTGCTGCCGCCACGACTCGAAGGTTTATGCTGATGGTTTGGTTACTGCCAATGCGTTCGAGCTGATTTTCTTGTAAGACTCGTAAGAGTTTAATCTGCATAGCAAGAGGCATGCTTTCAATTTCATCGAGAAAGAGTGTGCCGCCACTGGCTAATTCAAGTTTACCTATACGTTGTTTGTGGGCACTGGTGAAAGCGCCTGCTTCGTGGCCGAAGAGTTCACTTTCAAATAGATCTGCTGGGATTGCGGCACAGTTAATGGCGACAAAGGGGTTTTCTCGACGTGGGCTGGCATCGTGCAATGCTTTCGCGACCAGTTCTTTGCCACAACCGGTTTTTCCATAAACAATCACATGGGCATCTATGTTGGCGAAGGTTTGAATTTGCTGTCGTACTCGAACGATCTGCTCGTCTTGACCGATAATGGATTCTTCTAAGCCGTGTAGATCGCCGAGGTATTGAGTTTGGTTAGCCAATTGTAATTGCGTTTTTCGAGTTTGTTTGGCTTTTTCGACTGTCTGGATTAAGCGATTCGGATCAAAGGGTTTTTCGAGAAAGTCAAAGGCGCCGTCGCGTAATGCATTGACGGCCGTGTCAATGTCACCGTGTCCGGTGATTAAAATAAACGGCAATGATGGATCCTGTGCGAGACATTGGTTCATTAGAGTCAGGCCATCCATTGGTGACATGCGAATATCACTTACCACAATACAAGCTTGATCCGTTTGAAATTGATCAAGTAAGGTTTGTGCTTGTTGAAATTCTCTGACGTCATAATGGGACAGTCTTAGCCACTGTGCCGTCGTGGAGCGCACGATATCGTCGTCGTCGAGTAACCAAATTTCAATCGAAGAAATGTCTTTTTGCATTTTATGCCTTTAATAAGCTTAATCTAAATACTAATTCTGCCGCTTCATTATAACTCGCGTGTAACTTGCCATTCATGTCTTTGGCTAGGTTCGCGCTGATCGCCATGCCCAGACCTAGTCCTTTGCCGATGGGTTTGGTGGTGAAAAAAGGCTCAAATATATGCGCCAGTTTGTCTTCTTCAATACCCGGACCGTTGTCTTTAAACTCTACTAATAGATAGCGCTCATCTGAACTTAATGACATGTCGATGATCGGCTTTATGTTGGCCTCGTTACAGGCTTGGATTGTGTTACTGATTAAATTCGAGAAAATCTGTTCGAGCCGACTCGGCTCAGCTAAGACCAAATCATTTCCAGGGCTTTGTAATTGATGGGTGAGACCTTGGGTTTCTTCTCCTAAGTGGTGCAGAGCGTTTTGAAAACATTGGCTTATAGACGTTGGCGCGAGTTGCTCAGGTCGGCGGTAAGCAAAGACTTTGAGTTCGCTGGTAAGCTTTTGCATCCTTACCACAAGGGATTCAAGGTCAGAGACAACCTTTAACGCTTGTTCGGAATCCTGTCGTTTTAACAGCAGCTCGGCGGTATAGGTGAGTGTGCGGATGCCTGTTAAGGGTTGATTTAATTCATGAGCAATGGCGGTGGACATTTGGCCGATGGCTGCCAATTTTTCGGTGCGCAGAAGCTCTTTTTGGGCGATCTGTAGAGCTTGAGTACGTTCTAGTACCCTGTCTTCCAGTCTGGCATTGGCTTCAAGCAAACTTAGCTCGGCTCTTTTACGCTTGCTGATGTTGAGTAGAGTGACCAGATACCCTAGTGAGTGATTCCACTGTAAGGGCGATACAGACAGTAAAGCAGGAAAAGTGTCTCCATTGTGTTTTTGTAAAATCACTTCTTGTTCGAGGAAATCCTCGTTGTTATGAATGTCACCTCTGCTGAGTGAGCTTAAAAAACGTCGCGCTGTTTGATTTTCTGGTCGTTCGGGTAAAAACACCATCAGATTGTGTGAAATAAGTTGATGATGTTCGCCAAAGTAGCGTTTTCCCATTGGGTTAACAAATGAAATGTGACCTTGGTTGGTGAGCAGCAGTAAACCAACATGAGTGTTTTCGATGAGTACTCTTTGTTGTAATACGCTATTGGCAATGAGATGTTGGTTTTCTAACTTGGAGGCGATTTTCAGCGATCTTTCTCGTCGGTACAGCCAGAATACGAAAATCAAAGCAAAAATGCCCAAACTGATCCAAGCAATATTACGTGTTTTTTTTTGTATGTTATTTAAACTGGAAAGGTAATGGATTTGCCATTTTAAATCGTCCAGTAACACGTCTTGTAATAAGTAGTGCTGATCGTTCAGGTGATAGGTTTTGGCGTTGGTATGATCAAGAAACTGAATGGCTTTGGGGGTATTGAGCCAGTCGCTGGTGATGACGCGGTTAAGCTTATTCGCGACAAAGACTAATTCGTTTTGGTCTGTCATGACCACAAGGTCATCCAACAGGTTCCAGCGCTCAATCAAATCACTGACATTGATTTTTACGGCGATTGCTCCTGATAGCTGACCGGTTTGGTTATAAACCGGTGCCAAGGCCAAATGAGCAGATTGAAAAGCTGTTGGGTTGTAGCCTGAGATGAGGAGGTATTCGCCTTGATGTTCTTTTAAGGTGTTACTTAGATCCGCAAGGTTAAAATAGTCTTCTAGTTGGAAGTTAGGCGATTGCTCGCTCGACAACATCTCCTTTCCTTGAGCCGATAAAATAAACCAGTCTTGAGTTTTAGAAACCTGTGTTAAGTCCTCTAGCTGCCGCTGCATTTGTTTTTTTACAGCTTGTTCATTTGGCTCTTTCATGAAAGCTAACAAAGTTGGGTTGTCTGCTAGGGCATAAGGTAGGATCTGATAGTTTTTCAGTTCATTACGTAATTCAATCACATAATCCAGCAATCTATCTTGGCCTTCATTGTGCTTTTCGATAATGAGAACTTGATAAGCTAATTTGTTCACGACGAAAAACAGCAATGCCATGCTCGCCAGTCCTAAGCTGACAAACGATAGTCTGTGTTTTTGAAATAATGCGATCAAAAAAGGCTCTATTGGGTTACCGGATATTCATAACCAGCACTTATTGTATGTCGCAGTCTGTTGCGTTAGATAAGTGCCAAACTGCGTAACAAGGTAACGCCAATGCTGGTGCTAATCAAGGAAGCTAACGTAGTGATAACAATTATATTGGCGGCAAGCGCTGAATTGCCATTCATAGCACGAACCATGATGTAACTAGCGGAAGCGCTAGGTGCAGAAGACATAAGGAAAAGTACCCCTAACTCCATGCCGCGGTAGCCCAGTAAATAGCCACCAAGCGTGAGTACAATGGGAATAAAGAGTAATTTTCCTGTAGAAGAAATCACCGCGCCAATAATGTTCTTGCGCATGGAACTAAAGCTGAGAGAGGCGCCAGCACATAATAGTGCTAATGGTAATGTCATCTGGGCAAAATAATCACCGGCTTTGTGTAGTGTTGTTGGAAGCTGTAAGCCAAAAATGGAGAACACAAAGGCGGAGAGAATGGCAATGATCAGAGGGTTTTTCGCTATTCCTAAGCAAATCCCTTTTATATTGGTGTTTCCGCCCAAGCCACGAGTCAGGCCAACAACAGATAAAACGTTAAACAATATGGTTACGCCGCCTAAGTAAACGGACGCCACCGCGAACACAGAATCGCCATACGCGTTAACACAATACGCCAGTCCAATAATGCCCATATTGGATCGAAAGGCACCTTGGACCAGTACGGCTCTTTCGGCTTTATCACTAATGCAAAACGACATGAAGAATTCAAGCGCAATGTAGGTGACGACAACCGCAATCATGGCGTAAATAACCAGTGAAAAATCCGTTTCACTGGTTAAACTGGTTTTTGAAATACTGATAAAGAGTAGAGCAGGTAAGGTAATGTTGAACACTAGCTTAGAAGCGGTATCAATAAAGTTGTCATTGATGATTCGAACTCGATAGAGAATGATCCCCAATATCAAAATTAAGAAGATTGGCATAGTAATGGAAAACGAAAATGCCAATACGTCTAAAAAGTTGTTCAACTTGAATCCCTTACTAATAAAGTATTAATCGTTGTTTTCGAAACGGTAACCAGCACCATACACAGAATGAATTACGTTAAGCTCTGGTGCCACAGCCGAAATTTTCTTACGTAACTTTTTAATGTGGCTGTCGATTGTACGATCACTCACCACTCGACTGTCAGCATAGATGCTCTTCATGATGAGGTCACGACCAAACACACGTCCAGGTTCTTTGATCAGTAACTGAAGTAATTGAAACTCTACTGTGGTTAGGTCGATAAGCTCGCCTTTGTACGTCGCACGTAGGCGATCAACATCAAGGTCAAAACCGTCTGTTCTTGGGGATTCTTCTTGATCGAGCTCAACTCGACGTAGGTTGGCTTTCACACGAGCCACAATTTCGCGTGGGCTGAAAGGTTTGCAAACATAATCATCCGCTCCCATTTCAAGGCCAATTAAGCGGTCAATTTCTTCTGCTTTTGCCGTTACCATGATGATAGGAACGCCACTGAATTGACGTACTTGTTTACAGATTTCGACACCGTCTAAACCTGGTAACATTAGGTCAAGTAGAATCAGGTCAACCTGATTGTTTTTAACATAATTGACCGCCACGTCGCCGCGGTCAAGGTGATGATGCTCGTAGCCTGCTTGCTCTAGGTACGCTCCCATCAACTCCGCTAATTTTGGTTCATCTTCAATAATCAGAATCTTGCTCATAATGTTACTCGTTCCATATCAGTTTAAAGGGAGTTCTATTTTTATGCCTAAACCGCCAATAGGGGAATGGTAGGCGTTAATTTTACCTTGGTGACCATCCACAATGTTGGTGCAAATGGCAAGACCTAAACCGCGTCCGCCGGTGGCTCTGTTTCGTGAATTTTCAATACGATAGAATTGTTCGAAGATTCGCTCTTTTTCTTCTTCGCTCACGCCTGGCGCACTGTCTTCAAATAGAATAACGGCTTTTTTGCCTTGTTTCGATAAACTTACTTTCAGTTTTCCTGGGGCATTTGTGTATTTTAATGCGTTATTGATCAAATTCGAGAAAAGTTGATGCAAACGGTCGGCGTCACCAGATAGCTTGATGGGTTTGTTTTCTAAATCTTCAAACTCAATTTCCAGCCCGGCTTCATTGAACGGTAGGGTCATTGTGTGGACGGCTTGCTCAACAATGTCGTTTAGTTCTAGTGCTTCCATATCATAGTTTAAACTGCCCATATCATGCATAGAAAGCTGGTTTAAGTCATCGATTAGTCGTGTGATGTGAATGGTCTCATGTTGCAATGATGCCAAACTTTCCGGTGTTACCTTAATAATGCCATCTTGCATTGCTTCAATTTCACCTCGCAAAATTGCTACCGGGGTTCTTAGCTCGTGAGCGGTATCGGCTACCCAGCGTTTGCGAGCTTCACGGGTATTTTCTAAGGTGCAAGCAAGGTGGTTAAAGTCGCAGCTTAGGTCCGCTAATTCGTCAGTGCCTTTTACCTCAATACGCGTGTCGAAATGCCCTGCAGAGAGTTTCTTTGTGGCCATTCGCATGGTGCAAAGAGGGCGGCTTAACCATTGTGCTAATGGCCATGTGAGCAAGGCGGCAATGGCAAGCATGAAAGCGGAGATCAATAAGAAGGCTTCACCTTGCTGTTTTACAAAGCGCAGAGTCTGATCTTGAACCAGTTCACGTATGGATCTCAATCCGACATAACCAACCACTTTATCATCGACTTTTACCGCGTGTGTCTCTGCGCTGGAGTAAGGTGTGGCACCGATAATAGGGCGTTTTTGTAGATCATACAGTAAAAAACGCTGACGATAATATTGTGATGGATAGATTAGGTCCAAGTTAGGGGTGCTTGGCGGTGGCACAAGATCACGTAGGTTTTCTAGCTTAGCCTTGTGCCATTCTCTTTCCATACGACTTTCTTGTACCAGAAAGTACCAATCATCATAGTAGATGTATAGGTTGGCGGTGCGGTTTGCCATTTGTTCTAAGAAATCGCGGTCCCGTTCTGTTGCATAGGAAACAAAGCCACGATCGAAACTCCACTGAAAGACTTGCCACATGGAAACAATCAATAAAATGTTACTAAGAACAAAAACAGCAAAGAGCTTGTGTCGAATCTTTAAGCCTTTTAATGCGGTCATGGTTGGGCTTGAGTTCCTATTTATTATCCAGCAAAGTGTCGCGGGAAATGGGTAATGACGATATGAGAACGGGTCTTATACCAGGCGAATATTTTGTAAATACGCTAATCGTATGTTTACTATACTGTTTCCTAGCAAAACTTGGCTACTTGTCAGACGTGTAAATAATGAGGATTTCCATTCCATTGGGAGCTCTGGGGAAGGTGCGAACAAGTCCTCTTGCCTCGGCAACCGCTCCTCGGCAACCGCTCCTGCGTTGCCCTACTGCACCACATCCCTGTGGTTATGCATTGCCCTAATAACCTACCTCCATATAGGTATCAGCATGTGGATAAAAGCCTGTTATTCGAGGCGAGTGCCGAATGTGAATAGTTAGCCTATTGCGAGGTGCTCAACAAAGAATACAGTCTTTTAGACCTTTCTCTGAAAGACTGAGGCTTAGTAGACTTATTCGTGCCTTCCCTAGTATGATGCGCCTAATTTTATTCCTTAGAGTTTTGTTATGCCCATGTTTTCCTTTGCTAGAGGCGTTTTTTCGCTCCTTTTAATTATTTTCAATACCTTGCTTTGTTTTGTACCAGTGATGATCTTAGCCATCATCAAGTGCCTCTTGCCCATTGAATCCATTCGGGCTCGTTTGAATTTATTATTGGATCATATTGCGACCTTCTGGATTGGGGTAAACAATTTAAATCAAGGTTATTTTGGCCGATCTCATATTGTCATATCTGGTCAACAAGACTTGCTCAAAAAAGACTGGTACATGTTGGTGGCCAACCATCAATCTTGGGTGGATATATTGGTTTTGCAGCGACTGTTTAATCGCCGTATCCCGTTTATTAAATTCTTTTTGAAGAAAGAGCTGATCTGGGTGCCATTCATTGGCTTGGCTTGGTGGGCGTTAGAGTTTCCTTTCATGAAGCGCTATAGCCCAGCATTGTTAAAGAGGCACCCTGAGTTAAAAGGCAAAGACATAGAAGTGACAAAGAAGGCGTGTGAGAAGTTTCAGCATTTTCCTGTGTCTATTATGAATTTTTTGGAAGGAACGCGTTTCACCGCCGATAAATATCAGCAACAAAACAGTCCATTTAAGCATTTGTTGATGCCAAAAGCGGGCGGTTTGTCGTTCGCATTAAATGCAATGGATGGCAAGTTGCACCAATTAATTGATGTCACCATTGTCTATCCAAATGGCGCTCCGAGCTTTTTTCAGTATCTATCGGGCAAGGTGGAAGAGATTAAGGTGCATGTTCGTACCATGCCAATCGATTTAAATTTACTGGGTGACTACCAGAATGATGCTGACTATCGACACCATTTTCAGCAATGGGTCAATGCATTATGGCTACAGAAAGATAAGCAATTTGACGCCTTGTTAATGCCTAACAAGTCGTAAGTGATTCTGGCTCAACGACCGATTAACATCAGCAGAGTGGGTGTTTTATCTATCTGTTGGAGTTCCTTCTTCTGGTGGTACGAGTTAGAATCTTTCTTTTAAATGGGTAAACAATAGGAATAAGTAATGGGCAGAGCCTTTCAAAATCGCAAAGAGTCCATGGCAAAAACTTCTGACCAAAAAGCCAAGGTTTACAGTAAATACGGCCGTGAAATTTATGTTTGTGCCAAGTCCGGTGGTATTGATCCAAATGGTAATCTTGCGCTGCGCTCATTGATTGATCGCGCGAAGAAAGATCAGGTGCCAACGCATGTTATCGATAAAGCAATTGATAAAGCCAAAGGCGGTGGTGGAGAAGATTTTGATACGGCGCGATACGAAGGCTTTGGTCCGGGTAACACCATGGTCATTGTGGATTGCCTTTCGGATAACCCAAACCGTACCTTTGGTGACGTGCGTACTTGCTTTAACAAGGTGAAGTGTAAGATTGGTGGTCAGGGCAGTGTGAGTCACATGTTTGATCATAGCGCGATTTTTGTCTTCAACGGTGATGACGAAGAGGCTGTGTTAGAAGCCTTGATGATGGCCGATGTGGATGTGACTGACATCGAATTGGAAGATGGCAAAGTCACTGTGTTCGCACCAAACACGGAATACGCTAAAGCAAAAACCGCCTTAACGGATGCGTTTGGTGAGGTTGAATTTGATGTGGATGAAATTCAATTTGTGGCTCAGAATATGACCGAAATTTCAGGTGATGATGTTGAGCAATTCGACCGTTTCCTTGATTTGTTGAATGACCTAGACGATGTTCAGCGCGTTTATCATAACGCCGAGTATTAAATGGCTTGGCACCTTGATCAGCGAAACTGGTTAGGGTGCAAGCTTTCCCCTGTATTGGCTGGAGACACCAATGGATCATAATGAAAACAAGGTGCCATCCCCGTGCGTTAATGTGTGTTACCTAAACGATGATGATGTGTGTGTTGGCTGCTATCGAACTGGCCATGAAATCAGTCAATGGGGACGGCTGGATGTTGCATCTCAACAAGCGGTCATGGAGAAAGTGCGCGAGCGAGAAGCGGCCAGCCAGTTTGTGAGTCAATCCTAATCACTCGTTCGTGGTGATGAGTCCTGTTTGTTTTTCAACTCAATCCATTGTGACATATATTGCGTACTTTTTAAGCTGTGATGCCTGAGCATGAGCCCTAAAAAGTGTTGTTGGCGTAATGGCGTTTTGAGCTGAATTTGTCGCGTCAATCGATTGATCAATTTGCCTTCCCATTCACTGGCTTGATAGCGAGCTTGTAAAATCTGCAAACCATTTTTCTGCAACAGTTGCCAGCTTTGTTGGTCTTCATAGAGTGACACGGCGGCATGAATAAACTCATCCATATCGTCTGTAATTATGCCGTTCCAAGGCCATTCACCATGCATGGATTCAGCGCCAACATGAGTGGTAATGCTCGGTGTTCCGACTTCCATGGCTTCGACTAGTTTACCTTTAATGCCGGCACCAAAACGCAAAGGCGCTAAGCAGATTCGAGCGCTTGCCATAACTTTTTTGGCGTCCTCTGCCCAACCTTTAATATGAAACCCTTGTTTGGGGTTATGCAGTTGGGTGGCTTTAGGGGGCGGGTAAGCGCCGTAAATATGCAGTTCAGCCTGTGGTAGCCGTTGACGTATCTTGGGCCAAATTTGCGTTTTTAATTGCAGTACCGCATCCCAATTTGGTGCGTGGCGAAAGTTGCCTATGCTGATGAAGTGTTGGCGCTGGTCAAAGGCAACAAGTTCTTCGACTTCAGTTGGGGTGTCCAGCATAAACGGCAAATGCATTAGGTGCGTCTCAGGCACATGAAACTTGTCTTTTAATAACTGGGTTTCGAACTCCGAAATCATTAGGGTTAAATCACAACGGTGTATGGCGGCGATTTCGCGTATGCCTTGTTCGCTGTAGAGGTCGGTAAGCTGGAACTCACGTTGCGCTTTCAGTGCATTGTGTCTGGCTTGCCTGAGCGAGTGTAGATCTTCCGTATTTAAGACGCGCAGTGAATCAGGACTGAATTTTTCCACCCGCCAGCCAAATTGCTCTTCCATCATGAATCGATCGAAGATGACAATGTCTGGTTTTTTGTCAGCTATATAGTGGTCAAAGGTATCGCTGTTGAGTTCGATCTGGTCTTGTTGGATGTTAAGTTGACTGAGGTCGGCCATATGGTCGCTGAGTTGCGCAGGACTGGCAAAGGTGATGTGCCATGCTTGATTATAAAAGCTTTGCAGTAACTGCATCATGCGACTGCCAGCAGCCGAGGAGTTGGGTTCTGGCCAAACATAGCCAATCACTAATACTTGCACTTGAATCTCTTCAATGTCGACGGAGGAAGTTTTTGATTCTGTATTTAAACGAGAATCAGGACATATTGTTTCGGCTATTGTATCATGGCGGTCACATTTGTGTTGCCTGTCTCATGTGAAGGGATTGACAGGCAAGACGTAAGCAAAACATGATGTTGAGAAAATACTATGATCATTAAACCAAAAATTCGTGGATTTATTTGTACAACGACTCATCCAGTGGGCTGTGAGCAAAATGTAAGAGAGCAGATTGCGCTTACAAAGAAAAATGGTGCCATTGAAAATGGCCCTAAAAAAGTACTCGTGATTGGTTCTTCTAGTGGTTATGGTCTTTCTTCGCGTATTGCCGCCGCGTTTGGTTCAGGTGCAGCGACTATCGGTGTGTTCTTTGAGAAACCTGGGACAGAGAAAAAGCCAGGCACAGCCGGTTGGTACAATGCGGCAGCATTTGATAAAGCGGCAAAAGAAGAAGGCCTGTATGCGAAAAGCATCAATGGCGATGCATTCTCTAACGAAGCCCGTGACAAAGTGATTGAGTTGATCAAGGAAGACCTTGGTCAAATTGATATGGTGGTTTACTCATTGGCGTCGCCAGTTCGTAAATTGCCTGAGACAGGCGAAGTGGTTCGTTCTGTATTGAAGCCGATTGGTCAGCCATACCGTTCTACTGCTATTGATACCAACAAAGATGTCATAATTGAAGCGGAAATTGAGCCGGCGACAGAAGAAGAGATTGCCGCAACCACCACAGTAATGGGTGGTGAAGATTGGGAATTATGGATGTCGGCGCTACAGGAAGCGGGCGTGTTGGCGGAAGGCGTTCGCACTGTTGCTTACTCTTATATCGGTTCTGATATCACTTGGCCAATCTACTGGCATGGTGCCCTAGGTAAAGCGAAAGAAGATTTGGATCGTGCTTCAGCCGCCATCAATACCGAATTGTCAGCTCTTAACGGTGGTGCAAATGTGGCGGTTCTTAAGTCTGTGGTAACGCAAGCGTCTTCAGCCATTCCGGTTATGCCATTGTACTTGGCCATGGTGTTCAAGGTAATGCGTGAAAAAGGTCTGCATGAAGGTTGTATGGATCAAATTTATCGCATGTTTGCAGAGCGCTTATTCAATAACCATAACCCTACGGAATTAACCGATGACACTAATCGCCTGCGTCTGGATGATTGGGAATTACGTGATGACGTGCAACAGGCATGTCGTGATCTTTGGCCACAAGTAAATGATGAGAACTTGTTTGCGAAAACCGATTACCAACTCTACAAAGATGAATTCCTGAAGTTGTTTGGTTTTGGTATCGATGGTGTGGATTATGAAGCGGATGTGAATCCGGTAGCGGATTTTGAAGTGATTACTCTGTAATTCGCTCAAGCTATTAGGATGCATTCCGATAAAAGGAGTTCAGAGGTAATCTGAACTCCTTTTTTATTGTCTGTTTATCTCTTATAGTGTGGTTATTGGATTTGCTTGGTAAGACTATGAAGCCTGTTTTTTGTCTGTTGTGTGTATTTTCCTCGGCTGTTTTGGCGCAAACGATCGAGCGCCAGCCTGTGGAAATTATTTACGGCAATCAGGTGATCCGGGCTGAGCATCAAGTGGTTCTCAGCTCAAAAGATGAGGTGTCGATTATTCCAGTTGATAAAGCACCTGAAGAGCGTAAGCCAAATGTGGTGGTCTCGGCGAATGCTTCAACCTCTTCTTATTTAGAAGAAAATGCCATTTCTCAGCGAGAGCAAGAGATTTACGACGAGGTTAACCAGCGAACCAAAGACGCACCCTTTACTGTTTTGTTTACAGGGAATGTGCCGGAAGAGATCGAGAATAGAAGGTTACGTATGATGCCTGAAATTGGTCTTTTAAACGAGCGTGGTGATGCCATTTCAGATCAGGATGTGAAGCCTGATATTGGTGATTTTTCGCCAATTGGGCAAGATGTTGCGCCCATCCCTTCTGGTAGCGCAGGCGAGTCATTGCAATCTAAGCAGAAGAAATTAGAGGCTCTGATAGGCGGCTGACGTTGCTTGCCAATGTTGCTGGTTGCTTAGCTCGTCAGGAAACGCCTTGTTATGCACTATAATTCGAGTGATCTGCTCGGACTCAATTTTCTGCTTTATAAAGCGCACAAAATCCTCCTTTTTAATTTTTTCTACAGCCTCAATCCATTCTTCCTTGGTTTTAAAATTTGGTTCGGATTTGGCGATCTGAGGCCATTCCTTTAAGGCGTTTTCACTTAGCGTTTTTGCTTCTCGTGTGACGTCCGTCAGCATGGCATTTTTTGCCACTAAAAACGCTTCGTCTGTTAAATTTTTCAGTTTGATTTCTTGTTTGTCTAAGAAGCTCTCAATGGCTCTGATTAGGGTTAAGTTGTCTTTATTTGGGGATTGCACCAACAAGCCTAAAATAGGTGTGCTGCGGATGCTTAAATTTTGTGTGCCGACAATATAGCCCATTTGCTTTTCCGTTCTGAGTTCTTGATAGAAAGCACTTTTTATTAAGGTGTTGAGTAAGGTGAAGTAACACTTTTGAGCAATTGAGGCGGGGGTTTCCTCCTGTCCTTGATGGCTAGTGTCGATCAGGGTATAGAGAATAACGTTGTCGTCACTGCTGGAGGTGAAAGGCGCATGAAGTCTTTGGTGCGGAAGAATGTTCTTGGTTTTGATCTTGACTGGTGTGCGATCAACAAGGCGACCAGTGAAACGCTGGTATAGGGTTTCGGCCAGTTTTTCAGTGTTTGCTTTAGTGACGTTGCCAGTACTGTAAGCCACTATGTTAAAGCTTTCTCTGGCGTGTTTAATGAAGTTTTTGTAGTCGCTAAAGGGCAAGGCTTGCAGGGCTTGTTTGAGGGTTTCTGTGGTGTGGCTGTTTTTAGTGATGAGTGTGTTGAACGCTGTGTTGGCATTGCGGAAAGCTTGTCGGTTTTGCTGGTTTTTAAAGTCTGTTGCTAACTGTTGTTTTGCCTGTTCGAATTTTTCTAGGTTGGGGCGATAGAGAAACAGTTGATCGACTAACCAAGTTAAGTACTCGTCTTGTTTGTCTGAGTAGCCGTTGGTACGAATGGTGACGCCGTTAGCATGTGGGTAGAAGCTGTAACCCAGGCCAGCAACGTAGGGTGAGTAGGTAGCTTCGCTGATGCTGGCATTGAACAATCGTGTCCATAATCGATTGGCTAGGATGTGTTTGGCGGTATCGCTTGCATGATCAAAGCGGATGGCTAAAAAATTCATTGCCGTTGGTTTGTTAAAACTTGGATCGGATTTATGCCAGAAGCGAAAGCCTTGCTTTTCAAATATTGGTGTTGGTTTATCGTCTTTTTCGTCTACCAGCTCAAGGGTGTTGGGGATAAAAAGGTTTTTTTGTGGAAGGCTAACAAATGTGTTTTTTACGGCCAAACTCATCATGTTCAGAAAGGCTTGGCTAAAATGGTGGTTGCTGTAATTCGTTTGATACCAGGGTTCTTCTAGCCAGTGAGAAGGTTCGGCGGCCCATTTTTCAGGGAAGTTTTGTTGGCTGGCGATTTGTATTAGTAGATTGTTAGGGGTGAGGTGCTTTAAAAGCGCTTGAACCTCTTCTTGCGTGGCGGTTTTTTCCACTCTATAACTGCCAAGTAGATCCATAGTATCTACGGTTAACATACGTGAAGAAAGTGCGCGGGCGAGTCGAATCGGCGGAACATAGCTTTGATTGTTAAACATTAAGCGGCTTAATTTTAACCCTTCATCAAGGTACATGGGGTTAACTGGGGAGGATTTAAGTAAGCTAATGCTTGCGAAAAAATGTTTCGCTACCTGGTTTATTTGTGTCATGCCCTTATTTGTCAGGTTAATGCTCACCGTGAAAAAAGCATTATGACCATAGTCTTTACTTGTTGAGGCTGAGATGCTGGTGATTAAGTCTTCGTTCTTTAGAGTTGAATAGAGGGATTGCTTGTTTTCGTTACCTAAAACATAGGACAGGTAGCGTGTGGGTTGAGTTTTGTAGTTCTGTCCTTGTGCTGGAATTTGATAGTGAAAACGAACGCTGTTGCGATCAGAGAAAGAGCGCACAAATTGCAATTTTGGTTGTTCTAAGTTGGTCTTGATTAAGTCTGGGTAGGTCTCAACTAAAACGGGCTGTTTGGTCTGTTTGGTCTGTTTGGTCTGTTTGGGAATGTTAGAGAAATAGTGTTGTGCAAGCTTGGCCAGTGGTTCATGAGCTAGGTTGGCAACTAGGACTAAGGCCATGTTTTCAGCGTAATAGTGTTGTTTGTATAGGTTGAGCACTTGTTCTCTTAGAGGGTGCTTGGGTCTGTCTTTGAGGGTTTTTAAGTTTCCCACCGTAAAGCGACTGTAGGGGTGCTTTGGGTTGATAAGTGTTTTTAAAGCTTGATTGTTACGACGGCTGTCCGTTTTGATTTTGGCTTTATATTCCGCATCGACAGCATTTTTTTCCCTCTGGGTTAATGACTCGCTAAACAAGGGGGCAATAAAAAATTGTGAAAATCTATCTAGAGCCCCTTCATAGGCAGATGGTTTGACGTCAAAAAAGAAGTTGGTGGTGTCTGTGCTGGTGTAAGCATTGTGTGTTCCAGCGTGGTCGTGGATGTAGTGTTGGTAATCACCAGATTTGGGGTATTTTTCGGTGCCAAGAAACAGCATATGCTCCACTAGGTGAGCCAGTCCAAGTTGCTTGTTTGGGTCCTGAAAGCTGCCTACCTTTACAGACAGTGAGGCGGCAAACTTTTCGGCTTGCGGGTCGCTGACGAGCGTCACTTTCAGTCCGTTAGAGAGGGTGATGAAATGATAGTTGCTCTGATCAGTGCGGCTTTTATGTGGGATTTCTTCAATTTTACCGATCAAGGTGTCGTGAACGACAAGGTTTGTCTCTTTATCCTTTGTCGGTTTTTGCTTGTCCATTGTGTCGGAAGTTTGATGGTTTTCTGTGTTGCCGTTTAACGTGACTGAGTTATCACTTAGAGCGTCTGAATTGTTATTTAGAGTGCCTGTGTGGTCGGAAATGATGTTCTGAGGAAGAGGGGGGGCAGGCGTGAGGGTGCCGCTTGTTAAAGTAGTATCTTTTGTTAAAGCGTTTTCGGACGATGTTTCGGGCGTCTTTGTTTCTTGTGCTGAAAATAGAGCACAACTATAGGAAAGGCTAAAAAGAAAACAAATGAAAGTTACGGCTTTGGTCATGACTTCAGGTTAACTGATGCCGCAGAATGGATGCAATGGGGGAGAATGCCCCCATTGCTGAAATTACGAATTATTTATTGCGCATTGATGGATTGACCGTTGATTGTCAGGCTGTCTTTACCCATTAGGTAAAGGTAAAGAGGCATGATGTCGTCGGCAGTTGGGAGGGTTTGTGGGTCTTCGTTTGGATAAGCTGACGCGCGCATGGCGGTTCTGGTGGCGCCAGGATTAATGGCGTTGGCGCGGATATTGGGGTTGCTGTCAGTAAGCTCATTGGCAAATAATTCCATCATGGCTTCTGTGGCGAATTTAGAGACGGCATAAGCACCCCATTTAGGTTTGGCAGTACGACCTACTCCAGAAGACGTAAAGATAATGGAAGCGGCTGGAGACTGCTCTAGTAATGGGAAAAGAGCTTGTGTCAGCATGAGCTGGCTCATGACATTGACGCGCATGACTTGATCGAAAAGTGTGGGATCATAGTGTTTCAGTTCGGTTCTGTCTCCCAGCAAACTGGCGTTGTGTAAAATGCCATCGAGCTGACTGAACTCGCTTTTTAAAGTGTTGGCCAGCTCTAAGTATTCGTGCTCAGAAGCGCCATCTAGATTAAGTGGGACGATAGCGGCTTGTGGGTTACCATTGCGTTCGATCTCGTCATAAACCGCTTCTAGCTTCTTTATCGTACGGCCTAATAAGATAACCGTAGCACCGTGTTTTGCGTAGGTGAGTGAGGCGGCTTTACCAATGCCGTCTCCTGCGCCTGTGACTAGAATGATTTTGCCTGATAGTAGTTGGCTTGGGGCTTGATAATCGAACATATCTCCTCCTTGTGCCTTGTGTTAGGCGGTGGGTTTTTGGGTGTGCATTAAGTAGTTAACGGACACGTCTTTGTCGGTGAGTTTGTAGACTTTCGTTAGCGGGTTGTAGGTCATCCCAGTCATATGCTGAACTTCTAGTCCCGCCTTTCTGGCGTAGTTGTTTAGTTCGGCTGGCTGAATGAATTTGGCGTAGTCGTGTGTCCCTTTTGGCAGCATGTTGAGAATGTACTCTGCACCAATGATGGCAAATAAATACGCTTTCGGATTGCGGTTGATGGTCGAGAAGAATACATGTCCGCCTGGTTTGACCAACGTCATGCAGGCACGGATAACCGAGGCCGGGTCTGGTACATGCTCAAGCATTTCTAAACAGGTCACCACGTCGTATTGTCCTGCTTCACGCTCGGCTATCTGTTCCGCTGTGATGCGCTCGTAATCAATCTCTAAGTTGGATTCTTCTAAGTGAAGCTTGGCAACAGCCAATGGCGCTTCGCCCATATCAATGCCTTTCACCTGAGCGCCGTGCTGAGCCATGGCTTCTGACAGAATGCCGCCGCCACAGCCGATGTCGATGATTTTTTTACCTTCTAGGCCAGCGCGTTCATTAATGTAGTTTGTGCGTAGAGGGTTGATGTCGTGTAATGGTTTGAATTCATTTTCGGTGTCCCACCAACGACTGGCTAGCGCTTCAAATTTGGCGACTTCATCAAGATCGACGTTAGTTTGTTGAGTGTTCGTTGTCATGGATATGCCTTATATACATTGGATGATTGATACGTCCGGTGGGTTGGACTCAGGTTATTGTGCGGTTAAGGGGTTGAAAGAAAGCCCACCTGTAGTCATTGGAATAAGTATAGCGTCAAGACTTTATAGAGACCAATAACAATTCTTGTTTTGCACTTTTCATGCATGACATTTTGACCCCAGACAAAGAATTTTACGGGGCAAAATGGCAGAGAGATCATAATTACACGAATAGGCAACAAAACATCCGACTGGAAGGGGTGTTATTTATTTCCTTGTGGTATAATGCGGCGCTTATAAAAAAAGATATTAGGAAGCCCTTCGGGCTTACGAGGCATAAGGATCGATTGTATCTATGGGTGAATTAGCCAAAGAAATTATTCCCGTCAGTATCGAGAATGAACTTAAAGGGTCTTATCTCGATTATGCGATGAGTGTTATCGTGGGTCGAGCATTACCAGATGTACGAGATGGGTTAAAACCTGTTCACCGTCGTGTTCTATTTGCGATGAATGAGCTTAAAAATGATTGGAATAAACCGTATAAAAAATCAGCGCGTATCGTTGGTGACGTAATCGGTAAATATCACCCTCATGGTGACTCCGCGGTTTACGATACGATAGTCCGTATGGCGCAACCATTTTCCATGCGCTACACCCTAGTCGATGGCCAAGGAAACTTTGGTTCTGTTGATGGTGATAGTGCCGCGGCGATGCGTTACACCGAGATCCGTATGGAGAAGATTTCTCATCATCTTCTTATGGATTTAGAGAAGGAAACGGTCGACTTTGTACCTAACTACGACGGTACTGAGTTCATGCCTGAGGTCTTGCCTGCACGTGTACCTGGACTGTTAGTAAACGGTTCGGCTGGTATCGCTGTTGGTATGGCCACTAATATCCCACCACATAATCTAGGTGAAGTGATCGATGGTTGTTTGGCTGTCATTGATAATAATGACATTACAATCGATGAATTGATTGAGCGCATTCCAGGACCTGATTTTCCAACAGGGGCCTTCATTAATGGCCGTGCTGGTATTATTGAAGCCTACAAAACAGGTCGTGGCCGTATTTACATGCGTGCTCGCCACCACATTGAGGACATGGAAAAAGGCAATCGTCAGTCCATCGTCTTCACTGAAATTCCATACCAGCTTAATAAAGCGAAAGTGATTGAAAAAATTGCTGAGCTGGTAAAAGACAAAAAGCTTGAAGGTATTAGTGAGCTGCGTGATGAGTCTGATAAAGACGGTATGCGCATCGTGATTGAACTGCGTCGTGGTGAGAATCCAGATGTGGTGGTCAACAATATTTTCACTCAAACTCAACTGCAGTCTGTATTCGGTATGAATATGGTGGCCTTGGTTGATGGTCGTCCACAATTGCTTAACTTGAAGCAAATTTTGGAATGTTTCGTTAAGCACCGCCGTGAAGTGGTTACTCGCCGAACTATTTTTGAATTACGTAAAGCTCGCGAGCGTGGTCATATCCTTGAAGGTTTGGCTGTGGCGCTGGCGAATATTGATCGTGTGATCGAGCTGATTCGAAACTCACCAACCTCGGCGGAAGCGAAAGAAAAATTGGTTGCAGAATCATGGCAGCCAGGCAACGTCATGGCGATGCTTGAACGTGCCGGTTCTGACGCGTGTCGTCCTGATGATTTAGCCCCAGAGTTTGGTTTTGTAGATGGTACTTATCATTTATCTCCAGAGCAGGCTCAAGCTATTTTGGATTTGCGTTTGCACCGTTTAACGGGGCTGGAACATGAAAAATTAATGGACGAATACCGTTCATTGATTGATTTGATCGGTGAGCTGTTGGAGATTTTGTCGAATCCAATGCGCCTAATGGAAGTGATCCGTGAAGAGTTGGAAGAAGTGCGTGAAATGTTCGGCGATGTTCGTCGTACAGAGATTTTAACGTCACGCCAGGATCTGACAATTGCTGATTTGATCGATGAAGCGCCTATGGTAGTGACCATTTCAGACACGGGTTATGCCAAATCACAGCCGCTTGAGGAATACAAAGCTCAGCGTCGCGGTGGTCGTGGTAAGTCAGCGTCAGCTATGAAGGAAGAAGATCACATTAATCACCTATTGGTGACCAGCAGTCATGACACCGTCATGCTGTTTACCAACTTTGGTAAAGTGTATTGGTTGCGTGTGTTTGAGATTCCGGTGGCCAGTCGTTCTTCGAAAGGTCGTCCGATTGTGAACTTATTGCCATTGGCAGAAGGGGAGCATGTTTCTGCCTTGTTGCCATTAACAGCACCAGAAAAAAATGATTCTGATGATGAAGAAGATGTGCAAGAAGCAAGCAGCTACATCTTTATGGCGACGGCCAATGGTACGGTTAAGAAAACGGCGATGGAGCATTTTGCTCGCCCACGTTCGACGGGGTTGATTGCGCTGAATTTAGATGAAACCGATGCTTTGGTTGGTGTGGCGCAAACCTCTGGCGAAGACGACATTATGTTGGTTTCAAGCTCAGGTAAGACCATTCGTTTCTCTGAAGGGGATGTTCGAGCAATGGGCCGTACTGCCGCTGGTGTTCGTGGTATTCGTCTAGGAGAAGGTGCGAAAGTGGTTTCTCTAATTGTTCCTCAAGAAGGCGCGGCTGTGCTGATGGCTTGTGAGAATGGTTACGGTAAGCGTACCTTAGTGGATGATTTCCCAGTTTATGGTCGTGGTGGTCAAGGTGTTATCGGTATTCAGGTCTCTGATCGTAACGGCCCAGTAGTCGGTGCGACTCAGGTCGAGGAAACCGATGAGATCATGTTGATTACGGATCAAGGTACCTTGGTGCGTACTCGTGTCAGCGAAGTGTCTTGTCAGGGGCGTAATACCCAAGGTGTGACATTGATTCGTTTAACCAATGACGAGCACCTGGTTGGTGTCGTTCGCGTCGAAGAAGACGAGGAAGGTGAAGACGAAGATGACGAGCAACAGGCGCCTGAGACAGATAATCAAGCGGCGGCCGCTGAAGAGCCCGACGCAGCAGAAGATTAAGTAGTAATAAAGCGGCGCACTTGATGCGTCGCTTTTGTTTAGATTGGATCCTGATTTGTAGAGGTAAACACGGGATGAGTCGAGTGTACAATTTTTGTTCTGGTCCAGCGGCGCTTCCAGAGGCAGTTTTGAAAAAAGCCCAAGCCGAGTTGTTGGATTGGCATGGTGCTGGTGTTTCTGTCATGGAGATGAGTCACCGTAGTACAGAGTTTATGTCAATCTTAGCGTCTACAAAAGCACGCCTAAAGCGCTTGTTAGAGATTGGCGATGACTACGAAATATTGTTTGTTCAGGGTGGTGCTTCCACTATGTTTGCTCAAATTCCAGCGAACTTGACCAGTGGCTATGATTCGGCTTGTTATCTAGACACTGGTGCTTGGTCAACGAAAGCAATTAACGAAGCTAAAAAATACACCAATGTAAAGGTGGTGGGATCAAGTAAATCGGATAACTACACCAGTGTGCCAAACTTTGATCAGTTAGCATTGGATGAATCGGCTGCGTATTTACACTTGTGTTCAAATGAAACCATTGGCGGGTTAGAGTTTGCGGATTTGCCTGAAACGGATTTGCCGATTGTGGCGGATTTGTCGTCAACGATTTTGTCGCGCAAAATTGATGTCAATAAATATGGTGTTATTTACGCTGGCGCACAGAAAAACGTGGGGCCTGCAGGGATTGTAATTTGCATTATCCGTAAGGATTTGTTGGCGCGATGTGATGATAAATTGCCGACTATTTGGAATTTTGCCAATTTGGCCAAGCACGATTCTATGGTGAATACACCGCCAACTTTCGCCATCTACTTAGCGGATTTGGTGTTTGAGTGGTTGGAAGAGCAAGGTGGCGTTGAGGCTATGGAAGCAATTAATAAGAAAAAAGCACAAACACTTTATGATTACATTGATCAAAGTGCTTTTTATGCTAACCCGATTGACCCTGCTTTTCGTTCTCGTATGAATGTGCCTTTTACTCTGGCGGATGACTCGCTTGAAGCGCGTTTCTTGGAAGAATCGGACGCTGCTGGTCTGCGAACGTTAGCAGGGCATCGTTCTGTTGGTGGCATGCGTGCCAGTATATACAATGCCATGCCAATGGAAGGGGTTGAGGCGTTAATTGATTTCATGAAAGCTTTTGAGAAACGTTACGGGTAAGTTTATGTCTAATTCTAAGCAGGCTGTGCCTACGACATTGCCTTTATTGCGTGATCGCATTGACAGTATTGATTCTCAGATTCAATCTCTTATCAATGAGCGAGCTCGATGTGCCGAAAAAGTGGCCGAAGTTAAGCTGGCTGATCAGGGAGATGAGGCGGTCGTATTTTATCGTCCTGAGCGTGAAGCGCAGGTGCTTCGTCGCGTTATGGAGCGAAATGAAGGGCCGCTTGGCAATGAAGAAATGGCGAAAATTTTTCGTCAGGTTATGTCTTCATGTTTGGCGTTAGAAAAACCAATGCGTATTGCTTTTTTAGGCCCGGAAGGAACCTTTACTCAGCAGGCGGCATTAAAGCACTTTGGTAAATCCATCATCAGCGCGCCAATGGCGGCGATTGATGAAGTGTTTCGTGAAGTGGAGTCTGGCGCAGCTAACTATGGTGTCGTGCCGGTTGAAAATTCTACCGAAGGTGTGGTGAATCATACTTTGGATACCTTCCGTGATTCGCAATTGAAAATTTGTGGTGAGGTGGAAGAGCGCATTCATCATCATTTATTGTTAAGTCCAAATGTAAATGCGGATGATGTGACGCACATTTATTCTCATCAGCAGTCTTTGGCTCAGTGTCGTGCTTGGTTGGATCGTTATTGGCCGCATGTTGAACGTGTCGCTGTAAGCTCGAATGCCGAGGCGGCGCGACTGGCATCAGAAGCGGGTCTAAGTGGCCGTGCCATTGCGGCGATTGCCGGTGAAGTGGCCTGTGAGTTATACAGTTTGGTGAAAGCGTCTTCTAACATTGAGGATCACCCTGATAATACCACTCGGTTCTTGATTGTTGGTTCTCAAGATGTGCCACCAAGTGGAAAAGACAAAACTTCTTTATTGATCAGCGCGAAAAATGAACCAGGGGCTTTGTATCATTTGTTGGAAGCGTTTGAGCGTCATGACGTCGATATGACTCGCCTAGAGACACGTCCTTCCTTAATGAGTCGTTGGGGTTATATCTTTTACATTGATTTTGTCGGTCATCATCAAGATGAAGCGTGTCGTGCCGTCATTGATGAGCTGCGAGGCCGTGCGTCTGAAGTAAAAGTATTGGGATCTTATCCTGTGGCGGTGCTGTAATTGGTCATGGATGAATTTAAGTTGACAGAAAATCGGTTGAAACACGACCAACTTCCATTTGGCAAAGTCATGATTGTTGGCTTAGGAATGATTGGTGGCTCTTTCGCGAAAGCGTTAAAAGAAAGAGGGTTAGCGGAGCTTTATGCGGTTGACCGCCGTGAAGGTGAGTTGGCTTTAGGGGTTTCGACAGGGGTAATTGATTACCCAGCTGAATTAACTGAGCAATTCATAGCTCAAATGGATGTGATTGTGTTGGCGACACCGGTGCGAGCTATGGCGTCTGTGTTGGCCGAAATCAAACCGTATCTTGCTGCTCATACCTTGTTGACCGATGTTGGTTCAACCAAAGGTAGTGTGGTTGAGGCTGCGGTGACGGTGTTTGGTTGTATGCCGGCTAACTTTATTCCAGGTCATCCAATTGCTGGCGCAGAGAAAAGTGGTGTGTTGGCAGCCAATCCTCAGTTGTTTGAAAAGCACATGGCGATTGTTACGCCTGTTGCCGATAGTGATCCTGTGTTGGTGGATCGTTTGCATCGATTGTGGCGGGCGATTGGAGCGGATGTCGTGAGCATGGACGTTGATCACCATGATCATGTGTTGGCGTCGTCTAGTCATTTGCCTCATTTATTGGCCTATACCTTGGTTGATGCATTGGCGAACAGTGATCGAAGCCAGGATGTGTTTAAATTTGCTGCGGGCGGTTTTCGTGATTTTACGCGAATTGCTTCCAGTGACCCTGTGATGTGGCGAGATGTATTCTTAGCCAATAAAGACGCTACCTTGGCGACGCTGGATCAGTTTACCGAGCGTTTGGCTGATATGCGTGATGCGATTGAGCAAGGTGATGGCGCAAGTATGTTTGGTGTCTTTACTCGCGCAAAGTCTGCTCGAGATCATTTCTTAAGGTTGCTTGAACAGCGTACTATTGCACCGCAAAAAGATACCAGCTCGGTTTCTTTGTCGGTTTTGCCGGCCTCTGTCATAAAAGGCAAGGTTTCTTTGCCAGGTGACAAATCCTTGTCACATATTGCGATTACTATGGCTGCGCTTTCAAGAGGCGTGAGTCATTTGACCAATGTTTGTTTGGATGGTGGGGTTCGCGTCACGATTCAAGCGCTACGAGACATGGGGGTGGTGATCGAAACCTTATCCGAGAGCTCGTTACGGGTTCATGGTGTTGGTTTGCGAGGTTTGAAAGCGCCAATAGCCCCGATTAATTTGCATCAATCTGAATTAAGTTTATATGTATTGTTGCCTGTTTTGGCTGGGCAGCCTTTCGTGGTTTCTGTAACAGCCGATGATCCTCTTTTAAATCACGTGCGAGCGGATGTATTCGATTTAATGAGAGCGATGGGAACTGAGCTTGAGTTTGAGAGAAAGGATTGTTTGCCGGTAAAAATGTGTCCGACGCAACAGGCTGCTTTTTCTCTAAGTTTAGAAGGAGCTTCACAAAAGTTAATCGTTAGTGCCTTTATGGCTTGTTTGTTTGCTGAGCAAGAGGCGAATTTGACCGAAGCGCCAGAAGACGTGACGCAAATGGAAGTCTTGTTACAAGGTTTTGGTGTGAGGATTTCGCGTTCGAAAACGGCCGTGTCGGTTGCATCGGGTGAACTCGTCTCGACGGATGTTGAGATAGTAGCGGACATGTACAGCTGCGCTTGGATGGCCTTGCTTGCAAGCTTATTGCCTGGTTCGGAATTAGTGATGACGAACCTTGGTTTGGATGCCAGAGCCTTTGCTTATTTTACCTTGCTTAAACAGATGGGAGCCGATATTGAATTGCCCGATAGAAATGCTGCTGGTTTGTATGAAGGGCAGGTGTTGGTGCGTTTTGCCGAGTTGTCAGCGTTTCAATTGTCTGTTGATCAGACCTGTCAGTTAAGAACGCTCATGCCGTTACTATGTGTCGCAGCGGCTTATGCCAAAGGTGAATCTAGAATCGAAGGTATTGGGCAGCTTCCGTATTATCACGAAGATAGAGTATTGGCTTTGGTAGAGGCTTGTAATTTAGTGCAGGTGAATGCTCAAGTTGAAAGTGGTTGTTTGAGGATTGATGGCGGTGTTCCACAGGGAGGGGAATTAGACTGTGCAGGTGATCAATATTTGGCGTTGGCCATGTTGGTGCTTGGAGCAAGAAGTAAAACGGTTACTCAGATAGAAGATTGCCAAACATTATTAGAAGAATTTAGTGAGTTAGATGCGCAGGCTAGGCAATTAGGTTTGCATTGCTCAGTTGCGCAATAGTTATTTAAGAGGAATTGTTATGATTAACCAAGGCCCGGTTATTACGATTGATGGCCCAAGTGGTGCTGGTAAAGGCACAGTCAGTCAATTAGTTGCGGAAAAGCTGGGATGGCATTTGTTAGACAGTGGTGCTTTATATCGACTTTTGGCATTGGCAGTGTCGCACCACGGTATGTCTGAAAATGATGTGGAAACATTAAAGGTATTGGCTGAGCATCTGGACATCCAGTTCCAGCAGTCGGCGGAAGGCAAGGTTGAAATAGTGCTTGAAGGCGAGGGTGTGACTCAAGCCATTCGAACGGAAGAAGTCGGTAATGCCGCTTCAAAGTTGGCTGCGATTCCAGAAGTGCGTCAAGGTTTATTGCTTCGCCAGCGAGCGTTTGCTCAGTCGCCAGGTTTGGTGGCCGATGGTCGTGATATGGGGACCGTTGTTTTTCCATCTGCGCAGATTAAGATTTTTCTCACCGCGTCAGCCGAAGAGCGAGCACAAAGACGTCTTCTGCAATTGCAGCAAAAAGGTGAAACTGTTAATCTAGACACATTAGTCAAAACGATTAAAGAGCGTGACGAGCGCGATGCAAATCGTGTTATTGCACCACTTGTACCTGCGGCTGGTGCGCTTGTAATCGATAGTACTGACTTAACCATAGAACAAGTTGTCGAAATCATCCTTGCTGAAACAGCCAAGGCTGGCTTCGTGTAGCTTGTTCTTTTTGCATGTGTTCTTTTTTGTAGGTTAAGTGTGCTAAAATAGTTTAAATGTTGACCAAGTCGATATGGGAGCCAGTAAACCTGTATCGCAAATTTTATAAAAATTGACCCACATCTTGCTGGCAGTGTGGCTAAGACTTAGTTCAACTAGGTCGATTATATAGGAAATACAATGACTCAAAGCTTCGCAGAACTGTTTGAAGAAAGCCTACAAAGTGTCGAAATGGCACCAGGCTCAATTGTTACTGGTATCATTGTTGATATCGACAATGAATGGGTAACTGTTCATGCAGGTCTTAAATCTGAAGGCGTAATTCCTCGTTCTCAGTTCCTAACGGAAAGTGGTGAGTTCAACTTAAACATCGGTGACGAAGTAAAAGTTGCACTTGACGCTGTTGAAGATGGTTTCGGTGAGACTAAATTGTCTCGTGAAAAAGCTAAGCGTGCAGAGACTTGGTCTGTGCTTGAAAAAGCTTACGAAGAAAATGCCATTGTTCACGGTGTGATTAACGGTAAGGTCAAAGGTGGCTTCACTGTTGATATCGCTAACATCCGTGCTTTCTTACCTGGTTCTTTGGTAGATGTTCGCCCAATCCGCGACACGTCTCACTTGGAAGGTGTGGATCTAGAGTTCAAACTTATCAAGCTTGATCAAAAACGTAACAACGTTGTTGTTTCTCGTCGTGCCGTTATGGAAGCGACTAACAGCGCTGAACGTGAAACATTGCTTGCCTCTCTTGAAGAAGGTCAAGAAGTTAAAGGTATCGTTAAGAACCTTACTGACTACGGTGCGTTCGTTGATCTTGGTGGTGTTGATGGTCTTCTACACATCACTGACATGGCTTGGAAACGCATTAAGCACCCAAGCGAAATCATTGCTGTTGGCGATGAGATCGATGTTAAAGTTCTTAAGTTCGACCGTGAGCGCAACCGCGTATCTCTAGGTCTTAAGCAATTGGGTGAAGATCCATGGGTAGCAATCAAAGCACGTTACCCAGAGAACACTAAAGTAACGGCTAAAGTTACTAACTTGACTGACTACGGTTGTTTTGCCGAGTTGGAAGAGGGTGTTGAGGGTCTTGTTCACGTTTCTGAAATGGACTGGACTAACAAGAACATCCACCCATCTAAAGTTGTTCAAATTGGCGACGAAGTTGAGGTTATGGTTCTTGATATCGACGAAGAACGTCGTCGTATCTCTTTGGGTATCAAGCAGTGCACAATGAACCCATGGGAAGAATTTGCTACTTCTTTCAACAAAGGCGACAAGATCTCTGGTGCCATCAAGTCTATCACTGACTTCGGTGTATTCATCGGTCTTGACGGCGGCATTGACGGCCTAGTTCACCTTTCTGACCTATCTTGGGATGAAGCTGGTGAAGAAGCTGTTCGTCAATACAAGAAAGGCGATATGCTAGAAACAGTTGTATTGTCTATCGATGCTGAGCGCGAGCGTATCTCTCTAGGTGTTAAACAACTAGAAGAAGATCCTTTCCTAGCTTACGTTGCTGAAAACGACAAAGGCACTATCGTAAACGGTACTGTTTCTGAAGTTGATGCTAAAGGCGCTGTTGTAACACTTTCTGAAGGTGTTGAAGCGACTCTTAAAGTATCTGAAATCAGCCGCGAACGTGTTGAAGATGCAACAACCGCTCTTAAAGAAGGTGACTCTGTAGAAGCGGCGATCATCAATGTTGATCGTAAAGCTCGTACTATCACGCTTTCTATCAAGCAGAAAGATGCTACTGAAGAAAAAGCGGCGATGAAGTCTCACTCTGAGAAGCAACAAGTTGAAGCAAATGGTCCTACCACTATCGGTGATTTGATCAAAGCACAACTAGAAGGCCAAGAGTAATTTTTACTCTTTCGTCTTGATGAAAAAGCGAGCCTCTGGCTCGCTTTTTTTATGCGTATTTTTTGATGTATATTCTTGACAACAAAACTATACACAAAACATGTGGATAACCATGGGTATAGCTAGCTTATGGTTAGTTTAATGAATCTAAAAGCGCTTTCACGTCCTCTTCATTCCAGTCTTCTTTTTCAATTAGTTCTTTTAACTTATTGTTTTTCTTTGTCTTATTTAGGTTTTCTTGGAATTTTGCATAGTGAAAATCTTTGATTAGTTTTTCATCTTTTTTTGATCGATAAATGTTCGCTGATGGTTCATCGTGTGTTGTGTCGTGACCGGCGTCACTTGTGTGATTTGGATTAAGCTGGTTGATTTTCTTATAAGTATTTAAAAAGTGTTTTTTGATCATACTTAGCCTCACTTCATTTTCTCAATCTCAAAGATTTCGAAATGTTGGTTCTTTGCCTGCCATTTAATGTTTAAGTCCCACAAGCTGATGCCATGCTCTCGATCAATCTGATTGGCTAAATACGACGGCCTAGGGTCTTGCTCTATGATTTGTGTGATTAAAGTATAAAGGTCTTTTCCTAAGCTCGCAGAAAAAACATCACATTGTCGTTTTGCTTCTTCTGTGAATATTACGGGTTTGCATTGGCTTCTTTCGGCTGTTGGGGTAAATGAACTAGTCGCTTGAGGAAGACTATCTGAATAGGGTAAATAGGGTTTTATGTCTAGGATAGGGGTGCCATCCAGTAAGTCGGCACCATGAAGGTCGATCAAAATGCGTTTATCGTGTTGGTGAATTTTGCCTATTTTTACCACAGACAAACCAATTGGATTGGGGCGGTGTGTTGACCTTGTAGCAAAGACTCCCATTTTGCTTTTTCCACCTAATCTAGGTGGGCGAACTTTGGCTTTCCAGCCTTCGCTGATGCAGGCGTGAAATACGAACTGAAGCCAAATGTGTGAATAGGCTTCAAGGCCATCCAGAGTGTCAAGTCGATTGTAGGGTGGAAGCAATTCTAATTGCGCTGTCGCCATGGTGACGAGTCCAGGCTGCCTTGGGATGCCGAATTTTTCTTGGTAGCAAGAATGGACAATACCAATGGGAGAAAAGTGGAAGGCGTCAGTTGGGGGCACGTTTGGATCCTTTCATGTGAAACTGCACAGGACGAATAAATATATTGTGATAGTATACTGTTTCACATAGAAGTATTTGACTGATTTTATTGTCAGATGCGTATTTTTTATTATTTAGTTTGAGATGAAAAATGTCTTTAGAATCGTATATGAATCAAATTGGGCAGCAGGCTAGAGCGGCTTCTCGCTTGCTTGCGAAGGCGTCAACGGAAGAAAAAAACATGGCTTTATTTGCCATGGCTGAAGCGTTGGAAATTGCCCGCCCCAAACTGATCGAAGAAAATGCGAAAGACATGAAAAGCGGTGAAGAAAAAGGTTTGGACTCCGCTATGTTGGATCGCTTGTTGCTCACGGATGCTCGTATTGACGGTATGATTGAGGGTCTAAAGCAGGTGGCGACGTTACCAGATCCTATCGGTGAAATAACCGATATGGTTTATCGTCCATCAGGGATTCAAGTTGGCAAGATGCGTGTGCCTCTCGGGGTTATCGGTATTATTTATGAATCCCGGCCCAATGTGACGATTGATGCAGCGAGTCTATGTTTAAAGTCTGGCAATGCAACCATTTTACGTGGTGGATCAGAGGCTTTTTATTCTAACCAAGCTATTGCTCAAGCGGTTATCCTAGGTCTAGAAAAGTCAGGTTTGCCTGAGCACGCGGTGCAAGTATTAAACACCACAGACAGAGACGCTGTGGGTAAGTTGATCACCATGCCAGAATTTGTTGATGTGATTGTACCCCGTGGCGGCAAAGGCTTGATTAAGCGTATTAGTCAGGATGCACGGGTGCCAGTGATTAAGCATCTGGATGGTAATTGCCATGTGTATATTGATGATGAGGCATATTTTGATAAGGCTCTTTCTATTATTATTAACGCCAAAACTCGTCGCTATGGTGTGTGTGGTGCAATGGAGTCTTTGCTTGTCCATAAAGAAGTAGCGGAAGACTTTTTACCTAGGATTGTTTACGCCTATCAAGAAAAGAATGTTGAGTTAGTTGGGTGTGTCGCTTCTCAGGCGATTTCTTCTGCTATTGGCGAAGCCAGCGAAGAAGATTGGTATACAGAATATTTGGCGCCTAAGCTTTCTGTAAAGATAGTGAATGATATGGATGAGGCGATTCTTCATATCAATAAATATGGTTCTCATCACACGGATGCTATTGTTTCCCAGAATTACTCTAAGACTCGTGTTTTCATGGCTGGCGTTGATTCTGCTTCCGTTATGGTGAATGCTTCGACACAATTTGCTGATGGCTTTGAATACGGTCTTGGTGCTGAAATAGGTATTTCAACCGATAAAATACACGTACGTGGTCCTGTTGGTTTGGTTGGTTTAACCAGTCAGAAATACATCGTTCTGGGCGATGGTCATACCCGTGACAATTGATTCTAGAGCCGGGCTCAAGAAAAAAGGCGTGGCCATTATGGGGGGGACATTTGATCCTATTCATAATGGCCATTTACGCACCGCAGTGGATATTTTAGACGGTTATCAATACGCCAACTTACGACTCATTCCGTGCTTCCAGCCGGTTCATAAGAGACAGCCTAGCATTACCCCACAACAGCGCTTGGATATGGTGAAGTTAGCCATTAGCAGTCATGATGGTTTGTTGGTAGATGATCGGGAAATAACCCGTGAGGGACCAAGTTATACAGCCGATACTTTGCGTGAAATTCGTGCTCAAATCGGTCCAGATGAACCCTTGGTGATGGTGTTAGGCATGGACAGCTTTCTGTCTTTACCAACCTGGCATAATTGGCAGGATTTGATCAAATATGCGCACTTGTTTGTGGTCTCTCGTCCAGGTTGGGAGCCAGATCTTATTTCTGAGTTAAGTAGCTTTAGTGAAAACTATCGTGCCTCTTCGCCGCATGAGTTACAATGCATGCCGTCAGGGCTGGTCTGGTTTGAAACTTTAACGCCATTGGGTATTTCCTCTAGTATGATTCGATCTTTAGCGAGAAAAGATAAGTCCATTGCGTATTTATTACCTGAGCCTGTGCAAAACTACATAGAAAAACATCAATTATATCGATAGGAAAATGTAAATATATGAGTCAAATTAATCTCACAGCGGATCAAATCTTAGCGTTTGCTGTCGAAGCGTTAGAAGATGTCAAAGGTGACAAGATCACTGTGTTGAATGTAGCGGATCATACAGACATGATGGACTACATGGTCATTTGTACCGGTACATCGAAAAGACACGTTCACTCATTAGGGCAAAACGTGTTCGAGTTTCTAAAACAGAAGGGGTTGCAGCCTTTAGGTACGGAAGGTCGTGATATGGGAAGTGATTGGGTGTTAGTGGATTTACATGACGTTGTGGTGCATGTGATGACAGAAGAAGCTCGTACTTTCTACGATCTAGAAAAATTATGGGATATTAAGCCAGAAGAAAGATAAGGCTTCGTTAGATGCGTGTGCGATTGATTGCTGTCGGAAATAAAATGCCCAAATGGGTAGTCCAGGGTTATGAGGATTATGCCAAGCGTCTTCCGAAAGATTTTGCGTTAGAAACCGTAGAGATTCCTATGTCTCCTCGGGGTAAAAATACGGATATAGCAAAAGCGATTCGCAAAGAAGGTGACGCCATGCTGGATGCGATTCCGGCAGGCGACAAGGTCATTGCGATGGAGGTATTAGGTAAAGAGTGGTCAACTGAGCAGCTGGCTGACCAAACCGGGCAATGGCGTATGGATGGTTATAATGTCTCTTTATTGGTTGGTGGTCCAGATGGTTTGGATCCTAGGTGTACTGCACGAGCAGATCAAGTCTGGTCACTATCACGTCTAACCCTTCCTCATCCAATGGTGAGAATCATATTGGCTGAGCAAATATATCGAGCTTGGACTTTAATGAATAATCATCCGTATCACAGGTAGGTGTAGTAGGTGAGTCGTCAAGATCAACAATTCCGTAATTATCGTCAAGAGCAGCGCCTCACTCAGCATAGGGTGGTTGCCGCTGCAATCTTTGTCATAGTCTTAGTTTGTATTTTGTTGGCTCGCCTGTTTTACCTGCAGGTGATTGAATACGATTTGTATCAAACCAAAGCCGATGACAACCGCGTCATGCTGGTGACAGATCCTCCTCCCCGAGGTTTAATCTATGACCGCAATGGTTTAGTGCTGGCTGATAATCGTCCCATTCACAGTTTGACGGTGACACCGGAACGGGTTGAGGATTTTATTGGGCTGAGAAAAGAGCTGTCCAACATCATAGAGATCTCTGACAGCGAATGGGAAAACTTTGACAGTCGTTTGAGAGAATATCGCCGCCCTTACCAATCCATCACGTTAAAATCACAATTAACGGACGAAGAGTGGGCTCGTGTTTCTGTTGATCTGTATCGTCTTGATGGTGTGCAAGTTGAGGCTCAGTTAACGCGTTATTACCCATATGGTGAAGCTTTTGCTCATGCAGTAGGGTATGTGGGGCGAATTACGGCGAACGATTTAAAGCGTGTTGATCAGCAAGCTTATCAAGGGGCTCTGTTTATAGGTAAAACGGGCATAGAAGGTTTCTACGAAAAAGAACTGTTTGGTGAGGCGGGATTTAGCAAAGTCGAAGTAAATGCTCGTGGCCGTATTATGTCTCAATTGGAGCGACAGTCTCCTGTGCCTGGTCGCGATCTGCACCTGTATTTGGATGCTCGACTACAGCAATATGCCTATGATTTATTGGGGGACTATAAAGGCTCTGTCGTGGCGATTGACCCCGAAACCGGTGGCATCCTTGCGTTAGTGTCTAAGCCGGGCTTCGATCCCAATTTATTTGTCCGCGGGATTTCCGTTGCAGATTATTCAACTCTTAGACAGTCTAAAAAACTTCCTTTGTTTAATCGTGCATTGCGTGGAGGTTATCCTCCAGCTTCGACCATTAAGCCTTTCATGGCGTTAGCCGGTCTGGAGTACGGTTTTGCCTCTTGGACTGAACGATATTTTGCGAAAGGGTATTATCAGATTAACCCGGATGGCCGTCGTTATCGAGATTGGAAGCGAACAGGTCATGGTTGGATCAATTTAGAGCGTTCCATTATTGAGTCGGTTGATACCTATTATTATCAATTATCCAATAAAATGGGCATCACGCCTATTCATAACTTTCTTTCCCGTTTCGGGTTTGGTCGCAGTACCTTATTGGATTTGAATGGTGATAGCTCTGGTTTGTTGCCTTCAAATGAGTGGAAAAAAGCCAAATATAAAGAACCTTGGTATCCAGGGGATTCGGTTAACGTTGGCATAGGTCAGGGCTTTATGGTGGCAACGCCAATGCAAATTGCCTCAGCCACTTCAGCATTGGCCAGTCGGGGACGTTATTTTTATCCACGTATGGCCGATAAAATTGGCGACGATGCCGCTCAGTTTGAAGGCGATTTGGGTGGTGAACACGATATTATTCTCAAGGATCAAGGTAATTGGGAACGAATGGTGAATGCCATGCGTAAAGTGATCACCGATTCCTTGGGAACGGCAAGACGATTACAGGGAACCAAATACGACATAGCTGGTAAAACAGGGACTGGTCAAGTATTCAGTCTTCAAGAAGACGAAGAATACGATTCTGAAAAACTCGATAAGCGTCTTCATGACCATGCATTATTCATTGGTTTCGCGCCCGCGAAAGCCCCTAAAATTTCGGTCTTTGCTATTTTTGAAAATGGTGGCAGTAGTTCAAAACCCGCCGATTTAAGTAAAAAACTGTTTGATGCTTACCTCTATGGTAAGTATCCACCGCACTATGATTATTTAAAAGGGAAAGGCAATGACTGAGAGTTTGTATCGCAGGGTGCTTACCTTCGCTAATGCTCGGCTTTGGCAGTTAGTCCATATCGATATTTTGTTGATTGGTTCCTTGTTGTTATTGATTGGCGGTGGTTTGTTTGTGCTGTATTCGGCTTCAGGTCAGAATGTCGCCATGATTGAACGACAAGTCTTTCGTTTCACTGTGGGCTTGATGGTGTGTTTGGTGTTGGCGCAATTGCCGCCTAAATATATGCGCCGTGCATCGCCGACCTTGTACATTTTTATTGTCCTATTATTGCTTGGTGTGCTGATGTTTGGGGTTGGGGCAAAAGGCGCTCAACGCTGGTTACCTCTGCCTGGTGGATTACGTTTTCAACCGTCTGAAATTATGAAGATTGTCATGCCGATGATGGTGGCTTGGTATTTTTCAGATAAAGCTTTACCACCCAGTTTTAAGCAAATTGTGATGGTCATCGGGTTAATTGTTGCACCTGTATTGTTGATTGCTAAGCAACCCGATTTGGGGACGTCTTTGCTGGTTGCGGTATCTGGGATCTTCGCGTTGTTTTTGGCAGGACTTGGTTGGCGTTATATTTTGGGAGCGGCATCATTGGCTCCCATTGCAGGGTATACCTTATGGCAGGTTATGCATGACTATCAAAAACAACGTGTCCTGACGTTTTTAAATCCTGAAAGTGACCCACTTGGTTCAGGTTGGAACATCATTCAATCAAAAACCGCCATCGGCTCGGGTGGTTTATATGGTAAAGGTTGGCTAGAGGGAACACAGGCTCAGCTAGATTTTTTACCTGAGAGCCATACCGATTTCATCATTGCCGTATTGGCAGAAGAGTTTGGTATGCTTGGGTGTGGATTGTTGATTTGTGCCTACCTATTGGTTATTGCCCGAGGTTTATACATTTCGGCCATGGCCGAAGATAATTATGCACGCTTGCTGGCGGGCAGTCTTACTCTGACATTTTTTGTTTATATGTTTGTAAATATTGGTATGGTTTCAGGAATTTTGCCTGTAGTTGGGGTACCCTTACCCCTAGTCAGCTATGGCGGTACTTCCATCATTACCATTATGGCGACGTTTGGGATTTTAATGTCGATTCAAACACATAAAAGAGCGATATAATGATTAAGCTAGCAGCTTCGGTAATTGTTGCAATTGGTTTAACTGCATGCAGCGCTGTTGAGCAAAAGGATTTGCCGGCTAACTCAGGAGTGAGTAATGCTTTGCTTGAAGACAAACCCCAAGAATGGGCGGACTCTTATGCTGGTAATCCGTCAGTGCAAGATTTTATTGAGAAAATGGCAACACAACATGGCTATGATAGAAAAACGCTAGAATTGGCATTTTCTCACATTAAGCGCCGACCTAAGGTGATTGAAAAGTCTGACAATCAACCGGAAGTTTTAATTCCTTATTACCAATACAAAACGCGCTTCGTCAATAAAGATCGTATGAGAGCGGGACAGAAATTTGCTCAGCGAAATGCCAAGTGGCTGGATAAAGCTGAGCTGGAGTTTGGCATTGATCCTCATGTTGTGGTGGCGCTGATTGGGGTGGAAACATACTACGGTCGCATCACAGGTTCGAAAGATGTGTTCACTTCCTTAACCACTCTCGCATTTGATTATCCAAGACGAAAAGATTACTTCCAAAGTGAATTAGAAGCTTATCTTTTGCTTGCTCGAGAGGAAGAATGGAACATTGGCGAGACAAAAGGGTCATACAGTGGTGCGATGGGAATGGTTCAGTTCATGCCCAGTAATTATCAAAAATTGGCCCTGGATTATGATCAAGATGGTCACATTGACTTGTGGCACTCGGAAGCCGATGCCATTGGTAGTGTGGCGAATTATTTAAAACACCATGGTTGGACAACGGATCAGCCTTGGTTTGTCACGGCGCAAGTGGCCGATCTTGCTAAGGTTGAAGAGGAAGTCAATAAAGGACGTTCACCCAGTAAGGACATGACAGAGTGGTCGGCAATAAAGGTGCTACCCACTCAGCCCTTTGTGATTGATAAAACGGGCTTGATCGGCTTACGAACAGCGCCAGAAGAGGTGTCTTACTGGTTAGCATATGAAAATTTTTTCACGGTGATGGATTATAATCCTAGTCGTCGTTATGCCATGTCTGTTTTGGAATTAGCGAAAAGTATCGAGGCTTATGACGCAAAGTAAACTGCTGCTATTGATAAGCATTTGTTCATTTATTTTAAGTGGCTGTATGAGCACACGGCACGTGCTTGGTCATGATGGTAGTAACATCGATTTGGATAAAGCCTCTGGTGGCGGTCGATATAGTATTCTTCAGGACCATGCACCAAGTGGTGATGTAAAGGTGGATCACTTACCGGATTTGGTGCCGAAATGGGAGCCCAAAAGTCGTGGCGGCAATAAAAACCCTTATGAAGTCTGGGGCAAAAAGTATTGGGTGATGGATTCAGCCAAAGGTTATACCGCCGAAGGCACTGCATCTTGGTACGGTAAAAAATTTCATGGGCATAAAACTTCAAATGGGGAAATATATGATATGTATGCTTTCTCAGCGGCCCATAAGTCTTTGCCATTACCAACGTTTTTGAAAGTCACCAATCTGGATAATGATCGATCTGTGATTGTTCGAGTAAATGACCGTGGGCCTTTCCATGGTAATCGATTAATTGATCTGTCGTATGCGGCCGCGGTGCGATTGGACTATCATAAAAAAGGGTTGGCAAGAGTTCGTATTGAAGCCATTACACCTGCAAAAGGTGAAACCTATACTTCTGCCGATGCTGTCAAAGAGACGCCTCAGGCCCTACCGAATAAGGCTTCTGCTGTTTCTAAAGGCGCGGATGCAAGTACACCAGATTTGGTTTTTACGCATTTGCAGCTTGGGGCCTTTAGCAGTGAAGCCTCAGCGGAAAAGTTAAAGCAACGTTTATTTGAAACGTTCGACACGAGTGTTCGTGTTGAGGTCAATAAACAAGGGGATGGTCTTTATAAAGTCTTAGTAGGACCTTATAAAGAAATTAATGAGTTACAGCAGTGGCAGGGAAAACTACAAGAAAATGGATTCGGAAGTCCGGTAAGAGTGGCTTTAGTTCCCTAAAGTCCCTAGGTTTGGGCTAGAGATTCTATCTATGCTCTAGTATTATTCACGAACATTTTTTTGGAAGACGACATTTTTGGGTATGAAAAAACTTCTCGCGACTTTATCAATTGTATTTGGCCTTGTATCTACGCCTGTTTCGGCCGCTCCTTCACTGATTCCTACTCCACCACAACTGTCCGCTAGTAGTTATATCTTAATGGATGCTTACACGGGAGATGTGCTGGTTTCTCATAATGCTGATGAAGCATTACCGCCAGCCAGCCTAACCAAATTAATGACTGCTTACATCATCGAATATGAGCTAGCTCGTGGTAACTTGTCTTTTAGTGATCAGGTCAGTGTCAGTGAAAAAGCTTGGCGCATGGAAGGTTCACGTATGTTTATTCGTGAAGGTACACGAGTATCTTTGGAAGATTTGATGCGTGGCATTATCATCCAGTCTGGTAATGATGCCAGTGTAGCAGCGGCTGAATACGTGGCAGGCAGTGAATCGGCGTTTGCCGATCTAATGAATCAACATGCGCAACTCTTAGGGATGAAAAACTCGCATTTTGTGAATGCCACTGGCTTTCCGGCCGAAGGTCATTACTCCAGTGCTCACGATCTTGCCAAGTTGTCTCGCGCGACCATTTTGCAGTTCCCAGAAAACTACAAAATGTATGCTGAAAAAGAATTTAAATACAACAACATCAAGCAACCTAATCGTAATAAATTATTGTGGCGTGACAAAACCGTTGATGGCTTGAAAACCGGCCACACCGAAGAGGCTGGCTACTGTTTGGCAGCTTCGGCTGTGCGTAACGGTACACGTTTAATTACGGTTGTTATGGGGACAAAATCAGACCAAGCACGTGCGACAGAGTCGCAAAAACTTTTGGATTATGGCTTCCGTTACTACGAGACTCGTAAGCTGTATAGCCGTGGTCAAGTTGTCAACAACGCTAAGGTATGGGGCGGTAGCCAATCGAATGTGAAAGTTGGTTTTGCCGAAGATGTTTTAGTCACCATTCCCCGTCAACAAGGAGACTCTTTACCAGCCACATTGGATATGACGAAAGAAATTACAGCGCCAATCGCAGTTGGTGACATATTGGGTAAAGTCATTGTTGGCACGGACGGGAATATTCTGCTTGAGCAACCTGTGGTTGCTTTGGAAGCGGTCGAAGAGGGTGGTTTCTTCAAGCGTATGTTTGATAAAATCAGACTTTTCTTTGCAAAATTATTTTAAGCCCAATTGGGTGATGGTAGATAAATGGCGTTAATTACGAAAGAAGGCGATCAGGTAGGTAAGCAACCTGATGCGCCAAAAATTGAATTTCCTTGCGAAAACTATGTGGTGAAAGTCGTGACCATGGATGCTGAAGGTGTTCATGCTGAGGTTGTTGAGTGTTTTAAAACGCATGCACCTGAGATGGATCCTAAAGCCGTGAGCATGAATCGTTCTAGTAAAGGGCGCTTCGTAAGCTATAGTTTTCGTATCATCGCTCAGAGTGAAGCTCAGTTATCCGCATTGCATACTGATTTGATGTCAGTAAGCGCTGTGAAAATGGTTATGTAAATGACGTTAGACTTGGTTTGCCGCGATCTTGGCGTGGTCGAGTATGAAGATACTTGGGAGCGCATGAAGCAATTTACTCAAGTGCGTAACAAGGACGATGCAGACGAAATTTGGTTGTTAGAGCATCCTTCTCTTTTTACTCAGGGGCAAGCTGGGAAAGAAGAGCATCTGTTAGCGCCTGGCGATATTCCTGTTTATCAAGCTGACCGTGGTGGTCAGGTGACTTATCATGGCCCTGGGCAACTGATCGCGTATGTTCTAATTGATTTAAAACGGTTGGGAATCGGTGTCAGAGATCTTGTGTCTGTGCTGGAAAACTCAATTGTTAAGGTGTTGGCGTTGAATGGCATTGAGGCCTACGCTAAGCCAGATGCACCAGGTGTTTATGTTGATGAAAAGAAAATTGCATCACTGGGCTTAAGGGTTCGACGAGGTTGCTCTTTTCATGGTCTGGCGCTGAATGTGGATATGGATCTCACACCGTTTAATCGCATCAACCCATGCGGCTATCAAGGGCTGCAGATGGTTGATATGAAGCGTCTATATACTGGCGCAACGTTATCAGATACGAAAATCCAGTTGGCCAACCAGCTAGCTGAACACCTCGGATATACCAGTCCGACTATCCAACAAGGGTGGAACTAGAATGACAGCAGAACGCAAACGCGTTGTTCAAGGGGAGAAATTACGTGGCGCCGATAAGATGGCACGTATCCCTGTTAAAATTGTACCAACAGAAGAGATCCCTCGTAAGCCAGAGTGGCTTCGAGTTCGTATGCCAGCGTCACCGGAAATTGCTCGTATTAAGAGCACATTGCGTGAGCACAAATTGGCCTCTGTATGTGAAGAAGCGAACTGCCCAAATTTAGGTGAATGTTTCAGTAACGGTACGGCAACCTTTATGATTATGGGTGAGATTTGTACTCGTCGTTGCCCATTTTGTGATGTGGCACATGGTCGTCCAAATGCATTGAGTCAAGATGAGCCAAAAGAATTAGCTGCGGCGATTCGTGATATGAAGCTGAAATACGTTGTGATTACCTCGGTTGACCGTGATGATCTTCGTGACGGTGGGGCCCAACACTTCGTTGACTGCATTCGTGAAACTCGTGCTGAGAGTCCGAACATTGAAATCGAGACACTTGTGCCAGATTTTCGTGGTCGTATGGAAGTGGCGGTTAATACGCTAGAGCAAGCACCACCGGATGTGTTTAACCATAATTTAGAATCGATTCCTCGACTGTATCGTCAGGTTCGTCCTGGGTCTGATTATCAGTGGTCATTGGATTTGTTGAAAAACTTCAAAGATCGTTGTCCTGATGTGCCAACCAAATCTGGTTTGATGGTTGGTATGGGTGAAACCTTTGAAGAAATTGTCGAAGTGTTAAAAGACTTACGTGCTCATAACGTGGATATGTTGACCATTGGTCAGTATCTACAGCCTTCTAAACACCATTTCCCAATGGCTCGTTTTGTGCCACCGGAAGAATTTGCGCGTTATGAAGAAGTGGCGAAAGAATTGGGGTTCAAGCACGCGGCTTGTGGTCCTCTAGTACGTTCTTCTTATCATGCTGATAAGCAAGCACACGGTGAACGAGTTTCTTAATCCGTTTGTCTGAGTGAAGAAAGCGAAGCTTGAAGTGTCCCTTCTTGCTTCGCTTTTTTTTTAGTTGAGTAAAAAACTGATTTCATTCTCTGCGAGACTGTTTTGTCGGATAACAGTCATAAAAAAAGCCCGCACTAGGCGGGCATCAAGCTATCCTTATCTCTACCAATATAAGGGGTATATTAATAAAGAACATCCATTCGCACGGGCAGTGAATAGGTAGAGTAAAGCCGTGCTTCTAGTATATTGGCTGTCATGTGTAGTCCCTAAGCTTGTTGAAAGTAACAAGGAAAACATGAAAGAACCTATACTTAGACATGTCCAATTAACTATAGTCAGAAATGAGATTTCTGCGACTTTTATTTAAACAGTGTATTGATATTCTGATTAAAAGCTCGCAAACAACAACCAGCATTACGTATGTTAGAGGTTTCATGAGCGTATTTAGTTCCACAGTGAATCAAAAATATTTTGCGGTCGTGCTTTCAGTGAAATTGATGCTGGAGGACCTGACTCATCGCATTATGATTGAAAAACTGCTCATGATGGCAAAAGATAAGCCTGGCTATCTTGGTGAAGAGAGTAGTTTTGGTGAGATCTATAGCTTGATTACTTATTGGCAAACAGAGGCGACGGCGCAAGATTGGCAAGAGGATGAAATGTTGCGCAGGGTCTTGTCATTGGGGGAGCATTTTTGGTATCAAGAGTATTCGATTAAATCTTGTATTGTGACTAAGGATATGTCGTTTAAAACCTCTAATGTTGATTTACATACTTCTCGTTTTCCTGTTATCAAGACGCCACGCGGCGTACTTCGTATTTTAGAAGAAGCTCAAGCCGATTTACTGCATGACTATGTGAATGCTGAAAAGCACTTCTTGGCACCATGGGAGCCATTGAGAAATGAGGCCTATTATTCTCTTGAAACCTGCCAGTTGAGAGTGCGTGAAATGCGTCGTGATTTTTTGGAGGACAAAGGCTGTGTTCTGTGCTTTTTGACACCTGATGAGACGAAGATGCTAGCTTACAGTAATTACTCTAACATTGTTCGCGGGGTATTTCAGGCATGTAATCTTGGTTACAGCTTGCGTGAAGTGGAGCAAGGTAAAGGTTTAATGCATGAAATGCTGACTTCTGGGATCCACTATATGCATAAAGAGCAGCAGATTGAGCGTGTTCAAGCAGGTTATATGCCTAGAAATGAACGCAGTGCAGCAGTGTTGGATCGATTGGGTTTTGAAAAAGAAGGTGTGGCCAGAGATTATTTAAAAATCAATGGACAGTGGGAAGACCATATTCTTACGGCTTTGATTTTACGATAATGTAAAAAATGCTTGGTTTAATCGGGGCGATTTAGAACAATCACACGGCCTTTTAGTTTCTGTTGTTTAGAAATAATGACGGTAAGTAAAATCAAATGATCTTCTTCTGGGTTGATGATGGCGCTGGCTTCTCTGGCTGGAATGAATTGGCCAAACTGTGTACAGGGGATGGCGGCAGCGTTTCTTCTCGCCAAATAAGCGGAACCCTTTAAAGGCAGCAAATAATGGCTGGCGGCTTTTTGGTAATACAGGGTTTCTGAATAATGAGCAGGGTATTTTTCGATGCAAATTCGAGCGGTATTCCCTTCCCATAATGGCCATACTTGAATGTGTTTCTTTTCTAATTTTGAATCTACTGTGCCAGTAGAGATTTTTTGCAGTGTTTGAGGTTGATTGGCTAAGGTGACTTTGGTGAATTGAATCGTGCAAAGAATCACATTGGGTGTCAGTAGGGTTAATACACTGGATTGTTGAGTCGGTAGCCAAACCGCTTGATGGGGCTTTAAGTTCACCGCCTGCTGCTCTGATTGCAGATGAACTTCTCCTTTGATGACAAAGCAAAAGCAATTATCGGCGGGCCGGTAAAGTCGTGAAGGCGTGGCCGCTTGATTGAGGTGTTCATGGACAATCAATACATCCTCTTGTTGGTGTATAATAGAGCGTTTGCTTTCACCGTAAAGTGGATACTGAATAACAGGGAGTGTTGTATTATGGTCTGCTTGACTCACCATCTTGAACCTTTTGTTAGATCCATTCTATTAAAGCATGAGAAAATACCCCTTACCATTAGAATCTTGTTATGACAGTTGCAGTGCATCATGGAGATTCTTTATAGTTGTGCCCAGAGAAAAAGCATATTATTGCCCCCCATGTGGTTAGCTTGTAGATTTAAACGATAGAAGAAGGAATGCTTCCTTGAGTGAGTTGTCAAATTTTGAGTCTAATGAAACGCTTTCATTAAAAGACTATACCGAAAAAGCGTACTTGAACTATTCCATGTACGTTATTCTAGATCGTGCTTTGCCTCATATAGGGGATGGTCTAAAACCTGTTCAACGTCGCATTATTTACGCCATGAGTGAACTGGGGCTCAAGGCAACGGCTAAGTATAAAAAGTCCGCTCGTACTGTGGGGGATGTGCTTGGTAAATTTCACCCTCATGGTGACAGTGCATGTTACGAAGCTATGGTGTTAATGGCGCAACCCTTCTCTTATCGTTACCCTTTGGTTGATGGACAAGGTAACTGGGGCGCGCCAGATGATCCTAAGTCGTTTGCGGCGATGCGTTACACTGAATCACGCCTGTCTAAATACGCTGATGTATTACTTAAAGAAGTGTCTCAAGGTACCGTAGATTGGGTGCCAAACTTTGATGGAACGCTGCAAGAACCCTCTGTGCTGCCTGCACGTCTGCCGAATCTACTGTTAAATGGTACCACTGGTATTGCCGTCGGTATGGCCACGGACATTCCGCCTCATAATTTGAGAGAGGTGGGCGAAGCTTGCATTCACTTGTTGAATAACCCCAATGCGGATCTTGAAGATTTGCTGAATTTTGTGCAAGGACCGGATTTTCCAACAGGTGGCGAGATCATTACGCCAAAAAACGACATCGTCAAGCTATACGAAACAGGCAAAGGACAAATTAAAGCGCGTGCTCGTTTCGAGATGGAAGAAGGTGAGATCGTTATCACTGAGTTGCCGCACCAGGTCTCGGGTAGCAAAATTCTTGAGCAAATCGCAGCACAAATGCAGGCCAAGAAACTGCCAATGGTGGTGGATCTTCGGGACGAGTCGGATCATGAAAATCCAACGCGTTTGGTGATTGTTCCTAAATCAAATCGTGTCGATATTGATTCTGTTATGACGCATTTATTTGCGACAACGGATTTGGAAAAATCTTATCGCGTAAATATGAATGTCATTGGTCTAGATGGTTTACCACAAGTTAAACCACTCAAGAACTTTTTATCTGAATGGCTGCGTTTCCGAATTGACGTAGTGCGTAAACGTTTGCAATTTCGTTTAGACAAAGTGCTTAACCGATTGCACATCTTAGAAGGTTTGCTGATCGCGTATTTGAACATTGATGAAGTGATCGAGATCATTCGCAACGAGGAAAAACCGAAGGCCGCCTTGATTGCACGCTTTGGATTGACGGAAATTCAAGCCGAAGCCATTTTGGAATTGAAGCTGCGTCACTTGGCGAAACTAGAAGAAATGCGCATCAAGGGCGAACAGGATGAACTTGAGAAAGAGCGTAAAACGTTAGAAGGTTTGTTGTCTTCTGATCGTAAGCTGAAAAAGCTTATCTCCGATGAAATTCAAGAAGCCGTTGATTTGTTTGGTGATGATCGTCGTACCCCAATCGTTGCTCGTAAAGAAGCTCAAGCCTTTAGTGAAGAAGATCTGTTGTCAAATGATCCGATTACTGTGGTGATCTCAAAACAAGGTTGGGTCCGTGCGGCGAAAGGTCATGACATAGACGTTTATGGTTTGAGTTATAAATCTGGTGATGAGTTCTTGATCAGTACCAAAGGTCGCTCAAATCAAACCTTGGTGTTAGTTGCTTCTAATGGTCGAACTTATTCTATTAAAGCACATACCTTGCCGTCTGCACGTGGACAAGGGGAACCGATTACCGGTCGTATCTCCCTTGAGAAAGACTCGACGATTGTGGCGGCAGTATTAGACAAAGAAGAAGCGCATTATTTAGTCGCCAGTGATGCGGGTTATGGTTTTGTTGCGCAATTGAAAGATTTGTATGCTAAAAATAAAGCAGGTAAAGCGACTTTGAGCTTGCCTGCCGGGGCTAAGGTTTTGTCTCCTGTTGCAGTATCGAGTACAGAAACGGGACGCGTTGTTGCAATATCTAATGAGGGACGTATGTTAGTATTCGACGTCGCTTCATTGCCGCAAATGGCAAAAGGTAAAGGCAACAAGATGATCAGCATCCCAAGTGCTCGCGCAGCGCAGGGAGAAGAACTGGTTGTGGCGATGGCATGTGTTCAGCCAGAGGATTTGCTGGTGGCTTTATCCGGTAAGCGTTTTATGAACTTTACCGAAAAAGACTTGCAAGAATACATGGGGGAACGCGGTCGTCGTGGTTTGAAATTACCAAGAGGCTTCCAGCGTGTTGATGGTTTGGAAGTGAAAATAGGTGAAGGTAAAGCGGCTTCGATTGTGCCCACATCCGATCCAGATTTGTTCGAAGGGTAATAAATGGGTTGTGACTGAATAACACCTAGGTCACAACCTAATAAAAGGTGTTAATTCGGCTTTGCTGGAGGTTCAAGTAAAGTCATTAGTAAGGAGAGAAATATGAAAGGCAGTCAGAAAGTAATTGATAGTCTGAATGCATTGTTGGCAAACGAATTGGCCGCAATTGATCAGTACTTCATTCACTCTCGCATGTACGATGATTGGGGCTTAAACAAGCTTTATGAGCGTTTAAACCATGAAATGGAAGAAGAAACTCAGCACTCAGACTGGTTAATCAAGCGTATTTTGTTCTTGGAAGGTGTTCCTTGCATGACTAAGCGCCGTGACCTACTGGTTGGGGCGGATGTTCGTTCTATGATGCAGAATGATCTAACACTTGAGTTAGAGGTCGTTACCAGTGTCCGTGGTGCGATTAAAATCTGTGAGGAAGAGGGGGATTATCAAACTCGCGAAACGCTTGAGAAGCTTTTGTTTGATACCGAAGAAGACCATGTGTATTGGTTAGAGCAGCAGCTTGGCCTAATGGACAAAATCGGTATGCAGAACTATTACCAATCTCAAATGGGTAACTAGGAGCAAGCTATGAAAGGGGATCGTGACGTAGTCGCCAGCCTTAATAAAGTGTTAGCCAATGAGCTAGTTGGAATTAACCAATATTTTTTACATGCCCGCATGTTTAAGGATTTTGGCTTTTCAGCATTGGATAAAGCAGACTATAAAACCTCTATCCAAAAAATGAAAAACGCGGATCGTTTGATTGAGCGTATTTTATTTTTAGAAGGTTTGCCTAACCTTCAAGATCTTGGGCGTCTTCGTATTGGTGAAAACAGCGAAGAGATGATTTCCGCGAATCTAGAATTTGAATTGGGCACGGTTGGTGCAGTGAAATCTGCTATTGAAATTTGTGAGCAAAAGCTTGATTTCATGAGCCGTGATACATTGGAAAATATTCTGGAAGAGCAAGAAGAGCAGATTGATTGGCTGGAAACACAGCAACAATTGATTAAAACTTCAGGAATTGAAAACTATCTACAGTCTCAAATGTAATAAAACAAAGATGCATCAAGCAACTTGAAATTGGCTATCGGCTATTTTGATAAGTTCCTGATTCAGTACTTGTTTCGCGCACTGGCAACACTTGCCACATTGACTACCAATGCTGTGTTCTTTGTACAGGGCACGCATGGTAGTCGCGCCATCTTGAATGGAAGCTTTGATGTCTTTGTCTGAGACCTTGTTACAAATACATACGTACATGAATGAAAATTACTCTCATTAGTGTTTATATGTTTTGATTTTATTTTTAATGTGAATGATTATCAACATTAAAATTCTTATTAACTTGAGAGTATTGATAGTTTTTTTGAAGTAAAAAAATGGGAGGCCGATTGCCTCCCATTTTTTATGCGGATTAGATTGGTTTAGTGCTCTTTTTCCGCAATGTCATTGAGTACTTTTAAGAAGGACTCCGGATCATGTGCTCCATGTATCATGTATTTGTCATTGATGACATAAGTTGGCACCGATTGGATGTCCATGCTTCGCAAATGCTTGAGCTTTTTTTCCGTCAAGGATTTCGCTTCATCACTGATAGAATAGGCAAGGTCAGTGTCTTTTAAACCGGAAGCCAGAGCGATTTTTTCCAGTGTGGCTTGTTGTCCTATGTTTTCTCCATTAGCGAAGTAGGCATGGAAAAGAGCAAGTACATAAGGGGTGGCCAGACCCGCTTTACTGGCGGCCAGTACAAATTGATGGGTTAGTTTGGTATTTGGGATTTGATCTTTCTCTGTGAAGTTGAATTCGATCCCTGCCTCTTTCCCAACATGTTGTAAAGCATGGCTCACCTCATTGAGTTTTTCTTGGCTGCCAAATTTTTCCCCTAAGTAGCTTTCTCGATCTGCGCCGGATAATGGCATATCAGGGTGCAACTCGAATGGTTGCCAGCGAATGTCAATTTTGTAATCTTCACCAAGCTGATCTATCGCTTGTTTTAAACGTGAATAACCTAGGTAACACCAAGGGCAAACGATGTCTGAAATAATGTCGATACGAAGATCGGCCATGAGTTCTCCTGAATATAAAAGTGTTAGTTAATGCTTAGGGCAAGACATTGGCTGATCTCTGTATAAGATCGACCGCTTTCCTGTTGCCAATGGTTAAAAGCGTCTTGAGCCGCTTGCCAGGCTGATTGCGTGTCTTTTCCCGTTGTGATGATTTGATGGTGACGAAGATAACCTTCAACGTCTTTTGTCAGCAAAAAAGTATCTTTGCCCATGGCCCGTAATGTATAAGGGCCAGTATTTCCGCCTAAACGAGCACCATGCTTTTTTAGGTGGTGCCATAAACCAATAATATTATCGCTAGGCCAATCGGCAATGAAGTGACTAAAAGAAGAGTGCTTTTGTTGGCTATCATGAATCATCAAGGCATTTTGCCGAATCGTCATGACTTTTCCTAAATGCCGAATGATGCGCTGATCTTTGGCTTTTTCTTCCCACATTTCATCATGAATCAGCAGCATCTTTTCAATATCAAATTGGAAAAATACCTCTTCAAAATTTGGCCATTTATTACGCACCACTTGCCAGCTAATACCAGATTGAAAGACTTTCTGACTGAAGGCGGATAACCAGCGGTCATCCGAGTGATTTTTTAACTCAGTATTAGACAAGGGGCGAGACAGCCGTTGCTCAAGAGCGTGTTCGCCACCATGCCGTTGGGCGGCACGTTGGTAGATGTCTTCAAAGCGTTCGTAATGCATCAATAGGTCCTATGTTTGCGACTGAGAACAAAGCCAGTGTGCTTGCTGCTGGTGGCCTCTTTGCCGGTCAAGTTTACCATAAGCTGAGTGGTAAACTTGGCAGAAGTTAAGGAGATTTAGTATTGAGAAAGGAGAGTTTGTTTTATAATGCGCCAAAATGATCGAATCGAGAGACATGGCATGACACATTTAAGCGTTAATCTGAATAAAATTGGTCTATTACGTAACTCCCGTGGGCGCAACTATCCAAACATGGTTGAAATGGCTGAACGTACCCTAACGTTAGGGGCCTTTGGTGTCACCATTCACCCACGACCAGATCAGCGTCATGCAACGTATCAAGATGCATATGATCTAAAAAACTTATTGAAGCGCTTTCCTATGGCTGAGTTGAACATAGAGGGGTTTCCTGACGCTAAATTCTTAGACGTTGTACAGGAAGTGGTGCCACATCAATGTACATTGGTACCCGATGATCCAAATCAATTGACGTCCGACCATGGTTGGAATCTGGCTCGTGATCAAGATGCTTTGCGCCCTGTGATTGCGAAACTTAAGCAAAAAGGCATTCGAGTCGTGTTGTTCATGGATCCAGTGGCCGAAAATATGCAACTGGCGAAAGAGATTGGTGCTGATCGTGTTGAGTTGTATACCGAAGCCTATGCCAATGCTTATGGCACGGAAGAAGGCGAGGCTGTGTTAGCGCAATATCAACAAGCGGCGCAGGCAGCTGTGGCGGTTGGTTTAGAAGTGAATGCAGGTCATGATTTGGATTTAAATAATGTTGAGGCATTGTGTGCACCTGGTCATATTGCTGAGGTGTCGATTGGACATGCTTTAACGGCAGAAGCATTGGATCTTGGTTGGGACCAAGTTGTGCAAGCTTACCTTGCGAAACTATCTTAATACTGAGACGTTGGTGACTGGCGATGGGAGACGAGTAATACTCAAATGGAGGAGCAGCCAATGACGCTCAACAAGCGTCCACATTGTGAGGCCTGTGGTTTCTTACAATCGCAATGTGTTTGCGCCTGGGTACCAGTGCTGACAAGCCGCTTGAAAATTTTGGTTGTGCAAGATCGTAAAGAGGCGTCACATGCCAAAAACACGGTCTCATTATTGCGTCTGGCTTTGCCGTCCGTTGAGTGTCTTGATAGTGCGGATGTGTCGCCTTTATCTCGCTTAGACGTCGACTCATGGCGTGTGCTGTTTCCTGGACAAGAGTCGATGCCTATTGAGTCGCTCTCTGCGGATCAAAAACGTCAAATAGAAGGGGTTATATTGATCGATGCAACTTGGCGGAAAGCGAAGAAGTTGCTGCTCAGTGAGCCGCTTCTGCAAGGCTTTAAAATGCTGTCGTTTGATCGGCCGCCAGTAGGGGCGTATGCCATTCGAAAATCCCCAAATGATCAAGCGTTATCCACTCTTGAGGCTTGTGCTTATAGCATTGAACAAATTTGTTCAGAAGACATGCAAGGCTTGCGTGATTTCATGCAGCAAGCTCATGCTTGGCAATGGCGTCGACAACCAAAGCAACATCAACACCTTTAAGATGTTGAATGCATTCAATCTGACATGACGATGGAGAGTAACCATGGACAAGCAAACTGAAATTGAAGCGGCCGTATTACGTCGTTTGTTAAAGCATCTGGATGACAACAAAACAGTACAAAATATCGACTTAATGAATCTTGCAGGTTTTTGTCGAAACTGTTTGAGTAAGTGGTATATGGCAGAAGCTGAAAATCAAGGTGTTGAAGTGAGCTATGATGAAGCGCGTGAATATGTGTACGGTGAACCCTATGAGGCTTGGAAGGTGAAACATCAACCAAAGGCCACGGCCGAGCAGTTAGCCGCTTTTGATGCTAAGTCTCAGTCTGAAAAATAGTTCACGCCAGAAAGGCCAATATAGTCTTTGGTCTGGTCAAGTGTTTAATAGCAAGCCTTTCATCGGCTTGCTTTTGCTCGCATGTCTAATATCTTCTCTTTATGTGTACGCTGGCATATCGGATAAATATCGCAAGCTTGCTAAACAGGCTGGCGAGGTTTATGGCGTAGAGGCTGAAAAGCGTGTACTTGCTTGGCGACGTTTAATCGATGAATCAAAGGATCTACCGATAGTCGATAAGCTCGCCAAAGTGAACAATTTTTTCAATCAAATGGATTTTGTGGATGATTTAGATTTGTGGGGGAAAGAGGATTATTGGGCGACCCCCATTGAGTTTTTAGGCAAGCGAGCTGGGGATTGCGAAGATTTTACTATTGCCAAATATTTTACCTTGCGTGAGTTGGGAGTAATGGATGACAAACTGCGTTTGGTGTACGTCAAAGCGTTACGTTTAAATCAGCATCATATGGTGTTGGCGTATTATCATAAGCCTACTTCCATTCCTGTGCTGTTGGATAATTTAGATAAAGAGTTGAAGCCCGCGTCAAAACGCAACGATTTGTTGCCCATATATTCGTTTAATGCCGAGAACCTTTGGCTTTCAAAAGAAAAAGGGCGTGGTGTCTTGGTTGGAGGCGCTTCGCGCCTAAGCTTGTGGACAGATTTAAATGATCGTTTAAACACGATTTCAAATTAGGAGAACTTGGATGACGCTGTTCCGCCAATTAATGTTAACCATAGTAGCCATTTTTTCAGTGATGCTGGCGGTGGTTATGGGGATCAACTTTAATACGACAAAGGGCTATTTGATTGGTCAACTGGAATCGACGACTCAAGATACCGCCACCTCCTTGAGTATGTCTGTGTCTGACTTCATGGCATTGGAAGACTATGCGTCAGTAAAAAGCAGCATGCATGCGGTATTTGATAGCGGTTATTTCTCCGAAGTGAAAATACACGTGTACGCCACTGAAAAAGATCTAGTTCGACAAAATGAGACCAAAATCGAAGGGGTCCCAAGCTGGTTTATTCATCTAATCGATTTTAAAGTGCCAGTTGCAAAAGCGGTTATTTCAAGTGGTTGGAATGAATTGGGACAAGTATATGTAACGGGTAGTGCAGGTTATGGTTATCAGCAGTTATGGCTGGCCTCACGTCATATTTTATTGTCGTTTTTTATTATTGGTTCCGTGACGTTAGTATTGGGCAGTATTGCACTGAGATATTTGTTCCAACCTTTGGCCGAGTTAGAAAAGCAGGCTGAAGCGATTCAACAGCGCCGTTTCATGAAGATGAAAAAGGTACCGAAAACACGAGAGTTAAGGTCGGTTGTGTTGTCTATGAATCGAATGGCGGAAAAGCTGGAAAAAGAATTCGCCGCCGAAGTGGAAACGGCACAATGGCTACAGGCCAAAGCGTTTAAAGACCCAGTGAGTGGTTTAGGCAATCGTCATTTCTTTGAGAGCAAGATGAAGTCGCATTTCTCTGAACCAGAAAGAGGCATTGATGGTCTGGCACTGATTGGCTTGGCTGATTTAGGAAAGTTGAACAATGAGCGAGGCTATGAATCGGCTGATATGTTTATTCAAGCGGCCGCCGATATTATAGAGAAAAAAGTATCCACCATTTCGTCTTTTGCGTTGCTCGCACGTTTGTCTGGTGCTGATTTTGTCTTGTTGATTCCTAACTTTGACCATGACCAGCTAAAGCAGCTGGTGGAAGCACTCATGACGGAGCTTTTAGAGCTGAATCAGTCTGATATTAGTTATTCTTCTTATGTCGGGAACATCGGAGCCGTCACCATTGATGCACAAGTCAGTAAAGGCAGTGCAATGGCACAGGCTGACGCTGCTCTTCGTGAGGCTAAGCGAGAAGGCAAAAATCTCGTTACAGTATATGACTTAAATACCAAAAAAGCTTTATCGATTAATCGTTCTGAATGGAAGAGAATTCTCGAAAACACCATTGCGAACAAAGCCTTTAGTTTGAAAAAGCAGGCCGTGTATGAATTGGCTGATCAAGATAAAGTTCTGCATGAAGAGGTGTTTATGGGGGTGAACCATGATGGTAAAGAGTTCCATGCGGGCTTTTTTATTGGCTTAGCGGAGCAATATCACCTCACGTCAAAAATTGATCAGGTCATCATCAATAAAGCCGTGGAAGTGATTACAAGCAAAAAAGCCACTACGCCGTTAACCATAAATTTGTCAGGTTCTTCTTATCATGATGAAGCGTTTATAACTTGGCTGGATAAGACTCTGTCAAATCTCGATGAGGCTGTGCGTGCTTTGCTGGTTTTTGAAATTTCGGAGCAGAGCGCCATTGCGGATGAGGAAGGGGCGCTTGTACTGGCTAAAATTCTGAAAAATCGTGCCATCGTATTTGGAATTGATAATGTCGGGAAGCAATTCTCGGCCTTCCAATATTTGAAAGTATTGATGCCAGATTATGTGAAAGTAGATTCCTCTTATACGCGAATGGCGGCCGGTAAAGAGTCAGAGTCCTTTTTCTTACACAGCTTATGTAAAATGTTTAACAGTTTGAACATTGAAGTGATTGCTACAGGCATCGAGAATGAAAAGCAACTTAGGGCGTTACAAAGATTTGATGTGCTAGGTGGACAAGGTTATGCATTAGGTCGTGCTGAACCCATGTAAAGATGATATGGTCTTTCAGGTAAATGGCCTCTCTGTGTTAAGAGTGATTAAATAAATGAATCACCATTCGAATCGGTTAAGTTGTCACTGTCTGATATTAAGCTTTCGTCATGACTATTGTGGACGCCACGTACCCATTTCCGGCTGAGCAGTTTCTTTTGTGCGGCCATTGGGAGTTCGGTGAATTGAATGATTCGCTTCTCTGAAAGAAGGTCAATTAAGTCTTCCAGTACACGCATCATGTCGCTGTCTGAGTTCGTCAGCATTTCTTGCGTATTATTGTTATCACTGGCGGTGAATTTTTTTTCTAGAATTTTAGCTACAGAGGGTTCATTGGGAGCCACTAACAAGCCGTATTCCTCAGATTGGGAAGTCGCAACGTCTACTATGTCACCGTTTTCGTTAAGCTTTGCGTAGAGCATCTTGGGGTCCTATGTTTGTTTAAATTTGTATTGGAAGGTCTTGTTAACTTCCCATCTTAGCTGAGAACTACTATTCTAGTCTAAAACTTACATCCTGTTGGTTTTAAATTGTTTTTTTGTTTACCTAGGAGAATTGGAGTATGTCTGGCTCGGATCGTTCAGAACAGAACTCTTCACCGTCCCATCAAGAAGAGCGTCATCATTCGGACGACATGACAACGGACCACTCGGCCCCTTCTGTGGCAGAGGGCACTAGTGTAGATGAAGCAGATACGGATACTCAGAAGTCGCAGTGGCAAACCGCAGCCACCATACTGGCTTACCCCAACCCTTTATTAGATTGTCTGGTGTTATTAAGCCGTTATTTTAATAATCCTTATACCTCTGATGCGATTGCGGCAGGCTTGCCTATTACCGATGATTTGATGACACCGGAATTGTTTTTACGGGCATCAAAACGAATTGGATTAAGTTCAAAGTTTGTAAAGCGAAAATTATCTAAAATTCCTCAAATGGTGTTACCGACCGTATTGCTGTTAGATGATCAACAAGCCTGCGTCCTTTTGGAAATCAACGATGCGGCAGGAACTGCAAAAATTTTGCGTTCTGAATCTGGGGAAGGTGAAATCAACTTATCGATATCGGAATTAGAGGCGTCTTATACCGGGTACTGTTTTTTTGTTAGGCCCGTTTACCAATTTGATAAACGGGCACAAAAGCCGGACGAAGCCAAGCAGAAAAAAGGCCATTGGTTTTGGGGGACTGTGTTAGGGTCTTGGCGGATTTATCGCGATGTTTTTATTGCTTCACTGTTAATTAACATGTTTGCAGTTGCCAGCCCTCTGTTCGTTATGAATGTTTATGATCGAGTAGTGCCTAATAATGCGTTTGATACTTTATGGGTATTGGCCATTGGTGCGGCGGCCGTGTATATTTTTGATTTTCTATTGCGCATGCTCAGAGCGTATTTTATCGATATTGCCGGTAAAAAATCCGACATCTTAATTTCAGCCTCGATCTTTTCCAGAGTGAACAACATCACCATGGCGTCTCGGCCTAAGTCGGTGGGGGCGTTTGCGAAAAACTTGCAAGAGTTTGAGAGTATTCGTGATTTTATTACTTCCGCGTCCATTACCACCTTAGTAGACATTCCTTTTATGTTTTTAATCGTTGGGGTGATTTGGCTAATAGGTGGTCCTGTTGGTTACATTCCTATTGTCACCATAGCCTTGATTTTGATTTACAGCATCATCATTCAAATACCACTCAAACGTTCCATTGAAGAAAGCCAGAAAACAGCATCACAGAAAAACGCGGTCTTGATTGAAAGCTTGTATAACGCTGAGAGTGTGAAATTAAACAATGCGGAAGGTGTATTGCAAAAACAATGGGAAAATGCCGTCGGTAATATCGCTGACTGGGGGGTTAAGACGCGACAACTGTCTCAGTCTACTTCTTCATTTGCCATGGTTGCGCAGCAGCTCACCACAGTGGTGATCGTGATTGTCGGAGTGTATCAAATTTCAGAAGGTCTAATGAGTATGGGGGCGCTCGTGGCGGCTGTCATGCTAACGGGACGTGCCCTTGGACCTATGGCGCAAGTTGCCAGTTTAGCGACACGCTATAACCAAGCTAAGTCTGCATTTGGTTCATTAAATGAAATCATGTCGTCACCCGTAGAGAACCCTGATGACACTAAGTTTGTGCATCGACCTGTATTTAAGGGAGAGTTTCAATTTGATGCGGTCAATTTCTCTTACCCTGACCAAGATCAGGCGGCTGTGACCGATATTAATATTAATATCAGGCAAGGGGAAAAAGTCGCCATTATCGGGCGTATTGGTTCGGGGAAATCGACACTGGGTAAGATGATGACTGGCTTATATACGCCAAGTAGTGGTGCGATTCGTGTCGATGGTGTGGACCTCCGACAAATTAATCCTACAGACTTGCGTCGTAATGTTGGTTCGGTATCGCAAGACGTCAACCTGTTTTATGGTTCAATCAAAGACAATATCGTTATGGGTGCGCCTTATATGGAAGATGACGCGATCATTCGTGCTGCTGAGCTATCAGGCGTGTCTGAATTTGCGAACCGCCGCTCAAATGGTTTGGACAGCTTAGTGGGGGAACGAGGTGTATTACTGTCTGGTGGTCAACGTCAGAGTATTGCGATTGCAAGGGCGTTATTATTTGACCCACCGGTTCTTATTTTAGATGAACCTACGGCGTCGATGGACAACACCACAGAAGCCAGAATGAAGCGACGTTTGATGGAGGGGTTGCAAGACAAAACCCTGATACTGATTACTCATAAAGCCTCCATGCTTGATATGGTAGATCGTATCATCGTTATGGATAATGGCCGTTTAATTGCAGATGGTCCAAAAGCGCAAGTACACGAAGCGCTCCGTCAAGGCAAGCTGAAGGTAAGTTAATTATGAGTAAGCGTACGGTTTCACAAAGTGATTTAGGGTATTTATCAGATCGAAATGCCGCCTTGATGCTAAAAACACCAAAAGGTGGGCGTATCATCTTATGGGTCATTTTTATCTTTATTATGTCGGCGCTAATTTGGGCCTATTACACATCATTAGACGAAGTCACTGTCGGTGAGGGTAAAGTGATTCCTTCTAGTCAAGTTCAGCAAATTCAGAACTTGGAAGGCGGAATCTTAAAAGAAATTAACGCCAAAGTGGGTCAGGTAGTGAATTCTGGTCAAATCTTAATGACCATTGAGAATACGGAGGCCTTATCTTCACTGCGAGAACAACAAGCTGAGTTCATTAACTTACAGGCTAGAGCGGCTCGATTACAAGGTGAGTCCTCTGGAAGAGCGCCGGTATTTGATGAGGCGTTGCGAAACAATCATCCGTCTGTAGTGAATCGTGAAATGGATTTATACAGTAATCGTTTAGAATCGCTGCGTACTAATCAAGTTGGCTTTGAGCAGCAGATCGAGCAAAAGAAACAAGAAATTGTGGAAATGCAGGCGAAGCTGGATAACCTCAAACAAGGTTATGAGTATTCAAAAGAAGAATTGGCGCTAACACGTCCAGCGTTTGAACAAGGAGCGGTATCGCGAGTCGAATTGCTTCAGCTTGAACGAGAAGTGAATCAATTACAGGGTGAGTTAGAAGCGACTCAGTTGGCGATCCCTCGTGCTCGTTCTGCGCTGCGAGAGGCGCAAAGTAAGTTAGATGAAAGTGTGGCTAAGTTTCGCGCCGATGCACAAGAAGAATTAACCAATGTGCGCAGTAAGTTAGATCAGCTTCGCGAGGCGAGCGTGTCTTTGGAAGATAAGGTGTCCAGAACGCAAGTGCGTTCGCCCGTAAAAGGCATAGTGAAGCAGATTCAAATTAATACGGTGGGTGGTGTGATTAAGCCGGGTATGAATATGATGGAAATCGTACCTATTGAAGACTCCTTATTGATTGAAGCTAAGGTGCGTCCAGAAAACATTGGTTTTATTCAACCGGATTTGCCCGCCGTAGTGAAATTGTCCGCTTACGACTTTGCTATTTTTGGTGGATTGGATGGCACAGTTGAAAATATTAGTGCGGACACCATTCTTGATGAAGAAGGGAACAGTTTTTATCTAGTGCGAGTGAGGACAGACAAGAACTTTTTGGGTACTAAGGAAGCGCCTTTGCCAATTATTCCCGGTATGCAATCCAGTGTGGACATTATTACTGGGAAAAAGACCTTATTGGATTATTTATTGAAGCCGATTCTGAAAGCCAAGCAGAATGCACTTCGTGAGAGATGATTACAAAAAAATTAGTTTTCATCTTATTGTGATAACAAATGTTAACAACCATATTTTATAAGCTAGATACAATGTCTGCGATGTAACAAACTTAACGAGATTGATTTTGAAGATTTTGTGTTGGAATACAGACGATGCTGTTTGGGCGCATTGGCTAAAAATTGTCCCAGCCATTGCTGAGCTTGTCCGTGTTGACAGCTTAGAGGCGTCACGTCGTGCGCTGATTGAGTCCCAACAAACATTTCAATACTGCTTTGTGTACTTAGCAGATGAGACATTTTCAAGCCAAGTGGAAGAGGTCGTCGCCTTAAAGTCTGAGTTTTTAGATCATAATATGGTGGTGTTTCCAAACCAAGCTAGTCAGCAAGCTGCATTACGTCTTTTCTCCATTGGTGTTAATGGTCAATGTGCTCCTTACATTGGGGAAGAGCAATTGTCTTTGGTGTTGTCGGTTATCGATTCGGGCGAAATCTGGGGTGGTAAAGCCTTTATTCAGCAATTAATTAGTCAATCAGCGGAACAAATCAATCAACCTTCTGTGCAAATGGATGGTTTGTCTGAGCGCGAAATGGACGTGGCGCGTTATATCGCAGAAGGGCTTTCGAATAAACAGGTGGCAACTCAAATGGCCATCACCGAAAGGACAGTGAAAGCCCACCTTACGTCTATTTTCAAAAAAACAGAGACTCGTGATCGTCTTGCTTTAGCATTAAAAGCAAAAAGTCATTTTTTAGTGCAGTGATACTTTCCAAATGAAAAGGTGCACCGGTTTTGCGCCTTTTTTTAACGTTTTTCCCTTCTTACTGTGTTGTATTCCACATAATGTCGCTCTTTTTGCGTTTGGTTATGCTCCGACATGAATACTTATCTTATCTGTTAAGCCATATATCAGCCTTATTTCAGTTAGATTTTTTTGTTTATGTACCTTAGTGGCGCATATATTGCTTCATACATTGAAATTCAGCTTGTATAGGTAGAGAGTGCACCATGTCTGCGCCCCCAAAGAATGAATTAACCGTAATGTTGGTTGATAATGAACCTGCCCGAGCGGCGATTGTTGAACAAGCTATGTTAGATAGTGGCTATCGTGTTATTCGTCGCCTAGAAAATGCGCTGAATTTAAGCCAAGCGGTAATGGAATGTCAGCCTGATATGGTGATCATTGATATTGAATCCCCTGATCGAGATATGTTGGAGAATATGTCTCGTCTCACACAAGATAACCCAAGACCCATTGTGATGTTTGCTGAAGAAGACGACTCAAGACATGTTGAAGCAGCGATTCGTGCAGGGGTTAGTGCTTATGTTGTCGACGGAGTAAACAGCGGCAGTGTAAAGGCGATTTTACAAGTTGCAATCGCGCGTTTTAGGGAGTTTCATGCACTGCGATCAGAACTTGAAACAGTAAAAACTCAGTTGGAAGATCGTAAGCTAATTGATAAAGCAAAAGGGTTGATTATGAAGCATCAACAGTGTGATGAGCCCGCGGCTTATCAGGCCCTCAGAAAATTAGCGATGGATCGCAGTCAGAGAATGACAGAAGTGGCTCGTAATATCATTTCAGTGATGGAAATTATGGAGGCTTCTAAATGACTTCAACGGTAAATAATTCTTTAGAATCCCAACAAGCGGTGCGTATCGGCTTTATTCCCTTAATTGATTGTGCGCCTTTTGTTATAGCAAAAGAGAAAGGTTTTTTTGCCGACGAAGGGGTTGCTGTTGCGTTATCAAAAGAAGCTTCTTGGGCCAGTATTCGCGATAAAGTAACGTTTAATATTTTGCAGGGTGCACATATGTTGGCATCCATGCCAATTGCCGCCAGTCTTGGTGTAGGGACATTAAAAACTGCCATGCAAACCAGTTTTACTGTGAGTCACAATGGTAACGGTATAACGGTCGGCAATGCTTTGTATGAACAGCTGACGAAATGGGTGACGCAAAGCAATGATATCCGCAATGGTGTGGCCCTTAAGCGCTACATTGAGGATCGTGCAAAGCATAATAAACCATTGCTTCGCTTTGCCGTGGTTTACCCTTACTCCTCTCACAATTATCAACTCAGAGATTGGTTGGCTCGTGCCGGCATTGACCCGGATGAAGAGGTTCAAATCCTTGTCATTCCTCCGGTGAAAATGATCGACAGTCTTAAGGCGGGAGACATAGATGGTTATTGTGTTGGAGAGCCTTGGAACAGTTTGGCCGTTGAGGCTGGAGTTGGTCATTTACTGGTGACGGGGTATGAAATTTGGGGAAGCACACCGGAAAAAGTATTTGGTGTGAATTCCACTTGGGCTGAGCAGAATGAATTGACACATCTGGCTGTTATTCGGGCCTTAGAGAAGGCTTGTGAATGGGTTGATAACCCAGATAACCAGAATGAGTTGTTGAGTATTTTAAGTCATCCGGATTATCTAAATTGCAGTGTTGAACAATTGGTCTATGGTTTTAGTGCCATTAAACCAAAAGGGCAATTTGATTGGCCGATGGAGGCTTATCAGCGTTTTTCAGGCCGAGAGATTAATCGACCTTTGCCCAGTTACGCCTTGTGGATTATGGGGCAGATGCATCGCTGGCATCAGCTGTCTGAAGCGTCTAATTTAAATACGATGGCGGAACAAGTGTATCGTCAGGACATTTATGAACACGCCTTGGGAGACCATGATCAAGATTTACAATGGCATTTAACCTCATCGCAAGAATCCACTTGGTTAGAGGATATTGCGAATGGAAGGGTGAGTTTACACCCGAAAGGCATTCATAAAGGGTTTATAAAATCAGACGATTAAAAGGTTATTTTATGGTGCGCTGTGCCAGATTTGAGAGCAACATTATGCTTGTTACTGGACGATTGAAGAATCTATGATATACGAAATCTAGTAAAATCAATTGATTGCATGTTTTGGCATGTATTATGCTTTATTTTTGATATTGATAGATTATCAACTTAAAATTTTGGTGAAGTGAGCAATGATGCTGACTATCACCCACAGGATTGAAGGCTCAATGTAGAGTCGTTTATGAATGGCAAAGGTGCCTGCGAACACACAATTGTGTGATTTGCATGCGCCTTTTTTTGTGTCTTAAAGCGGAGAGTGAAAATGAATTTAAAGTCTTTAGAGACGGTTTTACGGTTACCTAATTTAATAGGGTTAGCGAGAAATTCTACGGCCACTTTATTATTAAGTTCTGTTCTGGTGTCTGGTGCCGCTCAAGCGGAATTAGATTACCCAGAAAAAGAAGAGTTGAAATTCGGTTTTATCAAATTGACCGATATGGCTCCTCTGGCGATCGCTTATGAAAAAGGCTATTTCGAAGATGAGGGGCTATATGTCACTCTAGAAGCACAAGCCAATTGGAAGGTGCTGTTAGACCGAGTGATTGATGGTCAATTAGATGGTGCGCACATGCTAGCAGGTCAGCCATTGGGAGCGACAATTGGTTACGGTACTAAGGCGCATATTATTACAGCATTTAGCATGGATCTAAATGGTAACGGTATTACCGTCTCAAATGATGTTTGGGAAGAGATGAAACCCAATATCGCTCAAGGAGCAGACGGTAAGCCGGTTCACCCTATTAGTGCGAGTGCCTTAAAACCTGTCGTGGACCGCTACCGTTCAGAAGGTAAGCCGTTCAACATGGGCATGGTATTCCCCGTCTCAACTCACAATTATGAATTGCGCTATTGGTTAGCAGCAGGTGGAATTCACCCAGGTTATTACGCACCTGCAAAAGGTGACACCAGTGGCCAAATCGATGCCGATGCTATGTTATCAGTAACACCACCACCACAAATGCCCGCGACAATGGAAGCCGGAACCATACATGGCTACTGTGTTGGTGAACCTTGGAACCAGCAAGCAGTATTTAAAGGCATTGGTGTGCCTGTGATCACTGACTACGAGATCTGGAAAAACAACCCAGAAAAAGTATTTGGTGTAAGCAAAGGGTGGGCTGATGAGTACCCAATTACTCATATTCGCGTAGTCAAAGCCATGATACGTGCGGCTAAGTGGTTAGACGAAAACAACAATGCTAACCGCCCAGAAGCGGTGGAAATCCTATCGAAAAGCCAATATGTTGGCGCGGATTACGATGTCATAGCGAACAGCATGACAGGAACATTTGAGTATGAAAAAGGCGATAAGCGTGACGTGCCTGACTTTAATGTTTTCTTCCGTCATAACGCCACCTATCCTTATTACAGTGATGCGATTTGGTATCTGACTCAAATGCGTCGTTGGGGGCAAATCGCAGAGCCTAAATCTGATGAGTGGTTTATGAAAACGGCGAAAGAAGTCTATCGTCCTGATATCTACGCGCAAGCGGCTGAGTCTTTGATTGAAGATGGCCTGATGCAAGCGTCAGATTTCCCTGCCTTTGATAAAGAAGATGGCTTTAAAGCACCACAAAGTGACTTTATTGACGGCATTACTTATGACGGTAAGCGTCCGAATGATTACTTAAAAAGCTTTCAGATCGGCCTGAAAGGCGATGATCAGATTTAAAGACTTATTGAGCTGCGGGCCTATTTGGCCCGTTGCAACATAAGTGAGTTAGCCGTTTTACAAATAGCAGGAATATCGCCATGTCAGATTTATCCATTCACTCTTTAAAGGAAAAGCTGGAGCAGGTCTCTCTCAAAAGTCTTCTGCTGCCTATGTGTGGAATCATCATTTTTGTCATGCTCTGGCAGGTTGGCGCTAGCCGAGTACACACCTCTTTGGGGGTGTTTCCTGGGCCAGCTGTAGTGTATGAGCAATGGGGCAACCTGATTAGCGAGCATCAAAATGAAAGAGTAAAAGAGCAGCGTTTTTATGAGCGTCAGGAAGATAGAATCGCCAAACGCCAAGCGAAAGACCCAAGTTATGTTGGTAAAATACGTTCTTACACTGGGAAGCCAACATTTTTTGACCAAATTTTCACCAGTCTTTATACCGTATTGGCAGGCTTTGGTTTGGCATGCCTGATTGCGATTCCACTTGGCATTTTGATTGGTTTGAATAATGCGGTTTACAGTGCGCTAAACCCTGTCATTCAAGTCTTCAAGCCTGTATCACCACTTGCCTGGTTACCACTTGTCACCATGGTAGTAAGTGCGACCTATGTATCCGATGACCCAATCTTCTCTAAATCCTTCTTAACCTCCATGTTTACCGTGACCTTGTGTTGTATGTGGCCGACCTTGATCAATACGGCCGTTGGTGTGGCGGCCGTTGAGAAAGATTTACTGAACGTGTCCAAAGTACTGCGTCTTGGCTGGTTCACGCATGTGATGAAAATTGTCATCCCATCAGCAATTCCTCTTATGTTTACCGGTTTAAGGTTGTCTTTGGGGATTGCTTGGATGGTGTTGATCGCGGCTGAAATGTTGGCTCAAAACCCTGGTCTAGGTAAGTTTGTGTGGGATGAATTTCAAAACGGTAGTTCGAACTCGTTAGGTAGAATCATGGTCGCAGTGTTGATGATTGGTTTTATCGGCTTTTTATTAGATAGGGCCATGTTAATGGTTCAGCGTTTTGTTTCTTGGGATAAAACGCAGATTTTACGTTAAGGAGAATCACCATGGCGACACATTTAGACATCAGTCATGTATCCATTGAGTTCCCAACCAAGAAAGGCTCTTTTAAAGCCTTAGATGGTGTGAATTTAAAAATTGCACAAGGGGAGTTTGTTTCTCTCATTGGTCACTCAGGTTGTGGTAAGTCCACGGTATTGAACATTGTTGCTGGCTTGTATGACGCAACAGAAGGTGGTGTTTTATTAGATGGGAAAGAGGTGAAAGGGCCTGGGCCTGAGCGTGCGGTGGTGTTTCAAAATCACTCGCTGTTACCTTGGCTGACGTCCTATCAAAACGTCGAACTGGCGGTAAAGCAGGTGTTCAAGAAGAGTAAATCGAAAAAAGAAATGCATGATTGGATTATGCATAACTTGGATTTAGTGCATATGACACATGCGGCGGATAAACGACCAGATGAAATTTCTGGTGGTATGAAGCAGCGAGTTGGTATTGCACGAGCCTTGGCAATGGAACCAAGCGTGTTGCTGATGGATGAACCTTTTGGTGCCTTGGATGCCTTAACCCGAGCACATTTACAAGATTCTTTGATGGAAATTCAAAAAGACCTAAACAACACAGTGATTATGATTACCCATGATGTGGATGAGGCTGTTTTACTGTCTGATCGTATTGTGATGATGACCAATGGTCCTGCGGCCACCATAGGGGAGATTTTAGAGGTGGATTTACCTCGCCCTCGTGACCGTTTGGCGTTGGCAAATGATCCGAAGTATGTTGATTATCGCGCTCAAGTACTGACTTTCTTGTACGAAAAACAACGCAAGGTGGAACCCATTACAGGGACGGCTAAAAACAGCGCGCCAAACACAAGTAAAGTGGCCAGTGCCTGAACATAGGATTTTATTGTGATGCGCATTGTGATTATCGGAGCCGGGATGGCTGGCAGTAAATTGGCGGAGGAATTACTGCTTAAGCAGCCCCAGACATACAAAATCACTTTGATTGGAGAAGAGTCTAAAGCCGGTTACAACCGTATTATGCTGTCCTCTCTGTTAGCGAATGAAATTACTCCAGAAAATATGGCATTGGTGAATGTACAAGCCATGCAACAGTCTGGGCTTGAAATGATAACGGGGGATGCCGTACAGGCGCTGCAGCTGCCAAAACAACAAGTTCAGTTGGCCAGTGGTCGAATGATTCAATACGACAAATTGATCTTAGCCACTGGGTCAAAAGCACGAATCTTACCAATCGAAGGAACCGATGCAGCTAATGTGATGGGGTTTCGTACATGGCAGGACGTAGACAGCATGATGGACTTGCCAGAGGCTCAGTCGGTTAGTGTGATTGGTGGTGGTTTATTAGGTTTAGAGGCCGCTGTTGGGTTGGTTAAACGAGGTCATAAGGTGACTGTGTTTCATCGTAGTGGTTATTTATTAAACCGACAATTGGATGAAGCCGCTGCACAGTTGCTGCAAACTCGACTCGAAAGCATGGGGATCGAATTTAGACTGGGCGAGTCACCACAAGGCTTGATCAAACATGTTTCTGGTCAAGTGAATGGATTACAACGACCAAATGGTGAAATACAAGAAACCGATTTGGTGGTCATGGCCGCTGGGATTGTGCCTGAAATTGCTTTGGCAAAGCAGGCCGGTTTGCATACCGAACAAGCCATACAAGTAAATGAGCAGATGGCAACGTCCCATGCTGATGTGTTTGCTATTGGTGAATGCTGCGAATTTCAACAGCATACCTTTGGTCTAGTGGCGCCGATTTGGTCACAGATCGCTGTATTGGTTGACGTTTTGTCTGACCAGAAAGCTGAGTTTTCGATTCAACCAACGCCAACCAAGTTAAAAGTGTCCGGAGTAAATGTCTTTTCTGTTGGGCAGATTCAGCCAAAGAAAAATGATCATTGTTTGATTTATCAAGATGTCGGGACAAATCAATATCGCAAACTAGTGGTCAATGAAGGCCTACTGGTTGGTGCAATTCTTTATGGCAATGTCGCCGATGGTAGCTGGTATTTTCAGCTGATTCAAAACAAGACGAATGTTTCTGACCAGCTTGATCGGTTGATCTTTGGTGAAGCTTATTGTCAAAGCAAAGTAGCGTAATTTGGCTGCTTGGAATCATGATTCCGAATAGGAGAGAGTAAATGTCGATGCATACTCAAACAACGCATAAACCACATTTGGTCGTTGTGGGAAACGGAATGGTTGGGCACCATTTCGTAGAGCAATTACTAGCGCAAGGTGGGCAACACACTTTTGATATCAGTGTTTTCGGTGAAGAGCCTCATTTGGCCTATGATCGAGTGCACTTGAGTGAATATTTTACTGGTAAAGTAGCGGCTGACCTGGCGATGACGGATGGTCGTTTATACGACGAAAATGGGGTTCGTTACTTTACGAATAGTCAGGTGGTTGGAATTGATCGAGACGCCAAGCAATTGACTTTGGCGTCGGGTAAGACCTTAGGCTATGACAAGTTGATATTGGCCACCGGTTCCTATCCTTTTGTGCCACCTATGCCGGGTCACGATAGAGACAATACCTTTGTATATCGTACCTTAGAAGACCTAGATGCGATTCGTGACTGTGCGAAGAAAGTGACTCGTGGCACAGTGGTTGGTGGCGGTTTACTAGGACTGGAAGCGGCTAATGCCTTAAAAAATCTGGGATTAGAAACCAGTGTGGTGGAGTTTGCCCCTCGTTTAATGCCAGTGCAATTAGATGAGGCGGGTGGTCAGGTCTTGAAAGAGATGATCGAAGGGCTTGATGTGGCCGTTTATACCGCAACAGCAACACAGGAAATCGTTGACGGTGACGCCGCATTCCATCGAATGAACTTTGCGGATGATCAGTTTATTGAGACAGATTTGATTCTATTTTCAGCTGGTATTCGACCACAAGATGCTTTGGCCAGGCAGTCAGGTTTAGAGTTGGGTGAGCGTGGTGGTATTTGCATTAACAATGATTGCCAAACCAGTGATAACAGTATTTATGCCATTGGTGAATGTGCGCTTTGGAATGGTCGTATTTATGGCCTAGTGGCACCAGGTTACAGTATGGCAAAAGCAGCGGTCGCACATTTATTGGGAGAAACTGGCAAAGCCTTTATGGGCGCTGACATGAGTACGAAACTTAAATTATTGGGTTGTGATGTGGGTTCCATTGGTGATGCTCATGCCCAGACTCAAGGGTGCAAAGTCTTTGTTTACCAAGATGAGTTAACGCAAAGCTATCGCAAGATGGTGGTCTCTGAAGACGGTAAAAAACTGCTGGGTGCCGTTCTGGTGGGTGACAACAGCTACTACGATACCTTGTTGCAATATTATCTCAATGGCATTGATTTACCTGATAAGGCCTCTTCTCTGATTTTACCCAGTATGGATGGTGCGCCAGCCGCTTTAGGGGTGGACGCATTGCCTGCCACGGCGTCAATTTGTAGCTGTCATAATGTGACGAAACAAGATATTAATGATGCTGTTTGTGCCGGCGCTTTATCGGTCGGCGATGTAAAAGGTGTGACCAAAGCGGCCACGGGGTGTGGTGGCTGTGCCGCGTTATTGAAAAAAGTCGTAGACAACGAGTTACTGGCGTTGGGCGTCGAAGTCAGTACGGATATTTGTGAGCACTTTGCTTATACCCGTCAAGACTTATACAACCTAATCAAGGTCGAAGGCATTCAGACCTTTGCTGAATTGTTAAGCAAGCACGGTAAAGGCCATGGTTGCGAAATTTGTAAACCTGCTGTCGGTTCGATTTTAGCCTCGGTCTGGAACGATTATGTGTTGAAAAAAGAGCACATTGGTTTGCAAGACACGAACGATCGTTTTTTGGCAAATATGCAGAAGGATGGTACCTATTCCATTGTGCCACGTATTCCGGGTGGGGAAATTACGCCTGAGAAACTCATAGTGTTGGGACAGGTGGCAAAAGATTACAGCCTATACACTAAGATTACGGGCGGGCAGCGAATCGATTTATTTGGCGCGACCTTATCGCAATTACCCGAAATATGGGAAAAACTCGTTGCGGCCGGATTCGAGACAGGCCAAGCGTATGGCAAGTCGTTGCGTACGGTGAAGTCTTGTGTAGGTAGCACATGGTGTCGTTTTGGGGTGAATGACAGTATGACCATGGCGATTGATTTGGAGAATCGTTACAAGGGGTTAAGGTCGCCCCATAAAATCAAATTTGCAGTGTCTGGTTGTACTCGAGAATGTGCGGAAGCACAGAGTAAAGACATTGGTGTGATTGCCACCGAAGGTGGGTGGAACCTCTATGTTTGTGGTAATGGTGGTATGAAACCTCGTCATGCGGATCTTTTTGCCACGGATTTAGACGATGAGACTCTAGTGAAATACATCGACCGAGTGCTGATGTTTTACACTAAAACAGCCGATCGATTACAGCGAACATCGGTTTGGATGGAGAGCTTAGACGGTGGCTTGGAGTATCTGAAGGAAGTGGTTATCGAAGACAAATTAGGACTGTGTGCTGAATTGGAAGCGAGCATGCAAAATGTTGTCGATACCTTCCAGTGCGAGTGGAAAAAAACACTCCAAGATGAACAAGCGTTGAAGAATTTTCGACAGTTTGTGAACTTTGAGGGTGAGGATAGTAATGTGGTATTCGTTGAGGAAAGGAATCAGTTACGACCCGCGACGGAAGATGAAAAGCAGCTGATTGCTAAGGTAGGTTAATGATATGACGACGCGGTGGACAGTATTATGTGAACAAGCCGATTTGATTGAAGGCGCGGGGATTGCTGCCATGTTAGATGGACAACAGTTGGCGTTATTTTATGTCCCTGAATCTGAGCAAAAAGTGTTTGCCATCAGTAATTGGGATCCAATAGGGAAGGCAAACGTCTTGTCTCGAGGATTATTAGCAAATTTGAAAGACCAGTGGTCCGTTGCCAGTCCTCTTTATAAGCAGCATTATGAATTGTTGTCTGGACAATGCCTTGAAGAAGAGGGTGTGCAGATACCAACTTGGTCGGTGAAATTGGAAACGGGTAAAGTCTTAGTGGCCTGTGAGTGATCCTTCATAGACCTCTAAGGCCACTCTTTGCACTTAAATGGTGCCAATTTGGCATTAGGTATGAGGCAAGGTTTGAGCTTGAATCACCTGAAGCCCTGTTATGATGTTTTTATTCTACTTGGCCTGTTAATTGCTTAGTTATAAGTAACTGATGCACCTTGAGCCAAAGTTGGTTTACTAATAAAGCAATCAGATATTACAAAAGGCAACGAAGCCCAATCACTCTATTAGAGTGGTTGGGCTTTTTTTGTCTTCGACAAAAGTAAAGGATGAGAATATGGCTCAGGCTTTTCAAAAAACAACCTGTCCTTACTGTGGTGTTGGCTGTGGTGTGAATATGGTTTTGCCGAGTGCAGATAATGACCCTGTTCCACCAGTGTCGGGGGATGAAATGCACCCGGCAAACTTTGGTCGATTGTGCGTTAAAGGGAGCAGTTTGGCGCAAACATTGATTGATCATGATAGGTTGCTTACGCCAAGTATTCACGGGCACTCGGCTTCTTGGGATGAGGCTTTAGACACCATTAGTGACAAGATTGCTCAAGTGGTAAAAGACCATGGTCCTGATGCTTTTGCATTTTACTTGTCGGGTCAAATCCTGACGGAAGATTATTATGTGGCTAATAAGTTAGCGAAAGGTTTTATTGGTACGGCAAACGTCGACACGAATTCAAGGTTATGCATGGCGTCAGCTGTGGTGGCTTATAAGCGTGCGTTTGGATCAGACACAGTACCTTGTTGCTATGAGGACTTAGAGTGCTGCGATTTACTCATTATGGTGGGGTCTAATGCAGCCTGGACGCACCCTGTTTTATATCAGCGTATTGCGGCGGCCAAGCAAAAGCGGCCTCATATGAAGGTGGTAGTGATCGACCCCCGCCAAACGGCGACATGTGATATTGCCGATCTACATTTAGCAATTAAACCGGGTTCAGATGCTGCAATTTTTTCTTACTTATTGTGTCATTCTGATCGCGCTAATGTACTAGATCATAGTTATATGGCGGATTCGACATCCGGTTTTGATGACGCATTGAAATGCGCATATGAGGCAACGCCAAGTTTGTCGTCCACTGCAGACTTTTGCGGTGTGCCTGAAGAACATTTAACCCTCTTAGCTAATTGGTGGGCAGATATTGATAAGACGGTGACTTTTTATTCACAAGGCATTAATCAGTCTTCATCTGGCGTGGATAAATGCAACGCCATTATCAACTGTCATCTTGCAACGGGCCGAATTGGTAAAGCGGGTGCTGGTCCTTTTTCCATTACCGGACAGCCAAATGCCATGGGCGGACGGGAAGTAGGCGGGTTAGCCAATCAATTGGCCGCCCATATGGATTTTGCGACACCGGGAGCCCGAGATCTGGTACAGCGCTTTTGGCAAGCTCCAAATATGGCGAGTGAAAATGGTTTGAAAGCGGTCGACTTATTTCAAGCCATGGAGGCAGGCAAGATTAAAGTAGTGTGGATTATGTCCACTAACCCCATGGTGAGTATGCCGGATACCGCTCAGGTAAGACGGGCATTGGAAAAGTGTGAGTTGGTGATTGTCAGTGATTGCAAGAACAATACTGATACCACCACCATGGCTGACATCTTATTACCCGCAACGGGCTGGAGTGAAAAAAACGGCACGGTGACCAATTCTGAGCGGCGTATTTCTCGTCAACGGGGTTTGTTACCCGCACCGGGGGAGGCCAGGCATGATTGGTGGGCGATTTGCGAAGTCGCGAAAAAGCTTGGTTTTCAATCAGCGTTTGACTACCAAGGGGCGCATGATATTTTTGTGGAGCATGCGGCGTTATCGGCGTTTGAGAATGATGGCACACGGGATTTTGATATCGGTCACTTTCATTCTATGACTCAAGCAGAGTATGACACCCTAGTGCCTGTTCAATGGCCTGTGCCGAAAGGTCAGCCGGAGGGCACTAAACGTATGTTTACGGATGGTCAATTTTTCACATCGGATCGTAAGGCGCATTTTATTCCTATTACGCCAGTGCTTCCTCAGCAAGCTAGTAATCAAGAGTGGCCTTATGTGCTTAACACAGGGCGGGTTCGAGATCAGTGGCATACCATGACAAGAACGGGAGATGCCGCTTCTCTAGCTCGTCATACCAATCAACCCTATGTTGAAATTCATCCTCGTGATGTGAAGGCGCTTGGTCTTCAGGATCAAGGCTTAGCGCGTTTAGTGAGTCCTTCTGGGCAAGCTATTTTAAAGGTAAAGACAAGCCGTGCAACGTCGCCAGGGCAAGTGTTTGCACCTATTCATTGGACGCAAGCGTTTGCGAATGCGTCTGTGGTGTCCAATTTGATTCCACAAGTTGTTGATCCATTGTCTGGGCAACCAGAATCTAAGCATGCTGTGATTCGACTAGAAGCCATTGCTAAGAAGGTTTTGTTTGGTTCCATACTATCAAGACAGACGTTGGACTTATCGGACTTTTTATATTGGTGTCGTATTCCGTCTGAGCATGGCTTTTATTATGAAGTGGCATTGTCGAGTGCGGCTGACGTTGAAAAAACGGTACGGAATTTAACCTTGCAAACGGGGTTGTCAGAGCACTGGTTGGAGTATCAAAACCCGTTATCCGGGCAATCTAGAATGGCTTGGCTGGAAGAGGATCAACTGGCGTTGTTGTTATATTGGCACAGCAAACCAAACAATTTAAGCATGGATTGGTTGGTGACCAAACTGGCTCCTGATAGCCGTGTTTTGGAACAGGAAAGGTTAGCGATCTTGGCGGGAAGTTTGGCTCAAGCGGAAGATAAGGGCGAAATCATTTGTTCCTGTTTTCAAGTGGGTAGTAAACAAATTCAAAAGGCCGTGGCAGAGGGTGTCGGCTCTGTGGCTGAGTTGGGCTCGCAATTAAAGTGTGGCAGTAACTGTGGCTCCTGTATACCTGAGCTAAAACAATTTATCCCCAGTGACGTGGAGAAAAGCGCATGAGTGAAGCATTTAAACCATTTATTCAAGTGCTTGGACGAGGTAAAAAAGGTGCCCGAAGTCTCACCTCGAAAGAAGCCGAACAGGCGATGATGATGATGTTAAATGATCAAGTCGCAGCAGAGCAATCAGGGGCTTTTTGGATGCTAATTCGAATTCGAGAGGAGACAGTTGAAGAAACAGTTGGCTTTACACGGGCAACGCGGCGCTTCTTACGAGAACAAAACCCATTAGTGCAGGCGGTTGATCTTGATTGGCCCGCTTATGCGGGTAAACGTAACGAATTACCTTGGTTTTTGTTGTCTGCCCTGGCCTTAGCAAATGCGGGTGTTCGTATTGTGATGCACGGTCACGCGTTTGATGAAGAAGAGCGGATTTATGTCAATCAAGTATTAACAGCTTTAGATCTTGCAACTTGTTCCTCGGTTGAGGAGGTAAATCAAACGCTTAATGAGCAAGCGTTTGCCTACATAGATTTAATAAACATACACCCTATGTTAGGGAAAATGATGAATTTGAAATATCAACTGGGTTTGCGTTCGCCAGTGAATACCGTTGTTCGAATGATGAACCCATTTTCCGCTTCCCACAGTCTACATGGGGTGTTTCATCGTGGTTATGATGCATTGCATCTATCCGCTTGCGAGCAATTACAGGATCCTTCTGTACTGGTTTTTCGAGGTGGTAATGGGGAAGCAGAAGTTAATCCTGAACGTGAAGTGACCTTAGGAAAATGGCAAGACAATCAATCGAGCTGGATGGTTTGGCCCAAAGCTGAACAAAGTTATAAACGACTTAAAGACAACCTAGATTTATCCCGTTTGGTGGATCATTGGTGTGGCGAGACAGTTGACCCATTTGGCGAGCAAGCCGTGCGTCAAACGCTCGCGGCCGTCGTCGGTTTGTTGTACAAATTAGACTCTCATCAAGCTTGTTTGGCATTAGCGGATGAAATTTGGTCTAATCGATCTTTACCCTGGCTGAAAAAAGCGAATTAAAGCATGGAAATAACATCGATTACTGGTGCTGTCTTAGCGGGCGGTAAAGGGGAGCGTGTATCAGGGCAGGACAAAGGCTTACTGTCATTCCGTGATGAGCCAATGGCGGTGCATGTCATTCGAGCTCTGCAGCCTTCTGTTGATCGTATACTGATAAATGCTAATCGCCATCTGGTTGAATATCAAGAAATGGGTTATGAGTTACATTCAGATGCTGAGTCAGTTTGCGACAAGGGCCCATTGGCCGGTCTTTACTCTTGTTTGGCAGTATCGAAAAGCTCGCATCTTATGGTGTCGCCATGTGATACCCCTTTGATTACGGCCAGCGTTTTTGAGTCTTTACTAGAAGCGGCAAGTGCCTCCCCAGATAAAATTCATTATTTGCAGGATGATAAAGGTCGTCATCCATTGCACGCTATCATGCCAGTGGCATCCAGTTTATTTGCTTTAGATGTGTTTTTGAGTCAACAAGACAAGCTGGCTGTCATGGCGTTTTATGAGTCGTTTGGTTGCCAGTCTGTTCATATTGACTCTGGTGAGACATTGAGGAACTTCAATACCTGGGCAGATTTACAGGCGTTTGAATGAGTCTATATCAAGGTGATAGGACTCGCCATCTTCTTTGTGCTCCAATTTAACGAGCAAATAATCCAGCTTAGGCACAAACCAAAAAGAGGTTAGCTTGCCTTTGCTTAGGTTGTCTGTGCGGATCATTTTGATGGCGGATAAACGACCCAGCTTGGTGTTTATGGTTTCCATCTTCTCGCGTTTGAATTGCCAGTTTTTGATGTAGCCACCATCCGCAATGAGGTAATCGAACTCGTTCTTTCCTTGCTTTAAATCCTGGCGAATTTGCAATTGGATAGACAATTTGTCTAAGGTATTCGGGCGAATGGATAAATTCCAAGGTTTTTCTTCTACATCGTTACGCACCAGTTGTTTCTTCCAGTCAAAGGTAAGAGTGGCTTTGCGAGTTTTGCCCAACACCTTACTTTTGTACTGATATTTGGTGGGAATAATTTGATGGTCTCTAACGTAAAACTGCGAACTTTCATTGAGAGAAGCAATTAGGCTGTCGGCTGAAAAAGCAAACTCCCACATATCACCTGTTTGCTTAGAAAGTGTTTGCTTGCCTTCCACTTTTAGGCTGATGCCTTTTTTCCAAACCGTGCTGTAAACAGCTGAATAGGCTTCTAGAAAAGGGGCTTTTTCCGTTGCTGCAGCGGAGTAAGAAAGCATAGGAATGGACATAAAAGCGGCAATAAACCAGATTGATATTTTATGAGTCCCCATGCTTTCTCCTTTTTTAGGTTAGGCCTGGATGATAAAGAATGCCTGTCTCAGACAAGGGGGTGTCATCCAAATGGGCCGTACCGTATTTTAATGTCAGTCGATTTTCGCTAAACCATTTCACGGCCAGTGGATAAATAACATGCTCAAGAGCATGCACTTTATCGGCTAGACTGCTTGCGGTCTCATCTGTCTCTATCTTTGTGCTGGCTTGTACTATCACCGCGCCAGCATCCAATTCTGAGCTGACAAAATGCACAGAGACACCATGTTCTTGTTCCTTGGCATCTATGGCTCTTTGGTGTGTATCCAAACCTTTAAATTTTGGCAGTAAAGACGGATGAATATTGAGCATTCTACCTTCATAATGTTTCGTAAAGGTTTCAGTCAATATCCTCATAAAACCAGCCAGTATCACGAGCTTAGGTTGGTACTGATCGATTGTCTGTTGCAGTGCTTCATCAAATGCTTCGCGACTGGTGAACGCCTTATGGTCTAGAGCATGGGTGGGAATTCCCACTTTTTGAGCTCTTTCTAATCCAAAAGCATCGGCTTTATTACTGATCACGGCTTTGATATCGATGTCCAGTTTGCCTTGCAAGCTTTGATCAATCAAAGCTTGCAAGTTACTGCCACTGCCTGAAATCAAGACAATGACTGGAAAGCTCATGCGTTCGACTCTAGATCAGAAATCAGCACATCTTTACCGTCTTGACGTGGGCAAATTTCACCAATGATCCAGGCTTGTTCACCCTCAGCTTGAAGAAGGTTTAATGCTTCTTCTGCTTTGTCTGCATTGATGCACAATACCATGCCGACACCGCAGTTTAGAACTCGGTACATTTCTTCTTGCTCGACATTTCCTTGTTCTTGAAGCCAATCAAACACAGCAGGACGTTTCCAGCTATTGGCATCAATTTTGGCAGCCGCATCTTCTGGCAAAACACGAGGGATATTTTCCAACAAACCGCCACCAGTAATGTGAGCAAGAGCATTAACCTGAACGCTTTCCATCAATTTTAGGATAGATTTTACGTAAATGCGTGTCGGTGCCATAAGCGCATCTTTCAGTGCGACACCGTCGATGTCTGTGTTCAGATCCGCTTGGCTGACTTCTAAGATTTTACGGATTAAAGAGTAACCGTTTGAATGAGGGCCAGACGAACCAAGCGCGATCAGTTTGTCACCCGCTTTGACTTGACTGCCGTCGATGACATCCTCTTCTTCCGCGACGCCAACACAAAAACCTGCTAGATCGTAGTCACCATCATGATACATACCAGGCATTTCAGCGGTTTCACCACCCACTAGGGCACAACCTGCTTGTAAACAACCTTCACCAATACCAGTCACCACATTGGCCGCCACGTCGATATCCAATTTTCCTGTTGCATAGTAATCAAGGAAAAGCAAAGGCTCAGCACCGGCTACGACAAGGTCGTTAACACACATTGCCACAAGGTCAATGCCAATGGTGTCGTGTTGATTTAAGTCCATTGCAAGACGCAGCTTGGTACCCACACCGTCTGTGCCAGAGACCAAAACCGGTTTTTTGTATTTTGTTGGTAAACGAGTGAGGGCCCCGAATCCGCCTAAACCACCCATTACCTCTGGGCGGCGAGTCTTTTTGCTAACGCCTTTGATGCGTTCAACAAGTTGGTTGCCAGCGTTGATGTCTACGCCTGCGTCTTTATAACTAATCGATGGTTTGTCCGACTTGGTCATTGCCTATGCCTTATCATGGTACGAGGAAAAAAAGGCATTTTACCATAGTGACACATTAGGGCTATGGTTCTTTGCGATTAAGACAGTAGAATAGACAAAATAAACGAAGGAAGGGCTATGAATTCTCGTATATTTTTTCTACTAATGGTTTTTTTGTTTGCATCGTCGGTTCAGGCGGTCAATGTAAAAGGGTTGTACAGCGCTGAAATTAATTTGCCAGTGACACAATCGGAAGCCGGCATGCTAAATCAAGCGTTCAGGTTGGCGGCTGAGCAAGTGTTGGTGAAAGTGTCTGGTAATAAAGAGGCAATCACAGGAGATTTATTGAGCCAAGCGCGACAGCAATCGGCTAGCTGGGTGGCGCAACATTCTGTGGCCTCATTAAGTGAGTTGTTGCCGAGCGATGATGGTTTGGTGCCGGGTAAGCAAATCAAAGTGACTTTTTATCCAGAGTCGATTGATCGCTTCTTATCGCAAAATGGTTTGCCTGTATGGGGAAGTAACCGGCCTTCGGTTTTGGTTTGGTTGGCCAGTGAGAACAATGGTATTAGGCGATTGTCTGGTTCGAATGCGCCGTCACAAATTTTGAATGACTTTGCTCGTGCAAACAGTTTGGTTGGCGTGCCAATTTATGCCCCTCTCATTGATCAAGTAGACCAAAATACTATTACCGCAGCAGACGTTTGGGGCTTTTTTGAAGACACCATTGCCAATGCCAGCCAACGTTATCAGACCGATGCGGTGGCCGCGTTACGAGTGAGTAACTATGCAGGTCACATTGGTGGCAGTTTGATGGTGATGCAAAAAAGTGGAGAAACAGACCGCTTTGTTTTGACTGGTGACAGTTTAGAAGCCTTGTTAGTTGAAGCCAGTGCAAAGCTCGCCAATGTGTTTGCCTCTCGTTATGCTTCGGTTCGAAACAGTGGTTTGGCCAGTCGTTTGAATATTCAGATTGGTGGTGTGAACAATTACACCTCTATGGCAAAAGTACAGGCTTACCTTGAAAGCATCAGTGTTGTTCGTGAAGTGAGCTTAGTGCAAGTGAAAGGTGAGCAAGTAGAATACAGTGTTGAGATTGATGGGGATAAGCAAAAACTGTTTAACTCAATCTCCTTGAGTCGTTTGCTGGTTGAAACGCCTTTAAATGCGCTAGACCCTGACGCTAATCGAGTGGTGTCTTATTTGTACAGTGGAGTAAATTAATGACGGATATTGCAGCGGAAAACATTGTTGCTCGTGATTTTTCAGCACGACCATTAGAAGAACAGCAAGATTTTATGACCCAAACTTGGTGTAATCAATGTATGGAAGTGGATCTTGGGATGACGGATCCGCAAGAGTTTGAGTCGCAAGGACGTATTTGGATTGAAGGGAATTGCGTCAAATGTGGTGAGAAAACAGTCACTGAAATCGTTGAAGAAGACGATGAATAATATTCGATACTGTAACTTATAGGTATAAAAAACGCGTCACATTGGACGCGTTTTTTTGTGCGATAAAACTACTTATCTGCTGGGTAATCTCTTTCTTTATGACCAACATACAGTTGGCGAGGGCGACCGATTTTGTACGGTCCAGAGATCATTTCGTTCCAGTGTGAAATCCAGCCAATAGTACGGGACATGGCAAAGATAACCGTAAACATACTGGTTGGGATGCCAATGGCTTTCATAATGATGCCAGAGTAGAAATCCACATTCGGGTACAGCTTGCGTTCCACGAAGTATGGGTCTTCTAGAGCAATTTGCTCAAGACGTTTGGCGATTTTCAAGAGCGGGTCATTAGATTGGCCTAGTTCTTCAAGTACTTGGTCACAGGTTTCACGCATCACTTTGGCACGAGGGTCAAAGTTTTTGTAAACACGGTGGCCAAAGCCCATTAAGCGGAAAGGATCATTTTTGTCTTTCGCTTTCGCAATGTACTCATCAATATTTTCAACGTCACCAATTTCTTCCAACATGGTCAATACCGCTTCATTGGCACCACCATGTGCTGGACCCCAAAGTGTCGCAATGCCTGCTGCGATACATGCAAATGGGTTAGCGCCAGAAGATCCGGCTAAACGAACCGTTGAGGTTGAAGCATTCTGTTCGTGATCAGCATGCAAAACAAAGATGCGATCCATCGCTTTTGCGAATACTGGATTCACTTTGTAGTCTTCACATGGGGTTGCGAACATCATGTATAGAAAATTTTCAGCATAAGATAAGTCGTTACGTGGGTACATAACGGGCTGATCTTTAGAATATTTAAAACAGATAGCTGCCAAGGTTGGCATTTTGGAAATCAAACGGAACGCCGCTATTTCACGATGTTCAGGATTGTTGATGTCCATATGATCTTGGTAGAAAGCAGACAATGCGCCAACTAAACCACACATAATTGCCATTGGGTGGGCATCATTACGGAAGCCTTCAATGAATTTATGCATGGATTGGTTCACCATAGTGTGTTTACCAACCGTACGTTCAAATTCTGCTCGCTGTTCCTTTGTCGGAAGTTCCCCGTAAAGTAGCAGGTAGCAGGTTTCTAGGTAGTCTGAATGTTCTGCAAGTTGGGCAATAGGGTAGCCGCGGTGCAGAAGAATTCCAGCTTCGCCATCAATGTAAGTGATCGCGGATTCGCAAGAACCGGTAGACATAAAGCCTGGATCGTAGGTGAAAACACCGTTAGCACCAAGGCCGCGAACGTCTATAACGTCTGTACCTAGAGTGCCTGTAAGGACTGGAAGTTCGATGGATTGATCGATACCGTCCACTTTGAGTAGTGCTTTTTTATCAGCCATTTTGGTCTCCTTCATATTCTGGTCCGGGGCGAAGAATTCGTATTATTTGATAATCCTGGCCCAGAAGGTGCGAGAAAAAATACTGTTTATAGACCATAAAAGTCAATCTTGACTACTGACACTTTATTGACTTAGCGTCATAAGTTTTTGTAATAAACTGACAAAACATACGGGGTGGGGTTGATTAAATGCTGTACTTTTATTTTGTAACGTTATGTTTACAAAGGATAAAGTTTGTGTTTTTTGAGGTTACATTTATGTAATTTTATACCATTATTGTTTCGGTTTATGGCTACATTCATTTGATGAATGATGACCATTGAAAACCCCTTGTCTAGTCTATTTGTCTTCGTATTTTTTGCTGGTCTATAATTGCGCCCCAGATAATCTCATTGATTTGTTGATGATAGTTAAAAGAGAGTCGCTTTTAGATCGTCATTTGTAAATCGATGGGGTTTTCAATTTAAGTCCTATGCGACGAGTGATCGTTTTGCTTACCAACTGCGTAATCATATAGTCATAGGGTCGTGATTGACCATTCAATCGAAAAAATGGTGTATAACTCGTGAACAAAAAAAGACCAGTCAACCTTGATATTTTAACAATATCCCAGCCAGTCACCGCCATTGTATCCATTCTTCATCGTGTAACAGGAATCATTCTCTTTGTGGGATTGGCATTCTTGTTTTATGCGTTTGATTTGTCTTTGGATTCTCAGCAGGGCTTTGATCAAGTTGCCAACACTTTGCAAACCAGCTTTCTAGCCAAGTTTATTATTTGGGGCGTGGTATCTGCATTGTTGTATCACCTAGTGGCAGGTGTGAAACACTTGTTCATGGATATGGGGTATTTCGAAGAATTGGACAGTGGGCGTAGTGCGGCAATAGCCAACATGATTATCGCTGCCGTCTTTATCGTATTAGCAGGAGTGTGGATATGGTAACTCAAATTACAAGCTTTGGTCGTTCTGGCCTATATGACTGGATGATGCAGCGAGTCTCTGCATTGGTTCTATCAGTCTATACTTTGTTTATGATCGGTTATTTGGTGAGTAATCCAGATCTGACTTATGAGCAATGGAGCGCATTGTTTGAAACAACTTGGATGCGCATTTTTAGTTTGTTGGTCTTGTTGTCTATCGGTATCCACTCTTGGATCGGTTTGTGGTCTGTTTCGACAGACTATATTAAAGCAACAGGTGCACGTTTTTTCTTTCAATCTCTATGCGGTTTGGCCATGTTTGTGTACATCGTGTGGGGCATTCAGGTTCTTTGGGGGCTATAAGTAATGGCGAATATTCGTACGATTTCATTTGATGCCATTGTAATTGGTGGTGGCGGTGCTGGTATGCGTGCCGCGCTTCAGTTGACAGAAACAGGTTTGGATACCGCTTGCATTACGAAAGTATTCCCTACTCGTTCTCACACAGTATCAGCGCAAGGTGGTATTACTTGTGCGATCGCAAGTGACGATCCAAACGATGATTGGCGCTGGCACATGTACGACACGGTAAAAGGGTCTGACTACATTGGTGACCAAGATGCCATTGAATACATGTGTTCTGTTGGTCCACAAGCTGTCTTTGAACTTGAGCACATGGGTTTGCCATTTTCTCGTACAGAGCAAGGCCGTATTTATCAGCGTCCTTTTGGTGGTCAATCTAAAGATTTTGGTAAGGGCGGTCAGGCTGCTCGTACTTGTGCTGCGGCTGACCGTACAGGTCACGCTTTGTTGCACACGCTGTATCAAGCAAACTTAAAAGGTGGTACGTCTTTCTTCAATGAATGGTACGCCACAGACTTGGTGAAAAATAATGACGGCGCCGTGGTTGGTGTCATCGCTATCTGCATCGAAACAGGTGAAACGGTTTACCTAAAAGCAAAAGCAACGGTTATTGCGACAGGTGGTGCGGGCCGTATTTATCAGTCTACTACGAATGCTCACATTAACACGGGTGACGGTATTGGTATGGCGTTGCGCGCTGGTTTCCCAATGCAAGACATGGAAATGTGGCAGTTCCACCCAACTGGTATTTATGGTGCGGGTACCTTGGTAACCGAAGGTTGTCGTGGTGAAGGTGGTTACCTGATCAACAAAGACGGCGAGCGTTTCATGGAGCGTTATGCGCCAAATGCGAAAGACCTTGCTGGTCGTGACGTTGTGGCTCGTTCTATGATCTTGGAAATCCTTGAAGGTCGTGGTTGCGGCCCAGACGGTGACCACGTATTGCTGAAGCTGGATCACCTAGGTGAAGAGACCTTGAATAAGCGTCTACCAGGTATCCTTGAACTCTCTCGTACCTTTGCTCACGTTGATCCTGTGAAAGAGCCGATCCCAGTTATTCCAACATGTCATTACATGATGGGCGGTATTCCGACCAATGTTGGTGGTCAAGCACTGAAACAAAATGAGTCAGGTGAAGACATCGTTGTCGACGGTCTTTATGCATGTGGTGAAGCTGCTTGTGTCTCTGTTCATGGCGCTAACCGCTTAGGTGGTAACTCTTTGCTAGACTTAGTCGTATTCGGTCGCGCAGTTGGTTTGCAGGTTAAGAAATCCTTGGATGAGGGTTTTGATTCCCTTGATGCGACAGACACAGATGTTGAAGCGGCTATGTCACGTTTGAATCGCCTAAATACTTCTACAGGTGGCGAGAGTGTGGCGGAAGTTCGTGCTGACTTACAGCGTGTCATGCAATTGTATTTCGGTGTGTTCCGTGAAGGTGACTCTATGCAGAAAGGCCTGGAGCAGCTAGCGGAAATTCGTCAGCGTGTTGAAAATCTTCACCTTGAAGATAAGAGTGAAGCTTTCAATACGGCTCGTATAGAAGCTCTTGAGCTTGAAAACTTGTTAGAAGTGGCGGAAGCGACAGCGGTTCCTGCAGAATTTCGTAAAGAGAGTCGTGGTGCGCATGCCCGTAACGACTTCACAGAACGTGATGATGAGAATTGGTTGAAGCATTCTTTGTTCCACCCAGCGGATAAGAAAGTGACTAAGCGTGATGTAAACTTCGCGCCTAAGACAATGGACGCTTTCCCACCTAAAGCTCGTACGTACTAAGGGGTTATGTCAATGTTAGTTAGTATTTATCGCTACAATCCTGAGAAGGACGACGCTCCTTATATGCAGGATTACCAAGTGGAGTTACCAGAAGGTAAAGACTTAATGGTATTGGACGTTTTGAACATGCTGAAAGCGCAAGATCCAAGCATTTCATACCGTCGCTCATGCCGTGAAGGTGTGTGTGGTTCGGATGGTATGAACATGTCTGGTAAAAATGGCTTGGCTTGTATCACAACGGTGTCAGAAGCGTCTAAGAACAATAAGCTAGTGCTACGTCCTCTACCTGGTTTGCCGGTTGTGCGTGACCTAGTGGTTGATATGGGGCAATTCTACAAGCAATACGAAAAAATTCGTCCATACTTGATGAACGATACGCCAGCGCCAGCCATTGAGCGTCTGCAAAGCCCAGAAGAGCGTGAAAAGCTTGATGGACTTTATGAGTGCATCTTGTGTGCTTGTTGTTCAACAGCTTGTCCATCTTTTTGGTGGAATCCAGATAAGTTTGTTGGTCCTTCTGGTTTGCTACAGGCTTACCGATTCTTGGCTGACAGTCGTGACAACGCGACTCAAGAGCGTTTGAGCGAATTGGATGATCCATTTAGTGTTTTCCGTTGCCATGGTATTATGAACTGTGTCAATGTATGCCCTAAAGGGTTAAATCCTACCAAGGCAATTGGTAATATTCGTACTATGCTGTTGCAAAGAGCAACCTAATAGATGAAAAATTCAGACAGTCACTGGGTGAATTTGACCTGACTGCTGAACTCGGCGGCTTGACTCCATATTCAATGCCGCCATTTTGCCTATTTTCCTATGGAGAATAGGGTAAAAAGAATTTAAAATTCGACCTTTACGAGCAAGGATGTGCTAAGAAAAGTTGCTAACTCAGTGATGAAGGATTCAAAGTATTTCATGAATTGAGTGATATGCTTTTAGTGACTTAGTATTGAACGTAAAAGGGCGATAGTAGCTGGAAGTAAACAAAAAAATCGAGACTGTCAAAAGTCTTACGGGCCTGATAATAAGATCAATCGTTCGATTGAACCGGGACCCCGGTAGCTGGCTCGAACATAAGGGTGATCGAGAATGCACGAAAGTTTAATGGAGTTGCTGTGGAGCACCTCTCATTTTTCAGGTGGAAACTTGGAATATGTAGAAGGGTTGTTTGAAAGCTACCTCGTCGATCCGAATTCAGTTTCGGAAGAATGGCGGAAATGTTTTGACCAGTTGCCTCGCGTGAGTGAAGCACAGTCAACAGATCTTCCCCATTCAGTTATTCAAGAGCAATTTCTGCAAATTGGTAAAAACAAATTTAGAGCCATGCCTGCCAGTTCTGGTGTTGCAGTGAGCTCTGATCATGAGCAGAAACAAATCAGTGTCTTGCAGTTGATTAATGCTTATCGCGTTCGTGGTCATCAACATGCGACATTGGACCCACTAGGTTTACAAAAGCGTGAAAAAGTCGCTGACTTGGATATGGGTTATCACCAATTAACAGGTGCTGATTTAGATACGTCATTTAATGTCAGTTCTTTGTTTTTTAACAAAGAGTCAATGAAATTAGGTGACATTGTTTCTGATCTAGAAAAAACCTACTGTGGCAGTATCGGCTACGAGTTTATGCACATCGTCGATACACAAGAAAAAGCTTGGCTGCAACAGCGCGTAGAATCCGTACGATCCCACCCTGAATACTCTCAAGAAACCCGAGAAAGCCTATTAGAACGACTTACTGCAGCGGAAGGTCTAGAAAAATATCTAGCCAGCCGTTACCCAGGCGCGAAACGTTTCGGTCTTGAAGGTGGTGAGAGTTTGATTCCAATGGTGAATGAATTAATCCAGCGTTCTGGTGCCTTAGGGGCAAAAGAAGTTGTGATTGGTATGGCTCACCGTGGTCGCTTGAATGTCTTAGTAAATACCTTAGGTAAGAATCCTAAAGACTTATTTGATGAGTTCGAAGGTAAGAAGCTGGTCAACACATCTGGTGATGTAAAATACCACCAAGGTTTCTCTTCTAATGTAATGACGGCCGGCGGTGAAGTTCACATCGCATTGTCTTTTAACCCGTCTCACTTAGAAATTGTTTCTCCAGTGGTTGAGGGCTCTGTTCGAGCTCGTCAAGACCGACGTAAAGACACAACGGGTAAGTCTGTTGTGCCGATTTCCATTCACGGTGATGCGGCCTTTGCCGGTCAAGGCGTGGTTATGGAAACTTTCCAAATGTCGCAGACACGTGCTTATCGTACTGGCGGTACGGTTCATATCGTGATCAACAACCAAGTTGGTTTTACCACAAACCGTCAAGAAGATTCGCGCTCAACCGAATACGCAACGGATGTTGCGAAAATGATTCAGGCGCCAATTTTCCACGTAAACGGCGATGATCCAGAAGCGGTCTTGTTTGTGACGCAACTGGCATTAGATTACCGTTACGAATTTGGCCGTGACGTGGTGATCGACATGGTATGTTACCGTCGCCGTGGCCACAACGAGACAGATGAGCCATCTGGTACTCAGCCGTTGATGTACAATGTTATTAGTAAGTTAAAAACCACTCGTAACTTGTACGCTGAAAAGCTTATTGCTGGATCAGTGGTGAGTAAAGAATTGTCCGATAAAATGGTGAATGATAACCGTGAAAATCTGGACAATGGCCGTCACGTCGCGCAAAGCCTAGTATTAGAGTCTCAAACAAAGATGTTTGTGGATTGGAAACCATACTTAGGTGTTGAATGGACAGATGAAGGCGACACTCGTTATCCATTGGCTGAACTTCAAGACGTGGCGAAGAAGCTTACCCATGTTCCTGATGGCGTTGTGGTTCAGCGTCAAGTTCAAAAGATCTATCAAGACCGTGATAAAATGACGGCTGGTGCTTTGCCACTTAACTGGGGTTATGCGGAAACGTTAGCCTTCGCTACTTTGCTAGAGCAGGGCTACCCGATTCGTATTACGGGTCAGGACTCTGGTCGTGGTACCTTCTCTCACCGTCATGCTGTGGTTCACAGTCAAAAAGATGGCAGTACCTACATTCCTCTGAAACATTTGTCGGATGATCAACCTACGTTAGATCTTTACGATTCTTATTTGTCAGAAGAAGCCGTATTGGCGTTTGAATACGGTTATGCCAGCACATCGCCACAAGGTTTGGTGGTTTGGGAAGCTCAGTTTGGTGATTTTGCCAACGGTGCTCAAGTGGTGATTGACCAGTTCATTACCAGTGGTGAGCACAAGTGGGGACGTTTGTGTGGTCTGACTATGTTGTTGCCTCACGGCTACGAAGGTCAAGGCCCAGAGCACTCTTCTGCTCGCTTAGAGCGTTTTATGCAATTGTGTGCGGAATACAATATTCAAGTTTGTGTCCCAACCACACCATCGCAGATTTACCATATCTTACGTCGTCAAGCGATCCGTCCAATGCGTCGTCCATTGATTATCATGTCGCCGAAGAGTTTGCTGCGTCACAAACAAGCTACTTCGACTTTGGAAGACTTGGCTGAAGGCAGCTTCAAAACAGTATTGCCAGAAGCGTCTGAGTCCATCGCGGCGGATAAAGTGAAACGCATTGTGTTGTGTAGCGGTAAGGTTTACTACGATTTGATTAATCGCCGTGAAGCGCTAGAAAAAGACGATGTCGCTGTGGTTCGTTTAGAGCAGCTGTACCCGTTCCCATATGCAGACCTTGAGTCCGTATTGGAGCAGTACAAAAATGTTGAGAGTTTGGTTTGGTGTCAAGAAGAGCCGAAAAACCAAGGTGCTTGGCATGCCAATCGTCACCGTATGAATCGAGTGTTGGAAAAACTGTATCCTGAGTTGAAGATCCGTTTTGCGGGTCGAATTTCATCAGCTGCACCAGCAGCAGGTTACATGTCTGTCCACGTAGAAGAGCAAGAAGCACTGGTCAACGACGCACTAGTTGGTTAGTACCATAGCCTGTCAGAGATAAGGGTATAAAATGAGCATTGAAATTAAAGCACCTACTTTTCCAGAATCTGTAGCCGACGGAACTGTTGCTACTTGGTACAAAAAGCCAGGTGAAGCCTGTGCCCGTGATGAGCACATTGTCGACATTGAGACGGATAAAGTGGTTCTAGAAGTGGTTGCGCCAGCTGATGGTGTCATCGCCGAAGTATTGAAAAATGAAGGTGACATCGTATTGAGCGATGAAGTCTTAGCAAAATTTGAAGAGGGCGGTGCAGCGGCATCCGCTCCGGCAGCTGAAAAAGCAGCCGATGCGCCAGCCGCATCAACTTCTGCAAAAGAAACGGTACAAATCAAAGCACCAACTTTCCCTGAATCCGTTGCTGACGGTACCGTAGCGGCTTGGCACAAGCAGCCAGGCGAAGCTTGTTCTCGTGATGAGCACATCGTTGACATCGAAACGGATAAAGTTGTTTTGGAAGTGGTTGCCCCAGCAGATGGTGTGATCGGTGAGATTACTAAGAACGAAGGCGATACTGTCCTAAGTGATGAAGTATTGGCTAGTTTTCTAGTGGGTGCCTCTGGTGGCGCAGCTCCTGCTCCTGTAGAAGCGGCGACTGCAGCGCCAGCCGCTGAAGGCGACGAAGATGGTGTAGCAGGTCCTGCGGCACGCAAAGCCTTAGCAGAAGCTGGTTTATCAGCGGCACAAGTTAAAGGTACGGGTAAAGGCGGACGCATCACTAAAGAAGATGTTGATGCAGCTGTGAAAGCGAAGCCAGCGGCGGCACCAGTTGCTAAAGCGGCACCAGCTGCAGCGATGCCAGCATTGGGTGCGGATGGTCGTGTTGAAAAACGCGTACCTATGACGCGTCTACGTGCGACAATCGCTAAACGTTTGGTTGAAGCTCAACAAACAGCAGCGATGTTAACAACGTACAACGAAGTTAACATGGGTCCTGTTATGGAAATTCGTAAGAAATACAAAGACGAATTTATGAAAGTTCATAATGGTACTAAACTGGGCTTCATGTCTTTCTTTGTGAAAGCGGCAACAGAGGCTCTAAAACGCTTCCCTGCGGTGAATGCATCTATTGATGGTAATGACATGGTTTACCATGGTTACCAAGATATCGGTGTTGCTGTCTCAACGGATCGTGGCTTGATGGTTCCTGTACTTCGCAATACTGAGGCGATGGGTCTTGCGAACATCGAATCGACTATCATGGATTTTGCAATCCGTGGTCGCGACGGTAAGTTGGGTATGGACGATATGCAAGGTGGTACGTTCACCATTACTAATGGCGGTACGTTTGGCTCTTTGATGTCTACGCCAATCATTAACCCACCACAAACGGCTATCTTGGGTATGCATAAAATCCAAGAGCGTCCAATGGCGGTAAATGGTCAAGTGGTAATTCAGCCAATGATGTATCTGGCTCTGTCTTATGACCACCGTATGATCGATGGTAAAGAAGCCGTTCAATTCTTGGTAACCATTAAAGAATTGCTAGAAGACCCTGCGCGTCTTTTACTTGAAATCTAATTATTTGTACTTACTAACGTGTATGAATTGAATGCGAAGCAACTCGTTGTGTTGAGTTGCTTCGCTTGACTGGAAAATGGGACCTCTTATGTCTGATAAATTTGATGTTGTTGTAATTGGTGGTGGCCCGGGTGGCTATGTAGCGGCAATCCGTGCGGCTCAGTTAGGTTTGAAAACAGCTTGTATCGAAAAATGGTTAGACAAAGAAGACAAGCCGCGTTTGGGCGGAACTTGTTTGAACGTTGGCTGTATTCCTTCAAAAGCACTTCTTGATTCTTCTCATAAATACCATGACGCGAAAGATTCTTACAGCGTTCACGGTATCAGTGTTGGCGACGTTGCTATGGACGTTAACGCTATGGTTGATCGTAAAGATAAAATCGTAGATCAACTGACTAGCGGTATCACTGGCTTGTTTAAAGCTAACGGTGTTACCAGCTTCGAAGGTTTCGGTAAGCTATTAGCAAACAAAAAAGTTGAATTCACGGCTCACGACGGTTCTGTTACTGTCTTTGACGCGGAAAACGTGATTCTAGCAACTGGTTCTGTGCCGGTTAACATCCCACCAGCGCCACGCACAGGCGACATCATCGTTGATAACGAAGGTGCGCTTGATTTCCGTGAAGTACCTAAGCGTTTGGGCGTGATCGGTGCCGGTGTTATCGGTCTTGAGTTAGGTTCTGTATGGGCTCGTCTAGGTTCTGAAGTGGTTGTGTTAGAAGCACAAGATTCTTTCTTAAGCGTGTGTGACCAAGACCTCTCTAAAGAAGCGGCTAAGATCTTCAAAAAGCAGAAGCTTGATATCCGTACTGGTGCTCGTGTAACGGGTAGCCAAATTAACGGCGAAGAAGTGGAAGTAACTTACCTTGACGCGAAAGGTGAAGAGCAAAAGCAAACTTTTGATAAGTTGATTGTTGCGGTTGGTCGTAAGCCATTCACAGACGGCTGTCTAGCAGGTGATGCAGGCGTTAATCTAGATGAGCGTGGTTTCGTGTTCGTTGATGAGCAATGCCGTACTTCTGTACCTGGTGTATTCGCGATTGGTGACATCGTTCGTGGTCCAATGTTGGCACACAAAGCATCTGAAGAAGGTGTGATGGTGGCAGACATCATTGCGGGTCATAAAGCGCAAATGAACTACGACTGCATTCCTTCTGTGATCTACACTCACCCAGAATTGGCTTGGGTTGGTAAGAACGAGCAAGAACTTAAAGCAGAAGGCGTTAAATACAAAGTGGGTAAATTCCCATTTGCAGCCTCTGGTCGTGCTATGGCAGCAAACGACACAGATGGTTTTGTTAAGATCATTGCTTGTGAAGAAACAGACCGTATCCTAGGTTGCCATATCATTGGTGGTCATGCGGCTGATTTGATTGCGCAAGCCGTAATTGCAATGGAATTCGGCTCAACAGCAGAAGACATTGCTTTGACTGTATTCGCTCACCCAACCGTAAGTGAAGCAGTTCATGAAGCAGCCTTGGCTGTTGATGGTCACGCAATTCACATTGCGAACCGTAAGAAGCGTTAATAAAAATTAGATTTGCCGGCTTTTCCAGCCGGCAATTTCTGTCTTAACCGGCAGAATTTATGTCAATCATTCAGATGAGCGGAAGAATCAAATGAACCTACATGAATATCAGGCTAAACAGCTTTTTGCTGAATACGGCCTGCCAGTATCGACAGGGTACGCAGTAGACACGCCAGAAGAGGCGGTCGAAGCTGCGAAAAAAATTGGTGGTGACAAGTGGGTTGTTAAAGCTCAAGTACACGCAGGTGGCCGTGGTAAAGCGGGCGGTGTGAAGCTTGTTGATTCTTATGACGAAGTGAAAGCCTTTGCGGCAAATTGGTTAGGTAAAAACCTAGTTACTTACCAAACAGACGCAAATGGTCAGCCTGTTGCTAAGATTCTTGTTGAATCTTGCACTGACATCGCCAACGAATTGTACCTAGGTGCTGTTGTTGACCGTTCTACTCGTAAAGTCGTTTTCATGGCCTCTACTGAAGGTGGTGTTGAGATCGAGAAAGTAGCGGAAGAAACGCCTGAGTTGATTCACAAAGCGATCATTGATCCGCTAGTTGGCGCTCAGCCATACCAAGCTCGTGAAATGGCATTTAAAATGGGTCTTAACCCAACTCAAATCAAGCAGTTCACTAAGATCTTCCTTGGTTTGTCACAAATGTTCCATGACTGCGATTTCGCACTACTTGAAATCAACCCTCTTGTTATTACAGATGAAGGTAACCTTCACTGTCTAGACGGTAAGATCAACATCGACAGCAACGCTGTTTACCGTCAGAAGAAAATGCAAGAGTTCCACGATCCATCTCAAGAAGATGAGCGTGAAGCGCATGCCGCACAATGGGAACTTAACTATGTTGCACTAGATGGTAACGTAGGTTGCATGGTAAACGGTGCCGGCCTAGCAATGGGTACAATGGACATCGTTAACCTACACGGCGGCAAGCCAGCTAACTTCCTAGACGTAGGTGGTGGTGCAACAAAAGAACGTGTTGCTGAAGCATTCAAAATCATCCTTTCTGACAGCAATGTTAAAGCCGTATTGGTTAACATCTTCGGTGGTATCGTTCGTTGCGACATGATCGCAGAAGGTATCATTGGTGCGGTTGAGCAAGTTGGTGTAAACGTACCTGTTGTTGTACGTTTGGAAGGTACTAACGCAGAGAAAGGCCGTGAAGTTCTAGCTAACTCTGGTCTAGACATCATTGCTGCATCCAGTCTTAAAGACGCAGCGGAACAAGTTGTTAAAGCTGCGGAGGGCAAATAATAATGTCTGTCTTAATTAACAAAGATACGAAAGTCATCTGTCAGGGTTTCACTGGCGGTCAAGGTACGTTCCACTCTGAGCAAGCGATTGCTTACGGAACGAAAATGGTTGGTGGTGTAACGCCAGGTAAAGGTGGTCAAACTCACCTAGGTCTTCCTGTGTTCAACACAGTGAAAGAAGCGGTTGAAGAAACAGGTGCTGAAGCGTCTGTTATCTACGTTCCAGCGCCTTTCGTGAAAGACTCTATCCTAGAAGCCGCTAACGCTGGCATCAAGCTAATCGTTTGTATCACTGAAGGTGTGCCAACACTTGATATGCTTGATTGTAAAGTGAAATGTGACGAGCTAGATGTTCGCCTAATCGGTCCTAACTGCCCAGGTGTGATCACACCAGGTGAATGTAAGATCGGTATCATGCCTGGCCACATCCACTTGCCAGGTAAAGTGGGTATCGTCTCTCGTTCTGGTACCTTGACTTACGAAGCGGTTAAGCAAACAACTGATGCTGGTTACGGTCAATCTACTTGTGTTGGTATCGGTGGTGATCCAATCCCAGGTACTAACTTCATCGACGTTCTAGAAATGTTCCAGAATGATCCTCAGACTGAAGCGATTGTCATGATCGGTGAAATCGGTGGTACAGCGGAAGAAGAAGCGGCGGCTTACATCAAAGCCAACGTCACTAAGCCTGTTGTGTCTTACATCGCTGGTGTTACGGCACCTGCTGGTAAGCGTATGGGTCACGCTGGTGCGATCATTTCTGGCGGTAAAGGTACGGCTGATGAGAAATTCGCAGCACTACAAGACGCTGGTGTTAAGACTGTTCGTTCTCTAGCTGATATCGGTACAGCATTAAAAGAAATCACTGGCTGGTAAGCACTTGTTTAAGTGATTGCTAAGTCATCTTTGATGATAAAATCCCTGCCAATTGGTGGGGATTTTTTTTGGAGAGAAGAGCATGTCAGCGTGTCCATTTTGCCAAGGTGAAGCGAGTTGTGGTCTAACTCAATCTGCATCTTGTTGGTGCTTTTCTGAATCCATTCCAGAGCAAATGCTGGCCTTATTGCCAGTTGAAGCGCAAGGTGTTGCTTGTATCTGTCAGGCATGTATTCAAGCCTATCAGCAGCGGCCAGTTGCATTTCGAAAGCGTTATGACAGTATGACCTTGGTATCAGAACATCAGCATGGCACTGATTCCAATAAAAAATAAAAATAACAAAAGGAGCGAGGAATATGTCAAGAGAGCCTATTTACGATATTGCTGTTATCGGTGCTGGCATAGTGGGGTTATCGACCGCTTGGCAGTTGCAAAAGCGTTACCCTAAGTACCGTATTCTATTAATTGAAAAAGAGTCTGAAGTGGGCCTTCATCAGACGGGTCACAACTCAGGTGTGATTCATGCGGGAGTCTATTATGTTCCAGGCTCGCTCAAAGCCGAGTTCTGTTATCGTGGGGCAAAAGACACCAAAACGTTTTGTCGTGAGCACAGTATTGAGTTTGAAGAGTGCGGTAAATTGCTCGTCGCCACCAATGAGGTGGAATATGATCGAATGCTATTGCTCTATAAGCGTTGTCGCGAAAATAGCTTAAAAGTTGAGTTGCTTGATCAGGCGGAATTAAATCGTCGTGAGCCGAACGTGAAAGGCATTGCCGCAATCTATGTGCCTTCAACTGGCATAGTTAATTATCAGAAGATTTGCCAAAAATTAGCGGAGCTATTTGATCACGCAGGTGGTGCTTTAATGCTGGAAAGTGAAGTGGTGGATTTAAAAGAGCACGCAAGTTATGTCGACATTAAGTTGAAAAATGCCCAAGTGCAAGCCAGTTTTTTGGTCAGTTGTGGTGGTCTAATGGCTGATAGACTCACTAAGATGCTGAAGATTCCAACGGACTTTCAAATCATCCCTTTTCGTGGTGAGTATTACCAATTACCACCTCAGCACAATAATATTGTTAAGCATCTTATTTACCCTATACCAGATCCGGATTTGCCTTTCCTTGGTGTGCACCTGACTCGCATGATTGATGGTTCAGTGACGGTTGGACCCAATGCCGTTCAAGGTTGGAAGCGGGAAGGCTATGGCCGTATTAACTTTAGTATTAAAGATGTGGCTGAGATGGTGACCTTTGTAGGTTTTTGGCGACTATTGAAAACCTATTGGAAAACTGGATTAATCGAAACCAAAAACTCTTGGTTTAAAGCGGGTTATTTACAACAGGTGCAAAAATACTGCGACCTTGTTGAATTGGAGGATTTACAGCCATATCCAGCTGGGATTCGTGCACAAGCGGTAATGAAAGACGGATCCTTGGTGCATGATTTCCTGTTTGCCAGCAGTGAGCGTACTTTACATGTCTGCAATGCACCTTCTCCTGCTGCAACCAGTGCTTTTCCAATTGGCCAATACATAGTCAATAAACTAGATGACCAAATCACGACCTTGTGATATTGAGTAAATGAAGACTTACAGAACGAAAGGATTGTGAAACAATTTTGCTATGGTTTGCTGAGGGTTGAGAGGATAAGCTAGAGTATTCGATCTGGATTAAAAAGTGAGAATGCTATGTTGTTTGAGAAGACAATACTTGGGTGCAATCTGGATAATCATGCTGTGAAAAGGGTTATGCCGGTAGGGAAAGTGTCTAAAAGGGAAATCTCTAAAAAGGAAGTGTTTAAAAGAGAAGCACTGAAAAAAGACAAGAAACTGAGCTTTAAAATGAATGAAGTGGCCACTGTTATTATTGGTGGTTTACTTTCTAAGGGGCAGAACTTCAAAGCTCTATTTGCCAAAGGTGTGGTCACGCTTTTAGTGGCATCTCAATTGGCTGCCTGTGGCACCATCTTATATCCTGAACGTCGCGGTCAAAGTCATGGGGCGATCGACCCTGGCGTGGTGGCACTTAATGCCGTGGGTTTGATTTTATTTTTCGTACCTGGCGTGGTGGCATTTGGTGTGGATTTTGTTACAGGATCGATTTACCTTTCTGGTGGTAGAACCGCTAGTCTAAGCCAAGACGAATTGAATCAATTCAAGCAAGATGGTGCCATTGATGTGGCTCGTGTACGTGAAGTACTGGCCCATAGAGAAGACATTAAACTGCCTGAACAGGCTTATACAGAGCCGTTGAACGCTGTGTCAATGATGTCAAAGCAATCTTTGCAAATTGCTGTGTCTATGCCGTCAGAGCAATTGGCATTGTTAACTCGGTAGGTTCTTCAGCATTCATCATAGATTTCTCAGAACCGAATATTAATGTCTTGTTTGATAAATTAAGTGTTGCTGCTGATTGAGGTCTTGATCTGGCGACAAGGTCAGAATTTCGACGCCTGTTTTGTAAATGCCTTGCCATATATTGTCAGCAATGGTGAGTGACTCTCCCTCTATTTGAATGACCAAATCCACTTGATGTTTTAACACCAGTGCCGCTATCTCACTAGGGGAATATACCGTTGCTTGATGAACTTGAGTGCGATTATTCCACGGCTCATCGTCAATGAATGCAATGATTTTAATTGGTTTCGAATGGCGATGATTATTATCTAGCAAGGCTTTTGATAGGGAAAAGCACAGATAGTCTATGCCAATAAAAATGACTTTAATGGGTTGGCTTCTCGATTTGAAGAGCGATTTGAATCGCATGATAAGGGGTTGAATACAGGGCAAGTGTTTCATCATGCTTGCTATCTTAATCAAGCCAACCAATAAAGCCAAGTGTGTTGGTGTCTGCTAGTGACAGAAATCATACATCCAAAATGGTATTGAAACCGCCGTAGATGAGCCGTTTGCCGTCAAATGGCATTGGATTGGCTTCTGGTGACATTCTGGGGTCTTCCATCATGGCTTCCCAAGCTGTATTTCGCACTTCTCTTGATGGCCAAACTACCCAAGAAAAGACAATGGTCTCATTTTCCTTGGCTTTTACAGCGGAGGTAAACGAGGTGACCTCACCGTCGGGAATTTCATCCCCCCAATTCTCAACCAGTTTCAGCGCGCCATAATCTTTAAAAATGTCTGCCGACAACATGGCATGCGCCAGATATTCTTCTTTTAGTGCGGTGGGTACAGCGGCAACAAAGCCATCAACGTATGACATGGTCTTCTCCTATTTTATGCCTGCCAGTTGGTTCTTATTAGTGTGTTTAGTGTGACTCAAGCCTAAACGACCTGAGCCACTATTACATATTAGATGGTTTTGGTGGGTTTGCGCATTAAGGAAAGCGCAGAGGGGGATGATCGGCGAGTGGGATCAGAGAACCTTACTATAACGCTGCTTTGGACGGCCGCCGGTTTTGTAATCGAGCGTCATAGTGACCTGACCTTGGGCTTCTAAATATTCCAAATAACGACGAGCTGTGATGCGACTTAGGCTGACAGCCTCGCCAATATCATCGGCAGTGAAAGGCGTGTTATCAATGTGTTTTAGGTGCTCGGTAAGCGTCTCTAAAGTATTTTCATCAATGCCTTTAGGGGTTTTGCGGCTACTATTGTCCGTCGCAGATTGTTTACGAAACAGGGCATCTATGTCTTGTTGGTCGATTTTCTCTTGCTTGGTGAGGCGTTGTTTGAAATCTAGATAATCGTTTAACGCCTGCTGAACACGTGACATGCGAATGGGTTTTACGAGATAGTCCATGACGCCGAGTTGAATAGCTTGTTCGATGGTTTTGGTTTCACGTTCCGCCGTGGTCATAATGAAGCTTGCATGAGGGTGTCGGGTTTTAAGACCCTGAATCAATTGCAGTCCATTGCCATCCGGTAAACTGATGTCAACCATGATCAGTTCAGGCTCAAATGCATCGGCTTTTAATTGCGCCTCTGCGAGGTTTTCACAGGCCGCAACGACACTGAAAGCTGTGTGCTGATTAATGGTGTTTTCTAGAACATAGCTAGCGCGTAGGTCATCTTCTACTATCATTACGGGGATGCTAGTCATCTTTTTAACGCCTGTTTTTCCAAATAGATACTAAATACCGTGGTGTCTTCTTCACTTCGTTCCCAGTCCAAGCTGCCTTGATATTGGTCCACGATTTTCTTAACTAAATATAAGCCGATGCCACTTTGTTCTGTATTGTGCTTGCTGCTAACGCCAAAGTCTAATATTCGATTTTCCAGTTCGGCTTCAACACCTGCACCAGTGTCTTCGACTTCTAACATAATGTGGGCATTACGGTCACTGATGTAGAGTTTGACGCTGGGTGATCTGTATTGGCGATGGTGCCAAGCGGCAAGAAAGGCATTGTCTAATAAATTGCCTACCAATGTGACCAGAGCTTCATTAGCCTGGGGGGAATATTGCGCTAATTGGCAATCACTGTCGATTAGCAATTCGAGTTGTAAATCTTTGGCTTTATTGTGCTTCGCGAAGATCAATCCTGCCACGGCACTGTTCTCAATGGTTTTGATGATTTGTCTCAACATTGCCTGATCGCCGTCGCTTTCTTGTTGTAAGTAGTCAATTGCATCATCGTAGCGTTCAGCCTGAAGCATGCCAGACAGTACATTCAAATGGTTGGCGTATTCATGAGTTTTGGCCTTCAGTAAGTCGGCGTAGTTTTGAGTGCTGGTCAGTTCTTGCTCAAGGGATTTTTCATCGTGTTCTGGGTAAAACACAATGACGTAGCCAAAATGCCCTTTTTTACTCAGTAGGGGATAGAGTGTGGCCACAAATTCTAATCTGCCCAGACTAAAGCGTCTCTGTGTAATTTGACCTTGGGCTTCCAATACAAAGTGCGACAAGCTTTGTGATTGCTCATTGAGTGGTTTGTTAATGACGTCCGTGGCGGAGAGCACCTTCATGGTTAGCCATTCGATGGCGGTACTATTAATGGCGGTCACATTTTGCTCATGGTCCACGGCAATGATGCCATCCCGAATGCTGTCGAGAATCAGCTCTTGCTCTTTAAATTTTTGAACGATTTCCTCAGGTTCTAATGATAAGAAAGTTCGTTTTAATTTGGCAATGAAGATGACAGCGATGACGACTCCTAATACATAAAGAAATACCACTAACCAAGCGGCTTCTTTCAGGTGTTGGTAGATGAGTTCGCTGGTGGTTTTTGAAAGATAACCAACGCTCACCGCACCGATGATATCTTGATTTTTCATCACAGGCGTAAAGTTCCGAATGGCTTCGCCTAATGAACCTTTGGCCACATTGGTGTAACTTTTGCCATGTTGTAAAGCGGGGTAGATGTCATCGCCGATAAAGGGTTTACCAACCCGTTCAGGAATCGGGTGGCTCAAACGCAACGCGGCTTTATTGACCACAACAATAAAAGAAGCGTCGGTTTGTTGTCGTTTACTCTCAATGTAGCTTTCTAATGAAATGGCTTGACCTTGATTGCTGATGTGTAAAGCCTCGATGACCTTGTCGTCATGAGCCATCACTCGAGCTAACTCTAATCCTCTTTGACTAATGTTGTCTAGATAAGCACTGCGCAACACATAACCAAAGACTAACGTCGCAGCGATCACAATAAGTGTGATTGTGGTCACCGTGATTAATGCCAGATAGGACTTGAGTGTCATAGTTGAAATACGCTTCATAGAGGTAAAAGCGGAAGTATACAGCATGCGCAACAGGGGCTAAAGCAGGGTTAGGATCAGTCATGAGGAAATCAGAAGAGAGGCTGGAATCTCTCTTCTGATTGAGGGTGATGCAATAAGAGATTATGCGATGGCTTGCACAACCAAGGTGGCTAAGATCAACATGAAAGCACCACCAATACGAGATGAAATCTGAGCAAATGGCATCAGCTCCATACGCTTACTGGCAGCCAACACAGCAACATCACCTGTGCCACCCATATTGGCCATACAAAGACCACCAGTGATCGCCGCTTCGATAGGATAGAAGCCCATTAACCAGCCGATGAAACCCGCACCAATAATAGCGCCTAATACGGTAATCAAGACAAGCAAGAAGTACATAGGTGACAGCGCATTTAGAATCTGATTTAGATCTGTGTAAGCCACACCAATGCCTACTAATAATGCAGGGGTTAAGTTACTAACAACAAACTTGTACCAAGAATGAGCGGCTTGTTCTAACGCCGTTGGCATGATGCCAGAGACTTTAATTAAGGCAATGGAGATGATCATCAAGGCATAAGTGTGCATGCTGATAAAGCTAGACAACACAGTACCAACGAAGAACATGCTCACGGCTAATAGGGCACCGACACCAAGAATTGTCACGTTTAAAGAGCCGGTTTGTTGCTCTTCTTCAGTGATGGCTTTTTGGCCACGAATAAGCTGACCATTACCGGTTAAAGTGGGTGCGATCTGACCTAGTTTGTTCAATAAGCCGGCCATGACGATGGCAATGGCGTTACCGATGGCAAGAGCTGGTACCATTTGAGACATCAAGGTTTCTGCGTTCATGCCCGTTTTACCAGACATGATTTCCACCAGTGGAACCGCACCAGCCCCCATGCCGCCACCCATAATAGGCAAGGCGATCAGCATGACGGAGTCGTAAAAGTCTTTGCTGACTAACATACCGACCACGCCGGTTAGTGCACAAGCAAAGAAGGCTGAACCAAGGATAACCGGAATGTATTTAAGAGCGGCTTTTTTAAGCGTTTGAGTGTCCATTCCTAAGATGGAACCCGTGACCAAACTGGCCACGTAGAATGCTAGAAAACCACCACTTTTCATGAAGGTTTTAACATTCTCACTGGCCTCAGCGGGAAAGAAGCCTTGGTGAAATAGATAAGCCGAGCCAAAAATGACCACGATGGCACCACCACCAAAAAATTGATTGATAATAGGGGTTCGGTCGCCGACAAAATTGAGGATGGTGCCGACAACAACCATAATGCCTAATGCGCCAATCATGCCTCCTGGCATCTTTCCTGCAAAGGTTGCCAGGAAGATAATAATGGCTGCAATGGCTAGAATCGCTTTGCTGATACGTTGGTCACGTACCGTCATGGTTTCGTTAATGATCATGTTTGACTCACTATTTTTTGTTTGTTTTTTGAATGCGGCGCAGTCTACCAAGCTTCTTCCTGAGCGGAAGTTCTGGATGCTTTAATGAAACTAAAGAAAGGTTTTGAAAGTTTTGTAATCCACTTAAGGTCAGTTTAAGGAGAAAATCATGATACGAGACGTTAGGTTAGACGACGCTAAGGCCATCACTGAGATTTACAATCACTACATAGACAATACCGTTATCAGCTTTGAAGAAGTGTTGATTGAACCAAGCGATATGACAAAACGAATTCAAGCTGTGCTCGCCATTTCTTTGCCTTGGTTAGTGCTGGAAGAAAATGGCATTGTGTTAGGGTATGCCTATGCGACGCAATGGAAGGCTAGGTCTGCTTATCGATTTGTGGTGGAAGTCAGTGTTTACCTTGAGTCAACACAAGGAGGTAAAGGACTCGGGACACAACTGTATGAGGCATTATTCACCAAGCTTAAACAGATGGACTTACATGTCGTCATTGGCTGCATTACCTTACCCAATCCAGCCAGTGTTCACCTGCATGAAAAATTTGGCCTGGAAAAAGTGGGGCATTTCGCCAACGTCGGTAGGAAGTTTGATGCTTGGCATGATGTGGGTTACTGGCAAGTCATCTTGTAAGCCTTAATGGGGGAGTAGGATAAAGGAGAGGGGAAATGAAAGCGCACTTTACTTTATTGGCGCAGTATAACCAGTGGATGAATGAACAAATTTATCATGCTGCCGCGCAGCTTAACGAGCAACAACTCAAGCAGGACAGAGGCGCTTTTTTTGCCTCAATATTAGGTACGTTAAATCACAATTTGGTGGGAGACATCATCTGGTTGAAGCGTTTTGCTAACCATCCTGAGGCCAAGCAGGTTCTGCAAGGCGTTCACGCTTTTCCGCAACCAACGGCATTGGATGAATCGCTCTTTACTGAGCTTAACGCCTGTCAGCAAGCTCGCCAAAGGTTAGACGAACTTATTATTAACCTGATCGCTGAGTTAGCTGACGATGCATTAAATAGTCCACTGACCTACAGCAGCATGAAAGGGCAACAAGCGAGTAAAGCGTTTGGTTTATTGTTATTGCATTTTTTTAATCATCAAACTCACCACCGAGGACAGCTAACAACCTTGCTTAGCCAAGCGGGTTTGGATACCGGCGTAACCGATTTATTGGCGTTAATTCCAAATCATTAAAATAAGCCAGTGAGTCTTCTTACTGGCTTATTTTTAGTTTATTTACGTTTCCCACCTTTGCCTTGCACGGCTTTAAATCTTGGGTTGTCTTTGCAGATTACAAAGACACGACCGCGACGTTTAACCACTTGGCAATTTGGGTGACGTTTCTTCGCACTTTTTAAAGAAGATAAAACCTGCATCTATTTGTTTCCTTTCAACTTACGGTCACCATAGCGGCGTTTAAAGTTATGAACACGGCCTTCCAATTGAGCTGAACGTTGTTGGCCTGTGTAAAACGGATGTGACGCCGACGACACGTCGATGGAATGATAGGGATAGGTTTTACCGTCTTTCCAGTCGATGGTTTGGTTTGTGCTGATGGTCGAGCCGATCAAAAAATACGTGTCAGCACTGGTGTCGTGAAAGATCACGGTTCGATAATCTGGGTGAATGTTAGCGCGCATAAATGTCTCCTGATTGCATTTTATTATTTATGTTATAACATAACAAATTATTCGCAATCAAGAATTATTCCCATCAATGTCGTGTGTTATAGTTAGGCGATTAATCAATACTATGTTTGGTATGAGTCCTCATTCATCAGGAGATTTCGATGCAATCAGACATTGAAAACAAGTTTGACGCTTATCCAGCCGATGCCCGGCAGAGGCTGTATGAGATCCGGAGGCTGATTTTTGAGATGGCAGATGAGTTAAAACTTGGTGTCATTACAGAGGAATTGAAATGGGGAGAAGCCAGTTATTGCTCTAAAATTGGCAGCCCGATTCGATTGGACTGGAAGGAAAAACACCCAAATCAAGTGTCTCTGTTTGTTCATTGCCAAACCCAATTGATGGAAACGTACAAAGAATTGTATGCCGATCGTCTAGCCTTCGTGGGTAAGAGAGAGATTCAGTTGCCATTATCTGCCCCTATGCCTTTAACCGAATTGAGAAGCTGTATTGCTATGGCTCTACAATATCATCAGTTGAAACATCTTCCTTTATTAGGTGCTTAGCTGGTTTGGCAGAATTCATTATTGATTTTCTAATATCATAAAGACAATCACCATGACCAAGAGAAACGACATACTTTGCCAGAACATGACTGGGTTCCGTTGTAGAATAGGGCGTTGTGTTCGCTTTAAGAAAGCTTGATTTGGATGGTGCAGGTCGTAAATGAATTCGGACACTTCGTCATAACGTTTTAAAGGGTCAATGTGCAAGGCTTTTTGCAGAGCATCATCAATCCAAACTGGGACCTCTGATTGATCGGTAATCAGACTGCGATAGGTTAATTTTCGTTGAGCGGCTATGCTTCTGGCTTCGGTGATTTTACGGCTGTAAGGGAAGTGATTTGACGATAGCATCTGATAGGCAATGACCCCCAGAGCATAAATATCAGAGCGTTCAGTGCCTGAGTGCCCTAGAAAGTACTCGGGTGCGGAGTAGCGCAGTGTACCGCGGAGAACATCTGTGTCTAACAGATGACTGACACCGGCGACTTGAGTGGAACCAAAGTCGATGATTTTCACTCTATCGTGATCGTCAATCATGATATTAGCAGGGCGAATGTCTTGATGGATCATTGCTTTACGATGGAAGGCTTGTAACCCATTCGCAATTTGTCCAATAATGTGGCGGACTTGCTCCAATGAGGGGGTTGGATGGTCTCTCATCCATTGTTCGAGTGATCTGCCTTCAATGTATTCCATAAGCAGATAGAGATAGCTTCTAACGCTTGTTGTTTCTTTTATTTTCGCCACGTTGGGGTTATCAATGCGTTTGGCAATCCATTCTTCCAGCATGAAGGTTTCACGAAATGTCATGTCGTCTTGTAATTCGACAGAAGGCGTTTTCATCACCACTTTTTCATGATGCTCCAGATCGTAGGCTAAAAAGACATGACTGCGACTGCTGATTTGAATGGGACGAAAAATTTCATAGCCATCAAACAACATTCTTTCTCTTAATGGGGGAGGAAAGGGACGTTCTCGGATGCTGAGTTCGTTTTCGTCTGCCTGGTGGCTGGGAATTTGATCAATGCGAACTATCTGAATACTTAGATTATCCTGACTGCCATTTTTTAACGCGTGATGAATCAATTGTTTGGCGGCACGGTCCAAGTTGTCCGCCGACGTAATGATCTGATTGAACTGATCTGCTTCGATGTGTTCATAGACACCATCCGTCGCCAAAATAAAGACATCACCTATGGCGATAGGCTGAGCTTGATAATCCAGCTCTAAAATGGGGTTTATACCCAACGCACGAGAGAGATAGCTTTCCTTGGAAGACACCACATGACGGTGATCTTTCGTTAGTTGTTGAAGGTTGGCGCCTCTTAATTGGTAAATTCGGCTATCACCTAGATGAAAGAGGTGGGCACTATTAGAACGTAAAATAATGGCACTAAAGGTACACACATAGCCTTTGTCTTTATTAAAACGGTCTGGCCCACTTTGACTTTGTGAGTATAAATTAGCATTGATGGATTTGATCACGTTTTCGGCCGACATTTTCACCGACCAAGTGTCGGATGTTCGGTAATAATCTTCTAAGAATTGAGTGATCGCCGTTTCGCTGGCGATTTGACTTACTTGGCTGCTGCTAATGCCATCGGCAATGGCCAGAGTAACCCCTTTGCTTTGGAGTCTTGGGTTTTGCGGTATCCAATGATCAAGCGCATCTTGATTAGTGGCTTTCATGCCTGCGCAAGTCGCACTTCCTATACTTACTGCTAGTGGTTTCATACCTTTCTCCTTACATCCGTTTATAAACAGGTAAAGAAACCTGATACTCCAAAGACGTTGTGTCTTTGGAGTAGGTCGATTCCAGAAAGATTAAGCCAGTTTACGTGAGGCTGATGTCCTTACATGAGTAATATACAAAGGTAATCCGACTAATAAAAGACCACCAGCCAAATTCCCTAGTACAGTGGGAATTTCATTCCAAACTAGATAATCCATGAAGGTGAACTCACCACCCATGATCATTGAAAATGGGAAGAGAAACATGTTGACGATAGAGTGCTCGAAGCCCATGTAAAAAAACAGCATCACAGGCATCCACATGGCAGCCATTTTGGCACCGGCTGAGGTTGATATCATGGCACCCACAACGCCCATAGACACCATCCAGTTACATAACATGCCACGGATGAAAATCGTAAACCAACCGGATGCGCCGTGAGACTGATAACCTAGTGTACGAGATTCCCCTATGGTACTCACTTTGGCTGCAATGGCCCCACCGTCGGTTGCATAACCATAGGTTAAAATAAACGACATCATGAAGGCGGTGGTTAAGGCCCCAGCAAAGTTACCAATGAACACCAGTCCCCAATTTCGTAATACCGCAGCAGGTGTCACTCCAGGGCGTTTATCAAACATGGCTAAGGGAACCAGAGTAAACACCCCAGTCAACAAGTCGAACTTCATCAAGTACAACATGATAAAGCCAACTGGAAATAGCAAAGCCCCAAGCAATGGGTTGCCGGTTTTGGTGGCAACGGTAATAGCAAATACCGCGGCGAGTCCTAAAATGGCCCCAGCCATAAAAGCACGAACTAAAGTATCTTTGGTCGACATGTAGGCTTTTTGTTCGCCTGCATCAACCATCTTGGTTACAAATTCACTTGGTTCTATATACGCCATGATTAGCCTCTCTTTTTTAGGAATTTCTGTTGTAATGCTTTGAATCAACCCTATGTGTTTGATCTGGTGTTACTCACCAAGACGCATAAGGTAAGAATTTTCCGTTTAATGTCAGAATCACACGATCCCCTTTCGGATTTTCTTCTTTTTCGACTTTCATCGAGAAATCAATCGCGCTCATAATGCCATCGCCAAATTTTTCCTGAATGACTTCTTTTAATGTCGGGCCATACACGCCGACAATTTCGTAAAGACGGTAAATAAGGGGGTCTTGGGGAATGGTTTCTTGCCAAGTTTTCGTCGGGTATTCCATTAATACCGATTTAGCGCCTTCAGGTAGATTCAAAAAACTCACCAACTTCTCGGCGACGTCTTCTGGGCAACTGTTCATGCCTAAACAAGCGGATGTGGTCCAGACATCGCTCATGCCGACCGCATCGGCAATGGCTTCCCAGGTTAAGCCTTGGGCGTGTTTGCTAGCGAAAATCGCTTCTGTGACATCAATTTTTTTCATCTGCTTTCCTTTTCTCTGTTTTTCAGCCTCTTACTAAAGAGGGCATGATTGAGGCTAAAGTCAGCCTGATTCGTTTATAGAATATGCCTCTGCTTGCTGTGCACAGGTCAGCTGAACTGACCGTCGCGCGACACAAAGCCGCCCCATAAAATCAGGGTTTGAAGAAGAAATTGATAAGGAAGAAGGCACGCCAACCCTTAACAGATTTCTTATAAAAAGAACCTGATTGGGTGCTACCGATCGAACAGTAGCAGGCGACGTTGCCATTAGAGGTGTTAACCGTCGTTGGTCAACAATAGAGCAGGTACAGAGTATTCTGTAACCTAGTGATACTAAATCTGCAAAAGGAGTGCCAAATAAAAATAAAGAGACAGGTTTTGAAAAATGATTTAGCCGTTCAATAATATAGACGTATGTTTAATAAAGGGTTTTAAAATTAAATAATGTCAAAACCCTTTGTCAGGAATTCAATATGTGGGAGTGTATTGCTGATGTTTTATATTGATGTTTCACAATAGATGCACCAATGCATGACATGGATTGGTGTTATCTGAGCTAAAGTGTTTAAAACGAATCCAGTCTTCCAAACATAATAATGAGAAAATGCACTTTCCCATTATTATTGATCCCATGATAGTGTCATACCTGTCGTTATATTGAATGCATCAATAGCCTTGTTCAGAATTGATTTTATTCATCAGTGGGAAATTTTGTTCAAATCGCTTTGCATTGTCTGAGGTTTGCTCGACGATGGAGGAAAGAGAGGCCTCTGAGGCCATGTGAGGCGTAATAAGTATGCCTTTTGTGTGCCAAAGTGGGTTTGATGCACTGAGAGGCTCTTCCTCAAACACATCTAATAATGCGCCTCGTAAATGACCTTGAGTGACCGCTTGGATTAACTCCGCTTCGTTGACGTGCCCACCTCGGCCACAATTAATGATGTACGCGTTGTGAGGTAAGCTATCAAATAGCTTTTTGTTCAAAATATGAGTGGTTGCAGGGCTTAAGGGCAATAGATTTACCAATATATCCGTATCTTTCAGCATGCTGGGTAACGATGCATTCCCCGCGAAACAAGTAACATTGTCTATGTCTTTTAGCGACCTTGACCAACCTGAGACGGAATACCCCATTTCAGCCAAAGACTGAGCGACGTACTTTCCCAACACCCCCAATCCTAAAATGCTCACCCGTATTGCTGGCGCGGCTTGTTGTGGGTAGCGTTGCCAATGGCACTCGGCGTGATTCATGTGGGCGCGATCAAAGTGTCGATGTGCATTGAGTACGCCCCAGAGAACGAATTCAAACATCCCTCTTTGTTGTTCTTCGTTCACAATACGGCAAATGGGTAAGCCGGATGTTAATAGGGCACTGCCTAAGTGATCCACGCCGGCAGAAACGGCTAATAGGCATTTTAAATTCGGAAATTGAGAGAGCGTGTTGTTATCTGGAAACCAACAAGCCGCCACCTCGGCGGAGGCGGCTTGTTGGTCATTGGGTAAAATCCACTCAGTATCTTGCCTATGCTGCTGGGCATAGTGGATAAGACCTTGATTGAATTCGTCATCGTTTGAAATAAGTAGAATAAGTGTTTTCACACATTAGTCCTTATAAGACGAATCGATGCGATCCAGTTTACGTAACCAAGCTTGCCAGACAGCATGACGCTCATGTTCAACCTTTTTGAATTGCTCTGACACGTAAGACGCAAGGTGATCAGGAATCGTGTCTACAGGCGATAAGCTTGCCATCTGTGCTGCGGCCAACTGAATTTCACATGCGCGGTTTAAGTAATACATCACTTGGAAGGCATCCGCGACACTGGTTCCGACACTGAGCAAACCATGGTTACGCAGTATTAACGCGATGTTTTGACCTAACGAAGCTTGAATTCGTTCGCGTTCTTCCAAGTTAAAAGCGACACCTTCGTATTCGTGGTACCCCAATCGTTGATGAAATTCCGCGCTGATTTGATTTAAATTCAACAAGCCTTTATTGCAAGCTGCCACGGCCATGCCAGCTAGAGTATGGGTGTGAATAACGCAATGAGCGTCTTCACGGGCCATGTGGACTGCGCTGTGTATCGTAAATCCCGCCGGATTATAGTCAGCATTGCCGTCGATAATATGACCGTGCATGTCCACAATAATCAGATCGCTTGCGCAGATTTCATCGAACATAAAACCAAAAGGATTAATGAGAAATTTTGGTTCACCGTCGCCGGGAAGACGCACTGAGAAATGCGTGTAAATGGTATCCTCCCACCCGAGCATTGAGGCCAAACGATAAGCTGCGGCAAGATCTTGACGTAACTGAGCCTCTGTTTTAGACATGTTTGCTTTCCTCATTTTCCATTCCCATAAAACGTTTCATACGCAATAATTCTGGGGTACTCTCATCCGCATGCTCTATATCACTTGGACTGGTATCGACTTGAATTACGCCATGTTCCATCATCACAATACGGTCAGAAACAGACAGAGCGAAGTCCATTTCATGAGTCACAATGATGAGAGTCATGCCTTCTTTAGCAAGATCTTGAATAACTTTTAACACTTCTCCAACCATTTCTGGGTCGAGGGCTGACGTAGGTTCATCAAATAAAATGATGTCTGGTGAAAGAGCCAGTGTTCTTGCAATGGCAACCCTTTGTTGTTGACCTCCAGAAAGTTGATGAGGGTACTTGTTTGCATGCGCTAATAAGCCCACACGATTTAATAAGAACAGAGCTTGTTTACGACAGACCTCTTTCTCTTTGGTTGTACCATGATAGCGAGCAGCCATCATGATATTTTCCAGCGCTGTTTTGTGTGGAAAAAGATTAAAGCTTTGAAATACCATGCCAATACGCTGCATTCCGCTACGTACCTTTTTCATATTGGGTTTTTCATGACCTTGAATAAAGTCCTCACCAAACAGAACCACTTCACCATCATTTAGCTTTTCCAGCATATTAATGGTACGAATTAAGGTGGTTTTGCCTGAACCGGATGGCCCAATAATACTGATTACTTCACCGATGGCGACCTTCATATCAATTTGTTTCAGAACGACATGGTCGCCAAATCGTTTCACCAGTTTTTTAAGCTGCAAGGCTGGTGGAAGGCCTGTTAGGCTGGTGGTTTTTCTGATTGGCATCGCCACGGCTTGTTGGCGAAGTGCATCACATTCTGCGTCAGATAAGGTAGCAGGTTTACGGGAAGGCACATCCATTTTTCGTTCAATGAATTGAAGAATCGAACCAAAGATGGTGACAATGGCGACGTAGTAAACGGCCACGGCTAACAGGGTTTCCATCACAAGAAAGTTTTGCGAGTACAGACGCTGTCCTGTTTGTAGTAACTCTGGTAATGAAATCGCGGAGACTAAAGAGCTTAATTTGATTGCAGTAACGTATTCATTGGTCAAGGCTGGCATGGAAATACGCAGTGCTTGGGGAATAACGATTAAGCGCTGAATGCCTAGAAAACTAATGTTTAAAGCATGCCCTGCTTCGTGCTGGCCTTTATTAACAGACAGCAAACCACTGCGATGAATTTCGGCAATATAAGCGGCTTCTGTGATGACCAAACTGACCAAACCGGCAATAAAAGGTACACCTAAAAAAGGACCGGTTGAGGGAAAAAGTTGTGGCATATTGTAGACAAATACCAATACGACTAAGAGCGGCACACTGCGGAAAAACCATATAAAGACACCTGCAGGAAGGTTTAACCAGCGGGAGGACGACATTTTTGCACAGGCTACGACAAAGCCTAAAACCAGACCTAAAAACCAACCAAGCGTACTCAGTATGATGACCGTGACGCAGGCACTGTAAAACGCCGACATCGTAAACAGTGAGAAAAAGTATTCCCAATCTAGACTCATGAGATCTCCAATGGATTAATTTGGCCTATAGGAGGCAGCTGTTCTGCCCCTTGCCCCATATAGGCCGTTTATGTATTACCGTTTTCAATGTGGTAATTGAGTTAAATGATTAAGGAAGGTGCGAATAAGTCTTCTGAAAGACCCGGAGGGCGTGTGCTAAGCTCTCTTTATTCTTTGTTAAGCTTGTTGCCAATATACTGATATTGGACGGCGAAACTTGCCTCGAATAAAAGAGCGTTATTCCCACGCTGACCCTAGTGAACTTGTTCGTACCTTCCTTAAATTAAGTTGTCGCAACTTCTGACTAAGAGGTCTTGATACTTATTTCACTGGAGAAAGTTCGTACTTTTCAAGTAGCTTGGCATAAGAACCGTCTGCTTTAATTTCAGCCATGGCTTTTTCAAAAGCGGCTTTTAACTTGTGGTTGCCTTTTTTGACGTAAATTCCCAAAGTACTTGGGTAAATCAAATCATCAGAGCTAATTTGAATACGACCTTTTGTGCGTTTCACAAACATATTTGCAGCACCAGCGATTTCGACTTGTGCATCAATGTTGCGAGACAGCATGGCTTGAGTTGCTTCTGGTGCTGATGGGAATTCTTGTACGAATACTGGCTTCATACCATTCGGAACACAGTATGTATCCGATAATTCTTTAAAGGCTTTTACCCAAGAGGTACCTTGTTGAAGGCCAACTTTGACGCCACATAAGTCTTTATCCGTTCTAGGTTGAATGGCGCTGCCTTTTGGCACCATGATCGCGGCACCTGTTCGTGCGTAAGGCACAGCATCGGCTTTTTTCAAACGCTCCTCTTTGACATACATGCCAGAAATAACCGCGTCGAATTTATTCGCACTTAGGCCCAAAATCAATCCAGTGAATTTATTATCACTAAAGCTTGGCGTAACATTCATTTTTTTAGACAGCAGGGCGGTTAATTCAGGGTCAAAGCCTACGACTTTGTCACCGTCATAAGATTCAAACGGTGGGTATGTAATTTCCATACCAATGACCAACTCACCTTCTGTTAGCGTGGTCGCGGCAAAGGCTGTTTGGCTCAGCACACCCGCGGTTAATAGGCAGACAGTGCTCATCAGTTTGCTTGTGATTTTTTTCATAAGTCAGTTCCTCTAGGATAGTTCGTTCACTTTTGTGTTTTCAGTCAATTTTGTAATGACACTTTTTCGATTTTTATGGTTAGTTATTGTTATTTTTGAGGTGACCAAAGGTGGCCACTCCGGTTGCTCGCTCAGGTAATGACAGCTCGCCTTTGGCAACTTTTTCGCGTAAATAGTGATAAGTCTGTAGGGCTTGGCTGTACATATGCTCGCCAATGCTCAGTTCTTTGTATTCTTGTGAACCATTATCAAACTGTGGCAAAGGACGGATTAATGTGTGGTAATCACAGGCGAAAAACAGCGGGAAAGAATAACGCTCTTGTTCCACTTTACGAACACGGTGAGACGTTGCGACAAATTGGCCTGCTGTTAGAACTTCAAGCATATCACCGATATTAATGATCAGGGCTTCTTCATCACCGTCTTTTAATGGGGGAGCGTCTATCCATACACCATCTTCATTCATGACTTCCAAACCAGGTTGATCTGAGAGCAGCATAGTAAAGCACTCATAATCTGTGTGCGCGCCGATACCTGGACGATCTTCCGCTTGAGCATCATATGGGTAATGAATAAGACGTAACTTGGCTGGTGGACAGCTGACCATGGCATCGAAATAGTTCTCTTCCAGGGACAGTGCCAGTGCAAATCCAGAAAAGAGAGTTCGACCCAGTGCAAATACCGTTTCGTAATAATCTAATGCGGGATCTTTGAAACCCTCTAACGTTGGCCAATCGTTCTCACCAATAAGAGGAGTTTTATTAACCACATAGGGGTGATCTTCAGGGGCTGGAAAGCCAATGTCAAACGCTTCTTTTTTGTCAGGTTTACCTGTGCCGTATATTTCTTCGCCTTCTGGTACAAAGCCTTTATGGGTGGCAGAAGAGCCAATGTAGTAGGCCATTTTTTCTTCTTTAGATTGAGCAAAGAATGCCTTTGCCGCTTGGCGCAGTCCCTTGATTTTCTGAGCCGGAATACCATGCCCTGTGACGTATAAAAAGCCGACTTCGCGAGCGGCTTTGCCCATTTCGTCAGCAACCGCTTGACGGTCAGCTAGAGATTCGCTGAATAACCCAGCAACATTCACTACAGGAATGCGGGTAAATGCTTGTTGTTTCGCCTTCATGGTTTTCTCTCCGCTTTCAATACCAGACCTATTTGCCCATAGGTCATTATTTGGATGTTGTAATAAACTCGTTAAAATGTTTCTGTTCTTCGATGGCAATCCAATCATTTAAAGACCACAAATCTGCAACAGGAACATTGGTAAAAGGCAAATGGTGAAGATAACCATCGGGCCCAAATTCTGTCGTCATGGTGGTCGTAGTACGACCTTCTTTCAAGTGGTGTTGCCATACGGATTGCCACATTGATTGATGGAAACGAAGTGCCGTTTGATACTCTGGCGCTTCAGGATGGGGCACTTGAGCGCCTTGGTCATACCCCACTCGGGCTTGAATGTGGAATACCCGCTTAAGAAACTCTGATAAGTCATCTTCAGGTTGATTCAACAAACGTTCGCACACGAGTACCCAATGGCTGATGTCCATGGTGAATTTCAGATCGGGTAACTGGCGAATCAAATCCAGCGTCAGCCATGGGCTGTAAAGCGAGGTTCCTCTGTGTGTTTCAAAACTACAGACTATGCCTGCTTTATCCGATAAGGCTTGCGCCTGACCAAAGAAATCCACTTTTTCCGACAAGGACCAACGATCATTTCCGGGTAATACGTTGATGAATTTGGCATCCAATTCAATGGCAAACTCGATCTGCGTTGCCATTCGAGCCAAATGTTGTTCTGGTGTTTCTGACTGATCTGGTATGACATCACCACCGGTAAACAAAATAGCGATGTAATCTAGCTCGTTCTGCGTTAGACCTTGTTTGAATTGTGTTCTTGCTTCCTGCGTCAATGGAATGCGAGCCTCGACACCTTGAAAGCCAACGTCTTTCAACTTAGGGGCGATCTGATCCAATGGTTGAGTGACACCCCAAAGAGTACGAAAAAGCGCTAATTGCATGTTATGACTCTCTTTTGATCCGTAGTATTAAGTAAAAAATTCAGCCTGAATTCAACTGCTATCGGTAGTTTACCTTAGGTAAAATACACAGCATTTCATACAGGTAATTGGCAGCTAATTGCGATGTGTTGCCACTTACATCATAAGGCGGTGACACTTCTACGAGATCACCACCAATCACATTTAAACCTCGACAGCCTCGTATAATTTCTAATCCTTGAGATGAGGTCAAACCACCGACTTCTGGTGTGCCCGTACCAGGGGCCCAAGCAGGATCAATGCCATCTATGTCAAATGATATGTAAACGGGCTTATCACCCATCTTATGACGGATTTCTGCCATAAGAGATTCCAAAGATTTGTACCAACATTGCTCTGCTGTAATCAGCTGAAAGCCTTGGTCTTCGCCCCATTTAAAGTCTTCAGAGGAATAGCCTTGAGCACGTTGGCCTATTTGCACAACACGCTCACAGTCTAACAAGCCTTCTTCGACAGCACGGCGAAAAGTTGTGCCGTGTGCGATTTTTTCGCCAAACATGTGATCATTTGTATCAGTGTGAGCATCAACATGGATCAAACCAACGGGACCATGTTTTTTTGCGATGGCACGCAAGATAGGTAAGGTTAGAGTGTGATCGCCACCCAGCGTCAGTGGAATAAGAGGGTAAGCATTCAGCTTGTCGTAATATTTCTCAATAATATCGACTGATTTTAATAGGTTGTAAGTATTAATGGGCACGTCACCAATGTCTGCCACAGATAGTGAATCAAATGGTGCAGCGCCTGTGGCCATATTATAAGGTCGAATCATCACGGATTCAGCGCGAATCTGGCGAGGGCCATAGCGTGTCCCAGCTCTTTGGGAAGTGCCTACGTCCAAAGGGATACCAACGAACGCCACATCCAATTCCTCTAGGTTTTCAACAAAAGGCAATCTCATCATAGTGGCTCGTCCACCAAAGCGTGGCATGTCGTTTCCACTCTGTGGTTGATGTAATGGTTTTTCTGTAGACATATATCCTCATTCTTTATTGCTAAGTGATTGGAGTCATTGGTAGGACTTGATCCGATACTAGAAAACAAAGCTTGACCAATAAATAGGAAATGCCAAATACTTACTTCACTGATTACTGAAGTATCATTTAACGGTTTAGGAAGGAAAAATGTTGAAATCAGATAAACGCATAAACATTCGTTTACTCGAAGTCTTTGTATCGGTCGTTAAATGCCAAGGGTATTCTGGCGCACAGCAGGCGCTCAATCTTTCCACCTCGGCCATTAGTAACTACATGAGTGAGTTGGAAAGTTATGTGGGCTTTACCTTGTGTCAAAGAGGGCGGTCTGGGTTTAAACTGACCGAAAAAGGTCAACAGTTTCTCCATCAAGCGATAAAATTATTAAGTGAAATAAATGAATTAGAGCGTCATGCAGAGACATTGAAAGGGGATTTGGGAGGCACGTTTCGTATCGCGGTATTGGATGCCACAGTGTTAGACGATACCTTGTCAATGCCAAACATCATTCGTCTATTTAATGAGCGTTTTCCTGCGGTTCATATCAATCTGCAAATTCGCAGCCCTTATGAACAAGTACAAGGCATTTTAAACAATGACCTAGACTTGGCGATTGGTAATTTTCCATCGAGTGTGAGTAATCTAGTCGAAGAGAAACTCTATCGAGAACAGCATTGGCTATATTGCAGTCACTTGAACCCGTTGTTTGAAAACAAACAGATTACCCAAGAGCAAGTGACTCAATGTGGGTTGGTGACACGAAGCTATTGGACCAATGCTGATTTGCGTCAAAAAGGGTTTGGGCACAGTACCGCGACAGTAGAAAGTATGGAAGCGCAGTTGACGCTGATTCTTTCTGGAAAATTTGTTGGTTATTTGCCCGAGCATTACGCTCAGAACTTGATGTTGTCGAATCAGTTAAGACCCCTGTTGCCGAGTGAATTTGGCTATCAAGCCCCTTTCTCTATGATTTGCAAAAGAGGGCGAAGTAAAGAGCTGTTTATTCGAACAATGAGAGAGCTCCTTATTGAACAAACAGCAGGAAAAGCCAAGTAAGTTGCGTTTCTCTTACCTTTATATCCGCTTTCTTCTTATCAATTCGTTGAGCCAGATTGTCACATGAACACGCCATCAAATTGTGTCCGATTATCTGGCTAATGGCTTATCAATAATTTAATTCCCAGTCCCATTAATAACACCCCGGCCACTCGCTCGATCCAGTCTTTTAAAAAAGTACTTTTTTGTTGGATCTTGGGGGTGGTTAGCAATGTCGACACGATTGCAAACCAGATGAAATGAATGAGAGCAATATAAACACCGTAACTCAGTTCCATGAATAAAGAAGTCTTACTGGAAATTACTTGGCTAAATAAAGAGACGATAAACAACATGGTTTTTGGGTTGAGGGCATTACAAGCAAATCCAGACCAAAAAGCAGAATGCGAATTTGATATGGCCTCTGCTTTTGAAGAATGTGATGGCAGCGAGCGATGTTTGAAAAGACGACTTTTTATGTCTGGCCACAGAGCAGACACGCCTAGCCAGATAAGGTACGCCGCGCCGAAATATCGTAATGCATTTAGCACCCAAACATTCTGAGCAAAGATAATGCCTAGTCCTAGTAAGGTGTAAGCGAGATGCACACTGATGGCAGCACTAATGCCAAATGCGCACAAAATACCGGCTTGGCGTCCTTTTAAGAGTGAAATTTTAGACACCATGGCAAAGTCCGGCCCTGGGCTAATAACGGCCAACAAGCTAATGATGGCGACAGAATACAGTTCGAAATGGTCTAAATGAGGCATGAAGTCTTTCCTTTATCTGTGAATAATGGAATTATTAAATTATTTAAACCTTAATAAAATCGATAATTTTTGGTGATTATTGTGAGTAAAATTCACAGAAATAAAAATCTTCCTCCCTTGAATGCTCTTGCCGCATTTGAAGCCGCAGCCAAACATCAGAGCTTTACCAAAGCCGCGGAAGAGTTGCACCTGACACATGGCGCGATCAGCCGAGCGGTTGCTCAGGTTGAGGAGCGAATAGGCGTGGATTTATTTCTACGCCGCCATCGTCGAGTTTACTTAACGGCCGCGGGGCAGCGGCTATTAAAAACAACCAGTCAAAGCCTGGATGCTTTGAGTCGAACCGTAGAAGAAATTCATCGGCACGACTTGAGCTCCCCGTTTCTTGTGGTGTCGTGTGAGCCGAGTTTGGCAATGCGATGGCTGATGCCGAGGTTGGGAGAATTCAAGGCATTATGCCCAGATCTGCACATTGACCTACGCATGGCGGGTGGACCAATTGATCTATTGGCGGAGGGCTGTGATGTGGCCATTCGTCGCATGGATTTTACGGTCAAATCTGATTATCAAGTGACAAGGCTATGTGCTGAATTCGCTGGGCCTGTTTGCAGTCATGGTTACTGGACGCAGTTAGAGAATCAGAATCTTAATAACGCGAATTGGCTACACAGCCGAACTCGTCCACAGGCTTGGTATGATTGGTTGTCTACTGAGAAAGACCAAACCATGTCACCGAATACAGAACAGCATTTCGACCACTTTTTCTATGCCTTACAGGCTGCACAAGACCACCTTGGTGTTGTCATTGGCTCAGTGCCGTTAGTATCAGATGACTTACAAAAGCAGCGCTTAATCGCACCGCTAGGGTTAAAGCCAACGGGGGTTGACTACGCACTTCTCACGCTCGATGGGGTTGAGCAAGACCCACGAATAGCTCAATTCTCGAATTGGTTATTAGGTGTGATCTCAGACACTTAATCATTTGCCCTGTGTAGACGAATTTGACTGCGCATTCTGCCTTTGTCGTAATTTGTCATTCCGCGGACGCTCCCGAGCATTAGACCCCATATCTTTGACTTTATTATCAGGTCGAACGCTTGATCTATGGTCAATCACACCCTTGATAGACCAATCATTTTGTACCACCCATGACAGTGTTTTGCTGTCTTTGTAAGGAGCTGATTTGATGCAGCATTATTCAGGCTTTGGGTTGTTAAAGCACAGTTTGACTCATCATGAGAACTGGCAGCGGGTATGGCGTAATCCAACCCCGAAAAAGAAATACGATGTCATCATCGTGGGTGGAGGCGGTCACGGCCTGGCAACAGCGTATTACCTAGCGAAAGAATTTGGTGTAACCAATGTGGCGGTGATTGAAAAAGGCTTCTTAGGTGGCGGTAATACGGCACGTAATACCACCATAGTACGCTCAAATTACTTATGGGATGAAGCCGCACATTTGTATGAACATGCGATGCAATTGTGGGAAGGCTTGTCGCAAGAGCTCAATTACAACGTGATGTTTTCTCAGCGTGGGTGTATGAATTTAGGTCATACCTTGCAAGACATGCGTGACATCGAGCGACGTGTCAACGCTAACCGTCTGAATGGCATTGATGGTGAAGTATTAGATGCCAAACAGGTGCAAGAAATCGTGCCTGTGCTGGATTGTTCTGACTCTGCCCGTTATCCCGTGATGGGAGCTTCTTGGCAGCCAAGAGCAGGTGTTGCTCGTCATGATGCTGTGGCTTGGGGCTATGCCCGAGGCGCCGATGCCCATGGTGTGGATTTGATCCAACAAACCGAAGTGGAAGACTTGATCATTGAAGATGGCACTGTCGTTGGTGTGCGCACCGATCGTTATGGTGAGATTCGTGCGGATCGTGTCGGTTGTGTGGTGGCTGGTAATTCTGGTGTGATGGCGAAAAAAGCGGGTTTCAAGTTGCCCCTAGAGTCTCACCCATTACAGGCCCTAGTGTCGGAACCCATTAAACCTGTGTTGGATACCGTGGTGATGTCGAACCATGTACATGGCTATGCCAGCCAATCCGATAAAGGGGATTTGGTCATTGGTGCCGGCATTGATGGATACAACGGCTATGGTCAACGAGGGTCTTACACCACCATCGAACACACCATCCAAGCGATTGTGGAAATGTTTCCTGTGTTTAGCCGTGTGCGCATGAATCGTCAGTGGGGCGGCATTGTTGATACTTGTCCCGATGCGTGTCCAATCATCAGTGAAACGCCTGTTAAGAATCTCTTTTTCAACTGTGGTTGGGGAACGGGTGGCTTTAAAGCAACACCAGGTTCCGGTCATGTGTTTGCCGCGTCTTTGGCAAAAGGGGAAATGCATGAGCTGGCGAAGCCATTTTCTATGTTTCGTTTTCATAATGGTGCGTTGGTGGATGAACACGGCGCGGCGGGTGTTGCACACTAATTGGGCTCACACCGAGTACGGAGAGAAAGATCATGTTTCATATTTATTGCCCACATTGCGGTGAATATCGTGAAGAAGAAGAGTTTCATGCAAGAGGCGAAGCGCACATTGCTCGCCCATTAGACCCAGATGCTTGTAGTGACGAAGAGTGGGGCGATTTTTTGTATTTTCGTAAAAACCCTCGCGGCATACATCATGAGCTATGGATTCATGCAGCCGGTTGTCGCAAGTTTTTTAATGTGACGAGAAACACGCAAACATACGAAATCAAAGAAGTTTACAAAATTGGTGAAATGCCATCTGTTGTGGCTGAGTAAAGGAGCCTGGTGATGTCTCAGAAAAATCGTCTTCAAGAAGGTGGCCGAATTGATCGTGGTCAGCCATTAACCTTTACTTTCAATGGTGAGTCTTATCAAGGCTACGCAGGCGACACGCTGGCTTCGGCGTTAATCGCAAATGGTGTGGATGTGATCGGTCGGAGTTTTAAATACAGCCGACCTAGAGGTCTGGTTGCTGCCGGTGCAGAAGAGCCAAATGGTGTGGTGCAACTGGGGGCCACAGAAGCCACTCAAATACCAAACGTACGTGCAACACAACAGTCTCTCTATCAAGGTTTAGTGGCCGCTTCAACCAATGGTTGGCCAAATGTGGAAACCGACTTGATGGGATTGGTAGGGAAAATCGGTGGCAAGATGATGCCTCCGGGGTTCTATTATAAAACCTTCATGTTCCCGCAATCCATGTGGCCGACTTATGAGTCTTATATCCGTAAAGCCGCCGGTCTAGGCCGAGCCTCAAAAGAAAAAGACGTCGACATTTACGACAAGATGAATCAGCACACAGATTTGTTGGTCGTGGGAGCAGGCCCCGCTGGCTTAATGGCGGCTTTAGTGGCTGCACGGGCTGGCATACGGGTCATCATTGCCGATGAGCAAAATGAGTTTGGTGGCAGTTTATTGAGTAGTAACGAACGCATTGACGGTAAACCTGCCGCTGAGTGGGTAGCGGAAGTCGTTAATGAACTGGCTCAATTTGACGATGTTTTAATGCTTGCGAATTCTCAAGTGAACGGTTATCACGATCATAACTTCTTAACCATCCAACAGCATTGTACCGATCAATTTGCTGACCGTGCTCCTAATGGTGCTGTGGCTCAGCGTTTGCATCGTGTGCGAGCCAAGTGGGTGGTATTGGCAACGGGAGCCCATGAGCGTCCATTGGTGTTTGGTAATAATGATTTGCCAGGCTCAATGCAAGCCAGTGCGGTGTCGACCTATATTAATCGCTTTGGTGTGGTGCCGGGGAAAGAGCTGGTATTGATGACTTCAAATGACAATGCTTACCGCGCCGCCATTGATTGGCACGATGCTGGTCGTCGTGTGGTGGCCATTGTGGATTCACGTACAACCCCACAAGGGGCGTGGATTGAGGCCGCTCGTGAACGTGGAATCAGCATCATTGTTGGCTCAGGTGTGATTGAAGCCCATGGCAGTAAGCGTGTGACTGGCGTGTCGATTGCGCCTTTAAATGAATCTGGTGATAAAGTCACTGGCTCTATTGTCAAAATGAAAGCAGATACCATCGCCACTTCGGGTGGTTGGAGTCCTGTAATTCACTTGTCTTGTCATACCGGTTCTCGTCCTGTTTGGAGTGATGAGGTGATTGGGTTCTTGCCCGGACCAAGTTTGCAAAAGCAACTTACTGCAGGGGCAATTAACGGCGCATTCACAACGGCTGAAGCCTTATCTCAGGGGCGTGAAGCGGCTTATGATGCGTTAGTGCATCTTGGTTTAGACAAGCCTGAAGTGAGTGTTCCAAGTACAGAAGATGTGGTAGAAGGCACACCAATGGCGCTGTTCCATATTCCACACATTAAACCGACGTCAAAAGCGCCTAAGCAATTTGTCGATTATCAAAATGACGTCACCGCAGCAGGCATTGAATTAGCCTGTCGTGAAGGGTTTGAATCCATTGAACATGTGAAGCGTTATACCGCCATGGGCTTTGGTACGGATCAAGGCAAGCTTGGCAACATCAATGGTATGGCGATTGCGGCAAAAGCCTTGCAGCAAAGCATTCCTGAAACGGGTACCACGATTTTCCGTCCTAACTACACTCCCGTCACTTTTGGTGCCATTGCTGGCCGTGATTGCGGTGAACTATTTGATCCAAAACGCTTTACTGCCATGCATGCTTGGCATGTAGAGCGCGGCGCCAAATTTGAAGATGTGGGTCAATGGAAACGTCCTTGGTACTTCCCGAAAGGCAATGAAAGTATGCAAGAAGCCCTCAATCGAGAGTGTTTGGCCACTCGTGAGTCCGTTGGTATTTTGGACGCATCGACGCTAGGTAAAATTGACATCCAAGGGAAAGATGCTCGTGAATTTTTAGGGCGAGTTTATTCAAATGCTTGGGCGAAGTTGGCCGTGGGCAAATGTCGCTATGGTCTGATGTGTGGTGAAGACGGCATGGTGTTCGACGATGGCGTGACCTCTTGCCTAGGGGAAAATCACTTCTTGATGACCACTACGACGGGGGGAGCGGCGCATGTGTTGGAATGGTTGGAACTCTACCATCAGACGGAATGGCCTGAAATGGAAGTGTACTTTACTTCGGTGACAGATCATTGGTCGACAATGACCATTTCTGGTCCCAACAGTCGCAAGTTGCTGGAAAAACTCACTGACGATGACGTGTCAAAAGACAGCTTTGCCTACATGGATTGGAAACACATCACTGTGGCTGGCGTACCTGCACGGGTGTTCCGTATCTCGTTTACTGGGGAATTGTCTTATGAGATTAATGTGCAAGCCAACTATGGAATGCAGGTTTGGAAAGCCCTGTTTGAGCATGAGGAAACCTTTAATCTGACGCCATACGGTACTGAGACCATGCACATTTTGCGTGCTGAGAAGGGCTTTATTATTGCCGGTCAAGACACCGATGGTTCGGTGCACCCATTTGACTTAGGCATGCCTTGGGCGGTTGCTATGAAGAAGCCGTTTAGCTTTATAGGGAAGCGAGGTATGCAACGAGAAGATTGTGTTCGTGCAGACCGTAAGCAGCTTGTCGGATTAAAAACCATTGATCCTAATGTGGTCTTGCCAGAAGGCGCACAAGGGGTATTTGATCCGCAAGCGCCGATTCCGATGCCAATGGTTGGTCACGTATCGTCGAGCTACTGGAGTGCGTGCTTAGGTCGATCCGTGGCCATGGGCTTTGTAAAAGGCGGCCATGACAAAATGGGAGAAAAAGTGTTTTACCCACTGGTCGATGGTCGTGTGGTGGAAGCTGAGATATGCAGTCCAATTTTCTTAGATCCTAAAGGGGAGCGCCAACATGTCTGAGTTAAATCAAGGCACCAATGAAGCAACGCCAATGAAGTTGGTGATGGATCAATTGCCTGCGGTTGATGTGCCATATGAAAGTCCATTGAATCATGCGGATTTGGATCAGATTGCAGAGCAAGGGTTACAAGGCGGTGGTGTGGTGTTTCGGGAGCTGTCGCTGGGTTTACTGACCTTGCGTTGCTCACCGAGCGAAGAGCAAAAGCAATGCCTTGAGTCGATTCTTGGACTGGCATTACCGACCTCTCCTTTAACCTCAATCACACAAGGTCAAGGTGATGAGCGTGTTTCTGTGCGCTGGATGTCACCCGATGAATGGACGATTTACCTTCCCCAAGGTCAAGCCTTTGAGTTGGAGAAGCGTATTTTCGCCGAGCTGGATGGTCATTACTCTTTGGTCAATGTGAGTGGTGGCTATACGGTATTCGAATTGTCTGGCGAGAAGGTCGTGGAAGTGTTGAAAAAATCCACGCCGATTGATTTCTATGACAGCGAATTCCCTGTTGGAAAGGTGGTCTCGACTATTTTTGCCAAAACTGGCGCGACCATTTGTCGGACCGAAGAACAGACTTACGAACTCTTGGTTAGACGCAGCTTTGCCGACTACCTCTGGCTCTGGTTACAAGATGCCAGTCAAGAGTATGGCTTGACAGTCAAAGTCTAATAACCATGTTAACCCCTCAAAACACCTAAAGGTGTTCCGGTCGGCTACTCGGACTGCCCTCTGAGTAGCCAATCGTTTTTGATATTCCCATAAAGAGATATTGGTATGAAAACAAAAGTCGCACCTTGGATTTTTACGGCCAGTTGTCCGAGCATTTTAGGGACAGTTGATGTCGTGACACGCTATATGGCTCAAGCCGGTAATTACATTGATGAAATACATTCCTTTGATGATAGGGAATCGGGTCGATTTTTTATTCGCATTGAATTTTTGCCTAAGACGGAGGACGCTTTCAGTGAACAAGCGTTTGCCGATGAATTTTCGACACGTGCAGAGGAATTTCAGATGGAATGGGCGTTAACGGCTCCCAACCATAAAACCAACGTGGCGATTATGGTCTCCAAGTATGACCACTGTTTGAATGACTTATTGTATCGATTCCGGACCGGACAACTGAACATTGATGTGAAGGTGATTATTTCCAATCACCCTGATCTAGAAGACTTGGCGAAATGGCATGGCATTCCTTATTATCATTTACCGATCAGTCATGAAACCAAATTAGAGCAAGAAGCCAAAGTACGAGAATTAGTGGAAGCATACGATACCGAGCTGGTGGTATTAGCACGTTACATGCAAGTGTTATCGCCCAGTATGTGTGAATATTTGGATGGTCGAGCGATCAACATTCACCACTCATTATTGCCGGGCTTTAAAGGCGCTCGACCTTATCATCAAGCATGGGAAAAGGGCGTGAAAATGGTCGGGGCGACCGCCCATTATGTGAATAATGACTTGGACGAAGGGCCAATCATTTCTCAAGGCATTCAAACGGTTAACCATGCGCACTATCCAGAAGATTTGATTGCCAAAGGGCAAGACATAGAAAGGGTGACGCTGTTTCATGCGGTCAAATACCACGTTGAGAAGCGGGTGTTTTTAAATGACAAGCGCACTGTTGTCTTGGGAGGCTGATGTCTCTAGTGGCGTCACTTAAAATGTGAGCAAACTAAGCAGCCAAAAAAATGGCAAGTCTCCCACTGAGACTTGTCATTTTGCTTTTATAAAGACAATTACAGCTTGGTATGCAATCCACACTCACGACCCGCTTCTGCTTTGGTTGGGTCGAAGTAATGATCTGGTGTGGGCAAGGTGTTAGCGGCTAAATATTCCAACATATCCGCCTCTTTCCAATGCAGTACGGGTGCCACCTTGATGACGCCATTGGGTCCCATTTCCACCACTTTCATGTCTTTACGGAACTCGGTTTGCTCGCTACGAACGGCGGTTAGCCAGATATCCGGCGCTTGCTCTGCCATCGCGCGACGGAATGGCTCCAGCTTGAATTGCTCAGTAAACTCAACATGAGCCTCATCATCGACACCTGGAATGCCTCCCAAAGCCGCGTCACGGCGCGCCGCACTGACTTTTGGCGTGTACACTTCTAGGTTCAAATTCAGTGCGCTGATGATGTCTTCCGCGACCTTGTAGGTATCACGAACATTGTAACCTGAGTCGATCCAGATCACCGGAAGGTCAGCTTTTACTTGGGTTGCCATGTGTAGAATCACCGCTTCATGAGGGCCAAAGTTGGTCGTCACAATAGGCTTTTTGGCGTGTTTGATGGCCCATTCGATGATGGCTTGTGGGCTTGCGCCGTCTAGTTCGGCATTGGCTTTGTCTAAATCAATCACAACTATGCTCCATAATGAATGCCAGCATACTAAAAGTTTGTTTTGGTAAATACAAACCGTAGTGGCTGGATTTGCGTGAAAACCCAAGACGGATTTCGCATAAGAAAATTCGAATAACGTTTAAGGCCGAAAATCCTCTAAAACCTTGCCCAATAGAGTGGAAACGACACAATCTAAATGTGCCCTGTCAATAAATCCCTTGCTTGATGTTTTTCACTTGGGTTGAGTCGAGTATACTAGCTCACCTCTTTCAACTCGTTGCGAAGTACTTGACATGACAGAATCGAATTTTAGTGTAGATTTGGCTACTGAATTAAAGGCCATAGTAGGAAGTCAACATACCCTAACGGATGACGATAAAAAGCAACCCTATTGTCAGGGTTTTCGTCTTGGTAGTGGCAAAGCTTACGCTGTGGTTCGACCTGCTAGTTTGGTGGAAATTTGGAAAGTACTTCAAGCCTGTGTGAAAGCCGATGTGATTGTCATCATGCAAGCGGCTAACACGGGATTAACGGGTGGTTCAACGCCCAATGGGACAGAATATGATCGTCCTATCGTGATCATTAGTACCATGCGCATTGACGATATACATCTTATTGATCAAGGTAAACAAATCATCGGCTTTGCCGGCAGTACCTTGTTTGGTTTGGAAGACACCTTAAAACCTTACGGTCGAGAACCTCATTCTGTGATTGGTTCCTCCTGTATTGGCGCGTCTATTGTGGGTGGCATTTGTAATAACTCAGGCGGTGCTTTGGTCCAGCGTGGCCCAGCCTACACCGAACTGTCGTTATTCGCTCAAGTGACTGACGAAGGTGAATTACAGCTGGTAAACAATCTAGGGATTGAGTTAGGTTCTGACCCAGAAGAGATTTTGTCGAACCTTGAGAACAAGACGTACCAAGAAACAGACGTGCAGTTCCCTGATAAACGTGCTTCGGACAATGAATACCATGAGCGTATCCGTGACGTGGACGCAGAAACCCCATCTCGTTTCAATGCCGATAAGCGTCGCTTGTATGAGTCGTCAGGGTGTGCCGGAAAATTGGCGGTGTTTGCGGTGCGTATTGATACCTTCCCGATTCCTGAAAAACACCGTGTGTTCTACATTGGTACCAATGATCCAGCCGTGATGGAACAAATGCGCCGTGACATGTTGTCGACTTTTACCAATCTGCCCGTATCAGGTGAATACCTGCACAGCAGCAGTTACGACATCAGTAAGAAATACGGCAAAGACAGCTACTTAGTGATCGACAAGCTAGGCACCAAGTACATCCCAAAAATGTTTGCGATGAAACGCACAGTGGATCGTTGGGCTGGTAAATTTAAGTTCCTACCGAACAAATTTTCTGATCGCATCATGCAATACCTGAGTCAGCTTTGGCCTAACCATTTGCCGAAGCGCATGGAAGATTTCCGTGAACAGTATGAGCATCACTGGATTGTTGAAACCGCCAATGACGGTGTTGACGAAGCTCAAGCCTACCTTTCTGAGTTCTTCAAACACAATGAAGGCGATTACTTCGAATGTACTGAACGAGAAGCGGATCAAGCGATTTTGCATCGTTTCGTGACGGGGGGCGCCTTGACTCGTTACCACGTTATGAATGGTAAAGACCTAGGTTCCATCATGACCATTGACGTGGCTTTTCCGCGTAATGAACAGGATTGGTTTGAAGTCTTACCACCAGAGATCGACGATAAAATCGCCGTGAAAATGTACTACGGCCATTTCTTCTGTCACGTCATGCACCAAAACTACATCATGAAAAAAGGCGTCGATGGCAAAGCGGTGAAGCAACAGATCTTGTCCAGCTACGATGCGCGTGGTGCGGAATACCCAGCCGAGCATAACGTGGGCCACGAATACATTGCCAAGCAATCCTTGCGCGATTTCTACAAACAGAATGACCCAACCAACAGCTTCAATCCAGGCATTGGCGGCACCAGTAAACTAAAATACTGGCAAGACGCGAGTGGCGAACACTCAGGGTGTGGCTGCAATCATAAAGACTAGTCACCCGTAATTGCCAGAAAGTGTGGCCAAAAAGAACATGTCATGACAAAGCAAACCAAGGCAGAGTAATACTGGCCTTGGTTTTTTTGTTTATGGGGTTTCTAGCGACGCTATTCAGGCCATTATGTCATTTTCTTTGGTTCTGCTTACCGCTTAAATGCTGGGCTTAAGGCTTTTTGCAAACTTGCGGATTGCTTTCGCCATTTTGAATTTCTCATTGGTGATGTGTTTTCTATTTCCGCTCTGTATTAAGATGAGTGAAAAGGTCAAACAACAGGAATTGAAAGTATTATGTCTCACTACGACAAGCTCATGGCGCATTATCAAAGCATTCATCACTTTAACCATGCACAAGCCATGTTGGGCTGGGACGCGGCGGCCAATATGCCCGTAGGTGGCAATGACGCACGATCCAATGCCATGGCGGAACTGTCGGTGCACGTACATCGTTTGTCGACTCAGCCGCAATTAGCGGACTGGTTTGAATCAGCACAACAAGAGACCTTGACGGACGCACAGAGTGCCAGTCTGAGAGAAATGAAACGCCAATGGCAAGACGCCACCTTATTACCAGAAGACTTAGTACAAGCTCAGTCCAAAGCGGGGTCCAAGTGCGAACACGCATGGCGAACCCAACGACAAGAAAACGACTGGCAAGGCTTCGCGAAAAACTGGCAAGAGGTGGTGGCTTTATCAAAAGAAGAGGCCAGTATCCGTGCATCGGCATTGGGTACCACACCTTACGACGCCATGTTGGATAAATTCGAACCCGGTACCAGCAGCGCGCAATTGGATGGGCTGTTTGACGAAGTGAAAACCTGGTTGCCTGAACTGATCGAAAAGGCCCTAGCCAAACAAGCTTCCGAGCCAATTCTTCTGCCGCAAGGAAGTTATCCGGCCGACACACAAAAAGCCCTTGGTTTGGAGGTCATGAAACTCTTGCAGTTCGACTTTGATCATGGCCGCTTGGACCAAAGCGTGCACCCTTTTTGTGGTGGTGTGCCGAGCGATGTGCGCATTACCACCCGCTACGATGAGCAGGACTTCGTGCAAGCCTTAATGGGCATAGTGCATGAAACTGGCCACGCTCGTTACGAACAAGGTTTGCCAAAAGCCTTTGCGGGCTTGCCTGTGGGGGAAGCTCGCTCCATGGGCATTCATGAATCTCAGTCTCTCTTCTTTGAAATGCAAGTAGGGCGCAGCCAAGCCTTTATCGAGCACTTGTCTCGACTGTCCCAACAGGCGTTTCAAGCACAACAGGACCCTGTTTTCGCGGAAGACAACCTCTACAAACTCTATACCCGAGTACAGAAAGGCTTTATCCGCGTGGACGCAGACGAACTGACTTACCCAGCCCACGTTATACTGCGCTACGAAATCGAGCGAGACCTGATCAACGGCGTGATCCACTACCAAGATGTGCCCGAACTGTGGGATGCCAAGATGCAAGCCTCATTAGGGTTGACCACCAAAGACAACTTCAAAGATGGCTGTATGCAAGATATTCACTGGACCGACGGGGCCTTTGGTTACTTCCCAAGTTACACACTTGGCGCCATGTACGCGGCGCAATATAAAACCAAAATGACACAGACTGTCGACATAGACGCTGCTATTCGCAGCGGTGACCTAAGCCCGATTTTTCAATGGCTCAGCGACCATATTTGGTCACAAGCGTCGCTGTATTCAACGGATGAATTGGTCACACGAGCAACGGGTGAAGTGCTGAATGCAGCGCATTTCAGGAAGCACTTGGAAGGGCGGTATTTGTAACATTTTTTAGGCTCCTCTTATTCGATACGGTAGGGGGAGCTTTATTCCGCCCTGCTAGGCGGGTAACTTTTGTCTAGCGCCACAAAAGTAACCAAAAGGTCGCTTTTGTCATATTCCCGATATTACTCTTTGTCGCGCATTCAGGAACGCGTCGAGGGTTTTCACCAGTGGCTCATTATCTCTTTTTACAGTAATACATTATTTGAATTACAAGTTGTTCTGATAAACGCAGTGTAATCAGACACGGGTTTGGTGTCTAAGTTTTACAAAACGGTAATTTGAAATACAACTTTTATTGTAAGTTGAAGTTGTATTTTTGTGTTTGTAGTAAAGCTAAGTGATTAAGGTTATTCGCCAAATTGGTTATGAGAGGGGGTGATGAGCTGGAAGCGCATTAATGTCAAAAAATGGACTGGAAGACATCACACACTCTTTGTGGATAATTGTTAACAATCTGTATAAATATACAGTTTTTTTTGCTTTCAAATTTCTGGCACGGTTTGTTTAAAAAACATTCACATTTTTGCGCGTTTGTACTGGTAGAAAAATATAAAGCCTTTTAGTATCAATGGATAAGAATATCCTCAGCAGAAATAACAGGCCGTGGAAAACTGAAATAACACGCACGCTCGTTTTTCCAGTTTTGTTTTTTTTGAATACCTTAACAAAAGCATTATTTTCAGCTATTTATAAAGATATTGGCGAAATTTTGGAATTGTCTAAACGCGCATGCGCACTATTAAAATGTTATGGATATTAGGAGAGTCTGAGTTTGGCGATAGATAGAATTGATTGGCACAGTGGGGCAGAAAACTTTCCAGCTGATCTTCCCCTTGAAGCTGGCGGGACTCATATCGGTATGTTTATCGCTTGGGTAATCAATAACAATCTTGAAGGTGTGTTACACCAAACCGACTCACCTGAATCCGTTGGTAAAGTTAAATCTCGGCAAATGACTGGTACAGAGTTTCTGATCAAGGAATGTGATGAAAAGTTCTGGGAAGATGATTTAAATCCTGAAGGCTTCGAGTTTGCCAAGCATTACTATGAGTCAAATGCATACTATGGAGATTACGAGGCAGCCTTAGTTACAACAGAGCCTACGCTTTATCATGTCCAGGATACTTGGGAAAATTACAATAAGCTCTCACCATACATTGATTTTGCATTTAAAAAGTGGCGTAAAGCTAAAAGCAAAAGGTGGTGGCAGTTTTGGTAATAAATACCCATAACAAGCACATTAAAAATCGCCCGCAAAAAGCGCGGGCTGGACTCGCTATCGCTCGCCTTTTATGTGAGCGTTATGCAATAAGGAGAAGACGGTGCTAAAGCCCGTAATACAGGAAGAACCTACAGGTTGCGGAATTGCGTCGGTGGCTAATGTTTTGGGCAAAACTTACTCGGAAATGAAGGCCGTAGCGAACGCTATGGATATCTATGCCGAAGATAAATCGCTGTGGTCCGATACCCAATATGTTAGGGGGATGCTGTCCAGCGCCGGAGTAGAGACGTCTCCTGATGAAATTCCTTTTGAATCTTGGGGCTGTCTGCCTGATTTGGCACTATTGTCCATCAAGCACCATCAGGAAGCTGGTAAAAATTTCTGGCATTGGGTTGTTTTTAAGCGCCAGGAGGGCCAAGAGTTTGTTTTGGATTCAGCGAGTTATCTGCCATCCAACATTCGGACGGACTTTGATGAAATGCAGCCCAAGTGGTTTATTGAGGTCATGAATGCATAACAAACCGCAGCAGTCGCTCCCGTTGGTCGCTGGGACCGCCAAAACGCTGCGCTTATTTGTCGGCCCCTGTGCGGGGCGTTATGTGAAAAGATGAACTTGCATATTATCTATACAGAAACGGATATGGTTCTTTCTAAAAAGGATTATGAATCGTGGCGTGAGATACAGGACGAGTACGTGACGTATAAGACCTCTTTGGGGCCTTGGGGAATGGATGAGGTCATTGAGTATCTAACCGATGAATATCCTAAGCTTTCTCCAAAAGCTAATATCCAAATTAAAGAGTTTGAAAATACCAATTCTCAAACGTGGGTTTTAAAATTTAGTGAATCACAATAATCACATAACAAGCAAAGTCAGCATCGCCCATGCAAAAAGCGCATGGGCTGGACTCGCTATCGCTCGCCGCTGCTTTGGGCGTTAGGGAACCTCGAATGAAAGACCCGTGGGAAAATCGGATTCGTCCTGAACTTAAACACATAACCTCGCTATTTGAAAACAAGGTTCTCGGTGCTTTTATGTCTGGGCATTTAGTCCTCGAGTCAATTTTAGTGCAAATGCTAGAGACTCAGCCCAAAGAGGGTGACGGTGGTCGTTACTTTAAGTGGAGCTTCAGGAGGAAGGTTGATGCATCTGAATCCAGGGGAATAATAGGTAAAGATGCAGCTGATTTTTTGCGTGGTCTCAATGATGTTAGAAATCGTTTGGCTCATAAGCTTGATACTCCGATTACCTTTGCGGAAGCCTTTTCACTGGCCGAGCTCGCAGCAGGAGGCGGTATAGATTTTTCGGATGAAACAATTTACCTGGACCCTGAAAAATCTGAACAGTGGTACGGCATTGAAGGCATTATTCAAGAAGTCTTCCAAAATGCGGCCCAGGATCTTCTGGGCTTTCTAGATGACGATAGCTACATTTTGGAGTTCGTCAGTGCAAAAAAATCCTAACAAACGCAGGTACTGGGACAAAATTTCCGCTTCGCTGCAATTTTTCCCGTGCTGCGGGCGTTATGTTTCGGGGAGAGTTTCGTGCTAAAGAAACTATTTGGGAAAAAAGAAGAACTAAAAGAAAATGAGGTACGTGTTGTCATCCCCGAAGATGAGTTTGGTATTCTCGAGTGGAAAGAAGATGACTTACCTTGTATTGGAGTTCTTAACTCTGCATTAAAGGATTTCGAACCAAAGAAGATATTTAGCTGGCACTTATCCGTTATTATTGATTACGAAGAGCTTATTGATAAAGGTATGCCCTCGCAGGAAGAGCGTGACATCGTAGACCCTTTCTGTGACCAACTAGATGAGGAGATTAAAGTTGGTGGGAATGCACTATTTCTTATCCGTGAGACTTGGAATGGCACACGCAGAATGGTGTGGCGCGTCTATGACCCCGAAATAGCAGATTCACATTTAAAATACATACTCGAGCACCATCGCTACCCTAGGCAATTTGATTATCACATGGCTCAAGACATGGAGTGGGAACAAGCTAAATGGTACTTCAATCAAATAAAAACATAACAAGAAAAGGCAGCATCGCCCTGCGGGCAGCAATCTTAGTAGGCCACCCACCCTAACAATCCCCCCGTGGGGTTTAGTAAGAGTTGGCGGTGTTACCCGCCAGCCAAGTGGTGCAGACGCATGAACGGTAGTTCACATAAAAAAAGCTAAACCACTATTTAATAAGGCTATTTATTGGTACTTGGCGATTTATGTAAAGCTAGATTGGATAATTGCATATATACAACGTTATCTTTTCACTCTTTCTTTACAAAACTAGCTGAATAAGTCTTAGCTTAATCTTTTAGGTTCAACTAATTGGACTTAATCAAATCTGATAGTCTCATGTGTGCCAATAGAAGACGAAATAGTTAGATCTTTTTAAAGGTTGAATCGCCACCATAACGGTCATTAAACTTTCTATAAAACTGTCCAAAATTTGTTAACCGTTTCAGAGGGAAGCGACCTGATGACTGGGAAGAAAGGTTAGAAAACGACGGTTAATAAACAAGGCCGTTTAGAATGGTGGGAACTCAATCAAAGCTTCCACATTCCAAACTCATTTAACATATTTTTTAGCAAACTTACTAAGATTTATTCCGCCGTTAGCAGCTTACTCCGTTATAAAAGCAAATTTTTAAATGCTTTTTCTAATGTTGTCCGTTTATTACCTTCGAGTTTTTTATCAAAGCAAACTTCCAATGCGTCAATCATATTATTCACTCGTTCGGCATTATCAGTACGGGCAATATTGATTTGACTTTTCGCTAAATGGCTACTGGAAATATTAGAACTTTTTTTAGTACAAGGGTTATCACATGTGCCCATAGGGATAAAGTAAAAGGCATAGCTTGAATTTTTTTCGTTATAACGCCCCTGATCAGCACTGATACTAAATTCTTTTCCTGATTGAACCGGTAGTATCAGGTTTCCATAGTTGGAAAAAGAACAATTAGGGCCAAGGTTGTTTCCACCGGTTGCTGTGACAGTGAGATCACCAGATGAGGCTATTAGCCAAAGCATTGAACGTACGTCACATTTATCTGGCGGTGTAATAGTTCCAATCACAAAACCATCAGTATTCGCGGTATAAGTGCCATCATCAAGCGTAGCCGTCGGGCTCCCCATCATATTAACGCCGCCTTTGCTTACCTCAATGGCGGGCCCCGAGTTATTGTTGGTCAGATATAAGGTTGACTGTGTTGATGAATTATTGGTTAAGGTTGCGGCTCTATACCCTTGTCCATCAGCCTTTTGGTTTTCTAAAACAAGTGTAGAGTGCTCACTGGAGCTATTGAATACCGTTGCTCCACGATTTGTGCCGGTATTATTGACGAATAGGCTTGAATGGCTATTTGAATTACTTTCAAAAAAAGCCGCCCATTTGACCTTATTCCCCGGATTAGCGCTACCGCTATCAACATTTTTAACATATAAAAATGCCTCTGGTTCTTGGCCATCCTTTAAACAGCCTGAGGCTTGTATTGGGCTATCTGTTGAAATAGCCAAATTTTCATCTGAATTAGAGAGAGTTAACGTCGTGTCATTACCTGAGGTACTAAAAGAAGCAGCAGCTCCGGTATTCGTAACGGTTAAACCTGGATTACTATTATCTGCATTAATGTTTACCGGTGTATCAAGGTTCACCCCGCCGACTTCCAACAACTGTTTTATTTTATCTAATTTCTTTTCCATTGTTCCCTCTCTTTTATTGGCTGAGTATTTTCTTACTTAGCTATTGATTTAGTGCTACAAGACCTTTAAAAGCTTATCTAAACCTCTTGCAGCTGTGCCTAGGTTATAGCTGTTTGTTTTCCAAGACCGAGATCCGGTTTAACAATTCTTCATTTGTTTTAATCAATGCTGCGACTTGTAACACCAGTGCTTGCATATCGATATCTTGTGATGATGAAATATTATTTTTAGCGAGTAAAGATACAGCCTGAGTGGTTAGTTGATTTGAGGTAATAGCTACTGTCCACTCGTTAGAAGCATAATTCGACATATCAGAAGGACTATTAGATGTCAGTGCATACCAACCTTCCTTTTCTGGCTTACCATCTCTTTTAGCATCGCTGTCATAAAGCTGATATCCACTGCCTGTTGTTAGATTAATCTTGAGTTGTCCGGCATGCAATGCCTGCAGTGTTTGCAATTCATCCTTTCCAATTTTAACATCCGCAATCTCTATGGTGTGTCCACTTAGAGTGCCTGTAGAGCTGATATCCCCCTCACAACGGATGCTCTCCTGAGAGCTAATACTACCCACCTCAATTGCTCCATCTGTAGCTAGAGCCGAGCCAACACCAGTATTTGAAATCGTGACTGTAGGCGAGTTACCACTGGTAGTAAAACTCGCTGCTGGACCGGTATTAGTAACAGTTAAAGCTGCGCTATCACTATCTACATTTATATCTACTGGTTCATCCGTTATATTTTCTAATAGTATATCCATTGCTATTACCCTTATTGAGTTTGTTTTTTTAATAGTTGCTTAACGGTATTTTTAAAGCTGCTATTGCCAGCGTATGCGGTGTAATGAAGCTCAATAATGACATCGCTAAGGCTTGCTAAAATCCCCGGGTTACTGTCACTTGGGATTTCTAGTTCCCAGTCTGAGACAGCACCTGTGCCCTGGAATGGCAGATAGCGTTCACTACCAAAATTAACGGTAATCATGCCGGAGTCATTAACCCCTTGAGAAACAGCAATTTGCTGGTTTGTCATCCAGTTTTCTCGCACTTGCGAGACACTCTGCTGGGATTTCCCTAACAAGTACTTGATCCCTTGAATATCATCCTTAAGTAATACTTTATTGACGGTTTGGGTTAACGTAGCGCAAAGGTTCTGATAAGGCGCAATCACCGCAGGTAACGTGACGGTGAGCGTATTGATCTGACGTCGATAGTGGCCAGGGTAGTCAAGATCTAAATCAGCTTCGGTCAGGCTAAAATTACATTTACCGCTTTTTTTCAGTTCAGCCAGAGCGGCCTCATCTAACGTATTCAATGAGATTATTTTTCGAATTTCCAGAGCACGGCTATCGCTATCCATGTAAGCCTGTTCCATACGGTGCAAATCTAGCATTAATGCATCGCCGGCACCTATCCCCTGATATTGGCTATGCCAATAATTGGTTTGAATAAATGGAGTGGTGATATCCAGGGCTTTTTCAAATTGCCAGGCCAGTTCAGCCTGCTGGGCCACCTTCATCGCAAGTTGATAAGTTTGAAAGTATAGTGTCGATAATTTAGCGCTATACCATTGATAAAGCTCTTGGTTGGTGAATTTATTTTTCAAAAATTGCGCGACTTTTTGCTCTTGCTCGATATTTTTTTCAAGCACAGTAATTTGCTGTTGCGCGACCGCTTGCTGATAACGGGCCGCTAATTGCTGGTCGGTAATTTGATTAATATCATTTTGAGCCAGCGTTTTTTGTAACTGCCAGTCTTGGGCGCGTCGCTCAAAACTGGCCTGAGTGCCCAGATCACCCGATTGCATACTTAATACTTGCGCTTTAGACTCCATCACATTGGCCGGTATCGCAGCTCCCTGGGCCAATGCCTGACCACCATCCGCCAAACCAAATACCGTTGGTATCAGGCAAGCGGCCGCTTCGCCTCCGGTCTTAAGCGGTTGTGCGTTTGATTGTAACTTGGCAGCATGTGTACCTAGGGAAACTTGCTTGCTTTCTTTCGGGCTTAAATTAGCCGCGATTAAAGCATCGTAATAATCATAACGCGCCTGTGCACTGCTTAGGCTGGCCTCTAAAGAATCACTTGTAGCGATTGCCGCATTTAATTGATTGTCATTAATCGTGCGGGTAAGCGCTAAGACATTTTGCTGATTACTGTTGTATAACAGCGATAAAGCTTCAGCGTCTTTCTTTTCCAATGCGGCAAGTAACGATTGACCAAATTGCATGGTCAGCTGGGTTAACTCTTTTGCTTTGCTCAGCGTAACCTGGAACTTGTAATAAGGTGGAATACTGGTGGTCGCCGCGATTGCTTGCTCGACAGTTTCACCGGAAGCCACTCCGGCGACTAATTGCATTGGGTCAATGGCCGGCGCGAACGCAGAGACAGTTTCAAACTGACCGTTAATATTGAGCTCATGACGGATATTAAATAACCGGTTAGCTATGGTCTGCCAATAGCTGATCAGCTGTTGATTCTCGGGTATACCAAAATAACTACTTATGATTGAGTTATTCGTTAGCGGGATAAGTAAAGATGAACCTGGAGTTCCCTTCTGCTTAACTGGATCAGTAGCCAGAGAAGGAGCAAGCTCTTGTTCGAAATCAGCTAAGGTTTGCCCGCCAGATTCTATTCGCCGGTGATAAGCCTCAGGCTGCTCGCCCAACAAGTCGTAAGCCATAGTGTAATAGAGCGTGGCCTCACTAATACTTTCGGAAGTGTATTGGCGAAATAAACTATCGGCATAATCTAAGAGATTATTAATGTAATGCATCACAATCGTTTTTTGATAGGCGATAGGACGCAGTGTTGCAATAGCATGAGGGTCAAATGGGTCGTAGTGATAGATAGCAAGTTGATTCGAGTCAGTACTATCTAATAACAGCTCTTCCTGTAAGCTCAATCCGTGCTCTGTACGTAACACTTTATTACTGGAACAACGAAGCCCTAAGAAGCGCCAATATTTATCAGCTGTATCGCCGTATATATCCCTCTCATCCGTTGACAGATGAATGCAAGGATTAAATATAAATTCAAACCATGATTTAGCCGGCTCAAACTGTTGCGCGGTCTGCAACTGGTGGGCAATCAAAAAAGGGATATGGAAGAATAGTTCGGTAAAATAATTCCCCATCGGTCCTTGATTAAAATCCAGCCTAGTAGATGGATAATTCGGGAAATAGTTAATATCAGGACTCAGACTACTAAACGGTATATCAGACGTTAACTGGCTCGCCAGTGTATAAAAGCCATCAATACCTTCAAGTGCCAGGGTGGCTTCAAGTTTTTTAACGGCAAGTGGTGCATTTAGTCTTAATGCCGTAAACACGACAGAATTGCCTGTATCTGTATCTGTATCTGTATCTGTATCTGTATCTGTATCTGTATCTGTATCTGTATCTGTATCTGTATCTGTATCTGTATCTGTATCTGTATTAATTATATTTGAAGAGCTAGGCAAGCACAGATAAGAAGATGGTGCGCTATTATTTCCCTGCTCCATTTGATAAACAGCCCAATTAGGTTGGCCATTAACGGGGATCGCCTCTACCTGCTCTGAAGAAAATAAATCACTGCTACTAACATCAAGACCTATAGCAAAATCATTGCTGATATGTTGGTTACTATTGGCGTAAATTAAGTTGCATTGTGAGGGCGAGAGCACATTACTAAAAGCCAGAACTTCTTGCAGGGCTCCGCCAAAAGTACCTGGCTCTCCGTTATCAGAGAAACCTACCTTAATACCCTTTAGTAAGCTAATTTGTGGGCTGAGTACTGGGCACCCATTTAAATAAATATTGGTATTCCAGCAGCTAATGCTAGTAGCTGAATCACCTTGTAAGATCAAGGCGGATAAGCCATCAACGCTGGCGCCAAATATCAACCCAGACTGTGCTTGCTGTGCCAAGTTGAAGGCGTGATTCCCATCCATTAATTGGGCTGTGTATTGATAATAAATATTCTCGTCATCAGCCCAGGATAGTACTAAGCCCTTAGCGTTGAAGTCATAAGCTAGTTGGATGCGCTTTGATACCTCAATATATTTAACAACTTCATTGTCCTTAACTTTTACAGCATTTTTAAGAGGGATTTTGGTTGGTACTTGCGAGTTAAGATCAGCAATGTCATTAAGTGAGTATAGATCGATACATAGTGGCTCACGATTGCTTGCTATCGCGCAATGCAGAATTTCAGTACCATCTTCATTATATGAGACAGTCAAAGACGGGCTGCCGCCATAAATTCTTGCATCGGTAAATTGTGTGTCTGTAATACTAGGTAACAAGTCACCGTTTTCGCCAGAAACACACCCCATATGAAGGCGTGATTCATATGTAGTTTTTGTTTTTGAAAACGATAACCAGGCGACTACAAGCTGGCCATTGTATGATATTAAAGCTGGGGCGCTGGCTGAGCCTGACGTCACTCTCAACCCTGAGCTGCTATCGGACGAGTCGTATTCTTTCTGCTCGATGACCTCAACTTCATCAGCTTCAATGTTTAATCGAGCAACATTTAACCAATAGTGTTTATTATCATCTGGACCTGGCCAGGTAATGTAAAGGTGTTGGTTAAACACTGCCAAGCTATAGCGGTTGAACAAAAAGTTGTTCAAGGGACTAACATTTCGTTCTACATTTCGTAAAGGTCTTGCTTTACCCAAAGTCACGCCATCGTTATCTTCAATGATTTGAGAAATATATAACTGGCTATCTGCAGACCAGGCTACCCACTGACAACCATTAAGAGTGATGATATTCGAAAGATAATTAACCTCTGTATTTGTCCCTATGTTTTTCAGGTTTTGTTGATTTAACAGCACATGGTTCCACACGCTCATATCAAGGTGTTGATGGATGGAGTCACCATTAGCCAATGAATAACCATTTTGATCAACATTAAAAATAGTGTCGCTATTACTAGCATTACAGACATCAAACTCTTGATTAGAGTCCGCTTTAAACCAAACTGACAGCGACTTGGTTGCATCATCACCGGGAGCATTTAATGACAGCGGTAGACTGGTCATCTCATAAATATTATCAACTGCACTCTCAGAGTTTGTCAGTGTTTTTGCGGCAAAACGCGCAGCATCTTGCGCCTGACTAAGAATGCTATTGCTACTTACCTGATATTGAGTTTTATTCCATGAGACATAAATGGTTTCATTGGAATGGAAATAGACTAAGTCAACAGCTGTATCTTCTGTAGCTTCTGTTGCCAATACCTGTGCCGGTAACCAGTTATTACTGGCATCTAAAAAGCTGTATTTTAGAAGGTATTGGTATGTTTGGGTGGTGGGGTTTTGACTGGTATCGGCATTGCTTTGATTTTTTTCGACCCAAAAGATAAACCATTTGCCAAAACCATAAACAGTATTCACTGTTCCTATCGGCTGCATAGATAAATCGATAGATTGCCATTGTCCCCAATAAAGAGGTGTATAACCCTGGCTTTTTGACGGGGTGAAAAGCGCGTTCAAGTAATAATATTGCGGGCAACTCTCATTGGTTTTCCCTAACAAAAATAAATTTTTACCCGCCGTGCTTGAACCTAAGGTATGGGCATAATCAAAAGCAGCGGTACTTTCTATGGTTAAATTGGCCAGGGGTGATAACCCGACCATATAATCAAGAAGTGAGCTTTCTGTTGTTTCCGTATCGCTCAAATTACCCTGCTGTAAATGGTTTTCCAGCTGCTCAAATAAATCGGATTTATTTTTTCGCAACTCTGGCTGAATATAATTTTCAGGGTAAAGAAATACTTCGCGATTATCCTGCCAAACCCTGTAGTGTTGTATCCACGGCCACCACTGATGCAATTGCTGATCAACTTCAAAGCCGGCTTCCAGGTGGTTTAAACAGCGGTAAACGAACAGCTGCACAGCATTAATGGCCTCAGATATACGTGAGGTTTCAACCACAGCATCAACATTGACATCTATGAGCAGGTATTCATATAAATCATTGCCATTGGCTATTGATGTGTTTTGGGTGTTATTTAAATGCTCAATAACTGCAGGTACTAATGCATCGCGCAGGTGATCACTGAGTGTATTTTGCATATCCGTCAGCAGCTGGCTTTGATCATGATATTGAGATTGCAGGCCGGCCCATAAAGCAGCGGCAAGCTTTTGATAACTCTCAAAATCACTGTCGGTGGCCTCACTTGTGGGTATGGCAATTAACAAGTCAAGCATGACAACATCAATATCTAGTAGCCTGAGGGCTTTGACATATCTTGACCAGTGCTCTAATTGGCTAATGTTTTTGGGGAGGTTACTCTCAACGTTTATACCGAAAATATTGATATTCCAGCCGAACAGCGCGGTTAATAAATCGCTTGCATCTGCCGTGTTGTTATTCACCGCATCAAGATAATCAAGCAGATGGTTATGGCTATCTTGACATTGAATTAATAGCTCTTTAAAAAACACTAACGACTGAATTAATTCAAAATTTAACCTCGCCGGCTCGGTCACAAAATAACTAGGGTTTCGGTAAAGGGTTAACAGCTCGGCTGTTGATAAATTAAAAGACGATATGAGATCTGCGAATCGCGCCAGCCTGTTCAATAGATTAACTTGCTGTTTGGTTGGCGTATTCAAATCTGATTCGGGCTGAAAATCTGATGGTACGATATCTAACCATCGACAGAGTATATTTAACTGCTCAGGTACTAATGCGGTGATAGAAGACAATTGCTGTTCAATCGCCTTAACTTGGGCTTGTGCGTATCGGTTGAAAACATTCCAGCATTGCGATAACAAGGTATCGCTTGGCGTAATTTTGCATATAGATAAAACACGAGTTAGCTCTGCTTCAAACTTTTTCTTTTCAGGTATCGCATTGAAAATGCCCTGACCTGACAAATAGCGTTCAGATAGATAGATCCATATTGGATTGCATTCAAGCGCGATATCGACACCAAAACTGATAATAGCCTGCAATCCATCAACCACTTTCTTGGCTAAACTGTCGTCTAGGTGTAGCTTAACCAGCTCTTGGATTATTTTGTCTTCATTTTTAGCAATATAGCCAGATATATTAGAGTCAAGACTGCTATAAAGTGCAGTGACTGCCGGGGTGTTTTCTTCAAAGATTGCTCGTGTTAAGGCATGCTTGACTAATGCGGTTCGGATTGCGTTTATATTGTTGGTAAGCTTGGCTAAACTGGGTTTAGTGTTTTGAATGCTGATGCTGTTGCTGGACCCCGTTAACCAGTAACGAGTTTTTTGTATCGGTATATTTTTAGTGTTAAACCATAATACGGTATCTGTCAGCTGACCGATAATACTAAGCAGCTTAGTACCATTAATTGACTGCTCTGGGCCAAAATTACTCGCCGCCATAATCTCTGTTAGCAGAGTGTTTTGCTGATAATCCTGTTGTGGATTAGTGCTAACTTTAAGGGCATAGGCCGACATACAATCTTCTAATGATAAGGCACATATTTGGGGTAAAAGGCTAATGCGGTAGAGGGTCGATAAGTTCTCCAGGCTCAGAGGATCATCTATATCGCCGGCGATATCCAAGATAATCTGCAAGTCCTGCTGAGATAGCTTTAAGACCGCCTGTAAAACTTGTTGCTGTTCCTTTGAAATGGACTCGTTTGCTAATGCTAACTGATGTCGTAAGGTAAAACGTTGTGACACATTGGTGTTGTTTACCAGTTGCTCTAAGTCATCCAAGAGCGCATTTTCACCGTATGTTTTTATTTGGTAAAGGTATGCACAGGCTTGGTTAATAGTGAGTATGCCAGCGCTTTCTAAAGTTTTAACCCAGGCTAATAACGGCAGCATGTTATCGGTAATATCATAGTCTTCGAGCGACCCTTGATTGGTTGCTGAATACGTTGCGCGTAACGCCCAGTCAAGATCAGTAAACGACCAATTAAGCCATTTTGCCAGGCGGATAAAGCGATGGATACGATCAAGGGCAACATTGCCATCAGAGAATATTAGTTGGTCGCTTTTGGTATAGATAGGAGTCGACTGCCCGATATTAATAAAGAAGTCTTTATTAACTTTTGCTTCTGGTTCCAGCTCTTTGGCTGTTAAATCCTGCTTCAGCAGCTCCTGCAGTTCAGCTTCGGTAATATTTGTTTGCTGCTTAAAGGTGCTGGTATTTTGTAAGCTGATTAGCTCACCGTCTAAACCATAATACTTCAGCAGTTGATCGGTGTTGGTATTGGAAGTGCTAACCAAAAGCCATTGTTCAGGGGATAGCCCCAGGGTTTCTATGGCGATACTTTTATTTTCAATTGCTGTTGGTTGGTCAATCAGACCAAGCCATAACTGCGGCAAGCTGGTGTTATGCTGTTTTAAGTAGGTTCGGATTTGATTCAGTGGCTGGTGATAGGGCAGGTTAAAAGGGTAGTCTTGTGTGACCAGATCCTGAGCAGAAAAGTCAGCTCCCAACTGTTGCATCAAAACATCGTTAACAATATCCAGCTTTGAAATCATGGTATTGGTATTGGCGCTGTTCAGAGTGATATTTTTAATATCTGGCCGGCGCTCATTGAGCAATATGCTGGCCGCATGGTCGCCGGGCTTTTTATGAATATGCTGGTCAGCCAGCCAGACCAGATCAGCTAAATAGGCCGCCGGTGATAATACCGAACGGTCTGGATCGACTTCAGTGGCGTTAACTACACCAAACTGGCCTTCATAGCTGGGATCCAGTGTGTTATCGCCCGTATTTTGTTCAGCGGGTGTCGAAAAATTAGCAAAACGAAAGTTGCGATAATAGGCACTACTGCGTTGCTGAGTGTCGACATGTTGGTGTACAAGCCTGCCCATATGCGCCTGGGCCTTTTGGTGTAATTCTGCTGCGAACTGTTGAGCCCTATCTGGCTTGATCTCGGTAAACAGCTGGGCATATTTTTCGACAAAGTTCTTTTGCGAATAACGGCTAATTTGCTGAGTTGAAGTTAAACCGGCGTTAACTAACGTTTTCGCGACTTCTTTTTCTGTAGTGACGGGTGATAATTTTTTCATTGTTGCTTCCATGCCTATTCCTTATCATAAATAATCGTTTTTCGATTTCGATCCAACTATTTTTCGTACCATTACTTATATACAAGTAATAAAGCTTTGCCCTTAGAGCTGGTTAGTACAAACAAAGCAAGATAAGAGATCTGATGTTTGTATTTAAGTTCGACTAATCAAGCCTCTTGATTAATGTACCAAAAGGCTCGGTATATCCTGCCCCCCAAATATCCAGGCACCTAATGTTTTCTAGCGCAACCTTTATCCTTCCATGTTTTAGTTAAACTTGAAAAAATGTCAGGAAACATATTCTTCACTGCCATATTTCTTGATTCATCATCTTCAGAAAATGCTACATTCATTTTTTTTGCGGAATTTAATGGTTGGATCCTAAGAGGAATATTATTATCCTCAAATGACTGATACATTGATTTAAAAATTTTTGCTGATTGGGAATCTGGATTTTTTGTAGTTTCAGATAAAGAGTATACTCTTAAAAACTTCGCCCTGAATATGTAGTTATTCTCTCCAAGGTTTTCCTTAAGATAATCATTAAATTTTCCTATTGTTATTGCACAACCTAAACAGGGAGAATAATTAATCTTGAGGCTAAAAACATGTTTATTATTTTTATTGCCATTACTATTTTTAAAATTAGTAATGTATTTTTCTAGTGTAAATCCTGATTCTTTTACATTTTGCCTGAACGATGTAAGGTTCCAATCTTCTGAATGGAAGTTATCTTTTAGTCCAAATTGATTATGAGTACCGATATCCAAAAACTCCAAATTTTTCTTAGCAGGACCATTTACTCCCATACAAGCAGTCTTTCCGTTTAACTTCAATTCAGAGAACACCGAAGCTCCCTCGGTTTTGAAATATGATTCTTTACTTTGATTATCATTTAATCCTGATTTGTAAAACGTAGCTCGGCCTCTATTACCGGCACCAGCTAAATTAGTTTGTATAGCCTTTGCAGCTGTATGTTTATCTTCAATTTTATTAATATCATTATTTTGCACTGCCTTTCTTTTTCTCCCAACTATATTATTATCTTGCACTGCCTTTTTTTCTCTCCCATCTGGATCATAAAAAGTTACCGGATTTCCCCCAACAAAGGCATACAAATTCATGCCATCGACTCGGTGAGCCGGGTCGGAGTTTAACCAGCGCCCTAAGCCGGGGGCATAGTAACGGCGACCGTAATAATAGAAGCCGGTGCTGTTATCCCGCTCTTTGCCTGAATAACGGTATTCTTTGAGGGCCACCTCGATAAGATTTTTACCGGCCCTTAACGCGGTGCCGCCATAGGGGAAATATTCTTCATAACTAATGAGTTGCGCCTGTTGATCTAACTCCAGCGCCACCGAACCCAAATGATTATCCAGCTGGTAACGTATTTTGCGAATATTAAGGTTTTGAGTTTCTTTTTGGTTTTTGTCGATATCCCAGCTGTGGATAATGGCGATACAAGTATCACCATCCATCACTCTTAGGGTTTGCCGTTGCAGGCTAATATTAAGTTGCTGATCGGCAGCTAGGGTTTTATTTCGTTTGAGCTCATAGTTACCCAGGTATATTTTGTCTTCTATATGGCTTAGGGTGCCATTTTTAACCATAAGTTCAGACACTTTGCGGGTGCGCTGTTCATGGCTGTCGTAAAGGTAATATTCGCTATCATCCGGCCCGTTTTGGCGTTGCACTATAGTGGCTTTGACTAAGTTTTCACAGCAGTTAAAACTTAAATCGAGGTTGCTGCCTGTGCTTGCCTGACGAAGGTTGCCTGAGGCGTCATATTTTAGGCCTTGCAAATGATTGCTATTAGCCTCGACTGGTGTTTCCGTTGTCCACGAGTTTGATGCTTGATGCTGCTTTTTAACCAGGTTACCTGAATCATCATAGCTATAAATTTCGCTATAACTTTCCAGGGCATTGCCATCATTGATGCTCGGTAATGCAATAAAGTCTGCCTGCTTTAAGCTGCTGGCATTAACTCCTGGGTGCTGGCGACCATTAGTGGCGGTTAATCGGTATAGGGCATCATAACTATAGTCAGATAAAGGTGAAACCTTCTGGTTGCTATGAAAAACAGTCTGATAAGTTTGATCCCGTAAACGGGTGATATTGCCAACAGGGTCATAAGTGTATTGCAAATCTTGCTGGCTATTTTTAATAGCGAGCAGGTGCAAGGTGGTGGCTTCGTATTGAAAACAGGTTTTAATGCCGTTGCCATAGTGAAGTTCGGTTCTTTGACCGTTGGCATCATAATCAATTTTTTTGATGATTTGTTGATAGGTGCCGTCACTTAAAGTTAGAGCAACGGACTTGAGTAGCCCTAATTGGTTATAACTTTTGGTGGTAACTGAATCATCAGGTGTGGTTTCAGTGATTAACTGTTTAACGGCGTTGTAGGTAAATTGACTTTTGTAGACGTCGTTTTCCAGTGCGACCTCCTGCCTCCAGTCAACGGCCTTTTTATAGTCTTCAACTATTTGGCGTGACGTTTGTAATACTTCGCCATGTAAACTGTATTGATGGTGAATAACCGTGCCGGATAAATCATTTAATTGGTGCAAGGCACCCCATAAATTGCAGTCTTGCAATTCTGTTTGGGTTTTACCTTGTGCTAGCAGGTAATCTTCATAGAAAAATTGCTCGACCAGATTAAACTCGGTGAAAGCATCAATGACCTTAACCCCGGATAACTTTTTAACTTTAAGCTCTGTTTGTCGTTGCAGGCAATCATAATTAATTAGCTGGCAATAATTGCGAGCTGACAGAGAAATCAGCTGTTTGCCATAGATATTGCTCAGGTGCCTTTCTATACCGGCATCCGTGCTGTCAATATAGATAGGGTCTTTTTGCCCCATGGGATAGCGGTATTTAAAGTTGTAATAGTCTGTTTGGTTAACGTTATTGGACTGGTACAAACGTGGATCTATAGATGTGACGGTACGCCCTTGTATATCATTCGCTTCATAGGCAACTAATTGTTCCTGCTGCGCTTTATAGCGAATATCCCGAATGACAAACCCTAGATTATCCAGTGCTTTGATTTCCGGTGTATTGTAAAAAGCGGCGGCCTTATCTAAAGCATCATTCTCATCTTGCTGTTGCTCGGTTGGCTTATCTGGGTAGTTGGCTTTGAAATTTTTGTAATAGTCGGAATCTACAAGGGTATCATTTTCATCAAAATGTTGTTCTAACCAGGGGCTGAATTCAACCTTGGAGAAAAAACCTTTCGGCGATACGGTTTTAATCACCCGGCCTAATGGGTCGTAGTAGAGCTGGGTCGGTGGTGGGCAAGGTATATCTTGTTGATCTTCATATTCAGGTGTATTGATAAAATACGGCAGATATTGTTCTACGGCTTTGCCTTTATTGTTGTATACGGTACGGCCTGAAACTTGCCAGCGACTTGTTGGAAATTGTTGGACCTGATTATTTTCGGTTTTTAATTCGCCATTCGCTTCTCTGATAAAAGCGAGCCCAGGATCGGCTTTACGTTTTGTTGCCAATATATGGCCAAAGCCATCACTGTAGCTGACTTCTATTTGGCAATAGGGCGCGTTATGTTTTTGTGATGAACAATAAAAGCTATTGCGAACCAGGTGAATAGAAGACGCCGGTTGCTTGCTTTGCACCCAGGCATGCAGGTTGTAATAGAAATAACTGCAAGCTCCCTGTAAATAATCTTTGGGACTATGTATGACCTGCTCAAACGCTGGTGCCGCTTGTTGCTGATATTCTGCTTTTGTAGCGTCATGGCTATAAAGTGTCATACCACCACTATTGACGCCTTTTTCGGTGCCGATTAAGGAGGTGACAATGACCTGCCCTAAAGGATCGAACAGTGCCTGGGAAATATTGTTATTCGGGTCAGTTAACTGGCATAGCTGGGCGCAGCGATAATCGTATACGGCCTTTGTGGTTAAACTATTTGTCGTGTCGATAAATTGCTGAGTTTCAGTGACAAACAAAGCATAATCATCATAACTAAGGGTTTCCAATGCATACAGGTTGGAACTTGCTTCGACAAAAACATTCTCTGTTTTGCTGGGCTGGTAAAATTTGTGTTGATCATAAAATTGCACTAAACCTTTATTCCACCAGTAGTTCGACTTTTGCTCAAACACATAACCGGCTTGTGATGTCAGGGTGTCTTCAGTAAGCCTATTAGCAAAGACGTCATCAATAAATTCTTGGCTGAATACGGCTTTTTCGTGATGATGTATAAGATTGATGGCGCAGGTTTCACCAAGCGGTAACGAGAGCGTTAAATCTTCATTCCAAAAGTAAGTTCGCTCCCAAGTTAATTGCCTGGCTTGTAATCTGTCGCCACTTACAGGCGCATCATATGGTGTGATGTTGTTTTGTTGCTGTAAATTTAACCCTGTGATCTTGTTTTTAAGTTCATCATAGCTGCAATAGTGATCACTTAATTCAAGGTTGAACAATTCCAGTTGTTGCTGCTCACAGGAAAGATGGTAATAGAGGTTACCTTGCACCGGGGTGACATATTTTTGTAAGCTGACGATCGCCTTGAGTGATGTTTGTTCCGGATAGAAGGTAACGTCAGGATCAGCACTATTTCTGCGCGCCAGGCTAATGTCACAACTGACTAAAGGGTTACCGAACGTGTCTGTTGCCAGGATAAAGTGCTGCTGTACTCTTGGATCTTTTGGGTTTCTCTCATAATGGTATGAAATACTTTCCCGTGGGGTGACCATAAATACCGCATATTCTTGATCATTTCGCTCCTGATATAAACTTACCTCCTGGCAATGCTCCTCTACGGTATAAGGCATTTGATAAAGTTCTGGATTGTCTAGCGGATCATCGGCATACACTTCTGCCCTGATCACCGTACCTTTTAAGGCAGCATAGGCCTGATTGAGGGTTTTGTAGTCGTCGGTTACAACATTCATTCGTGCCGCAGGAAAGTCGTAGGCGTCTTTATCGCCATTAAAAAAAGCGCCTAATTTGTTGTCTGAGTGTTTATATGCATAAATTTGTTGTGCGGCACCATTAGCATACCAAGTCTTGGTATATACCGGTGGCGTATAGTATTTTTTCTCAAGATCTTGTCTTTGTGCGGAGCTTTGTTGTTGAAATTTGTCATAGGTTTCGCTATCCCAGGTTTCAACAAAACCAAAGCCATAAAACTCTTTCTCTTCGTGGTCATAATAACCATCATGGTAGGCAAAGCGCGTCGCTGTCTTAAGGCCTGTGATTTGGTCAATGTTAGTGGTTTTAGCCACCAACTGTACCGGGAAGGGCAGCTGGGTTCGCCAAGGGGTACCTACTTTTTTATCTTCAAGGTAGAAGTGGGTAGAGCTGCAATATTCTATTATTGAAACAGCGCCCATATTGTTATCAATTTCATTGAGCAGGTAAGGCTTGATAGTCGATTTAGATTTCCCATCTACCATTGAGTCGCCGACAAAATTATAAAAATAGTGTTTGGGGGTCGGGAGTATCTTGGTATACACCAGGCAGCTGGTACCATTACCTAAAACATCCGAAAATTGTATCTGATCGATAGCACTGTATTGGCACTGCTCAGGTAAAGGGATGGTGATCGCATCTGAAAATGCATTACCGCCCTGGTTAATATACAGGCTAACTTGTGTAGGCTGTACATAAATAAGATCTGTTGTGCCTGAGCCATCAATATCCGCTAAAAATAGTCTTTTCGCGTCAAAGTCATCACCAAAATCAGGCGCTGATTCTAAACTGACTTTATCGCCATATTTCCCAAAGCCTAAAGAAGGCCAACATTCAACGCTATTTTTAGTGATTTTTACACGATGAGGAAGCCCGTCTCCGAAAAGGTTGGTAAAACCAACGTGCTCCTTGGGGTAATTTTTTTTGATGGATGGAAAGCCTTGAGCTTTGGTCACTCTGTTTTCACATCCATACCCTTGCTTACCAGATGACGGGTAAATATGGAGCGCTTCTTGGTTTACTAAAAGGAGATCGGTTTTGCCATTATTACTGAGCCCGGCCATTTCCATATCCGGGTTGGCATAATCGGTAGGGTATCGCTCAAAAGCTTGGTATTGCTGCCAAATTGGGCTTGGCGCTTTGCTTTCCAGGTGACGGCCTCTTTGATAAAAGCCGGTACGATTAGTATTTTTTACAACCAGCTCTAACTGGCCATTACCTTCAAGGTCAACGAGGGTTGTCTGGGCGTTTTGGAAGTTTTGATCAACAGGGAAATGTGTGAGGGTTGTTGGCAGAGCATAGTGTCCGTTTCCTTCGGGTTCACAATATAACAAACTTTCAGCATTGCTATATAACAATCCAGATATACCTTCTCCTTTTAAATCAACTGGTTGAAAACCAGAAGTGTTCAAATAACCAGGAATGCTGGCACTGTCAATCGCCAACTCTTTGTAAACAGGGGCGTCGGGCAGGTTAAATTCTGAAAACTTAAACTCAAGCGGGGGCATGGACTGAATGTCGTATGGTGACTCAGCGGCTGTTCCTGCTCTTTTATAGCCTGTTTCTATAACGCTTTGTAAAAGTGAAATATTACTGTTATTCGACAGGCTATAGTTAAGGTTGAGAGTTTTGACCAGGCAGTGGTCACCAAGCTCAGCCTTAAAGTGATGAAACAACAATATATTTTGACATAAACGCCTGGTGCGTATTTCAAAAGTACTTTTGTAAGAAGAAAAAGGATCTGGTCGGTAAGACCAAGTTTTCGAAGGGCTGTAAGGGTCATGGCCGCCTTGCGTTAAATTTGACAGATCATATTGGCCATAATCAAAAATGACCTCAAAAGCATATTGCTCTTTACCGCTCGCATCCAAGAAGTTGCCATACTGAATGTTTTGGATGTATTTATTGGTTAAAGCCCTGCCAACTTCGTAACCTTGGTCGCCTACTCCTGCATTGTCTTCCTGAACGTAGTGGTAGAGGATTTTATTTTCTTTCGAGTCAACAGTGCTTTCGATAAGCCATTCAAAAATGTGGGCAGGATTTTCCTTATCGAAAATTCGTGCCGCAGGGTTAAGCCCATAGACAGATGTAATATTGTTCGCGCTGGTTACTTTCCAGTATGCGCTACTTTTATCTGCTTTTAGATAATACTCAATCAGGGAAAACGCGCTTTCAACTCGTGGTAGGTATTGGCTGATCAAGTAACCGTCTTCCTGCCGCTGGCTTTCGCTTTTAGGCGTCAGTACTTCGCCATCGAGCATAAAAATATCATCGCCATTAAATTGCGGCAGCCCTTTTTCTGTACGAATAGATATTTTAGACAGGTTGATCGAACAGCCGAGGCCAAAAATGCCATTACCAGTACCTGAATTGTAAGAGAGAGATAACTGGGGCTCTAGACCGCGGGCATGTGTCAGCGGGATGGGGATGTTGAAGTTTCCAGTGCCGGTAAAAGCACTTGCTTTAAAAGTTTCACCAAGAGATTTAAGGCTGCCACCGCCATCAGGGAGGCTTATTTTTTGCGCGGTTATCGTGTTGCTTGATTGGTCCATTCCATGGCCCTTTCTAAAATTATAAAAATGTTATGTGATGAAATAACAGCCTATTGACTATTAACCGATTATCTCTTTTTATCAAGTATTAATTCATAATAAATATAATTTAATTTAATGTAACCAGAGAAGTCAAAAAGTCTGCTGCAATGTTATAAATAAACTCTCGCCTAGTTTTACACAGCCATGATGATCCCAGTCACTCTTACTGTTAGGGCTTTGTAGGTTTTTATAAGATGCTTCTAATAGTAGTGAGGTTGCGCCAAAGGTCTCAAAAACAAAGCCAGTGGCTGTTTTAGACTTACCACAGCCAGAATCACAACAAGATGTTCCACCGCTTGTCTTATATGAATCATAGTCATACTCTACTTGGAAATTAGTATCAATTTCTGCCTGCAATTGTTTAAACTTTTCACCAGCCAACTTTACGCTTTTAGACATCATAAAGTTGTGTAGAATAGCTTCGCCACCATGAATATCAAAGAAAAAATCGACTCCATATTGAAGCATTGCTGCTTGCAGCCAGTACACTTCTGGACACATATCTTGAGACGGTTCTGCCCAACAACGATTTAAATTTTTACCTAGAGCATTGGTTCTGTGGTTACCAATTAGGCTAACATCTGGGTTCATATTAGCCACAATAAAAAATGTATATTTCTCAAATAGATCAGTTGTATCACTTGAATATAGTGATTTTATAAAACCTTCTAAAATCCACTGTGCCATCGACTCTCCAGGATGCTGACGAGCGATTAACCAAATATTTTTTTATTTGGGCTGTATTCTCCAACGGTAATCAAATCAACATTATTGCCTAATAGCGACTGAGTCACTGGCTGCACTTTGACAAATACCAGTTGTTCAATGTCTTGCAGCAATAGTTTTTGGCGCTGTAAAGAGTAGGGCACAAAATAAGCGTAAAATACTGTTGTTTGCCAGCTTAACAGGCCACCCACCTTTAAAAGCCAGTCCTCATGCGGGATTGGCTTTTTTTCTCTTTTCTCCTTCAAATTAGTCACGCGGATAACAACCCGTTATCAATAATGTAGTTGATCAAGGTGGAAATTTGACGGTTTAAAAATATGCTGTATATTTGACCAGTACTGTTTATTTCTCATAGAAGAGAGGTCTGTCATGCCAAGAGCCAGAAATCAGTAAATTAGTTTAGACGATACGCCCTACTATCATTGTGTCTCAAGGTGTGTTCGTAGGGCGTTTTTGTGTGGAGAAGATCCAGTATCTGGTGCAAGCTTTGAGCACCGCCGTGGTTGGGTCGAAGGGCGTTTGCTATTTCTAGCCAGTGTCTTTGCCATTGATATTTGTGCTTATTCGGTCATGAGTAATCATCTTCATGTGGTGTTGCATATCAATGCAGAAAAAGCCGCGAAGTGGTCTACATTAGAGGTTCTGCAAAGATGGCATAAGCTACATAAAGGCACACTTTTTACTCAGCAATACGTCAGGGGCGAAGCGCAACCGGACTATGCTTTGGCCTTGGTTGAAAGATCTGTTGAAACCTTCAGAAATCGATTAATGGACATTAGTTGGTTTATGAAGGAATTAAATGAGCCTATCGCCCGACAAGCCAATTTTGAAGACCAATGTACAGGCAGGTTTTGGGAAGGGCGCTTCAAGTCTCAAGCTCTGCTTGATGAAGCTGCATTAGCAGCTTGTATGGCCTACGTTGACCTCAATCCATTAAGAGCAAAAATCAATGCAACACCTGAAACCTCAGATTTCACCAGCGTTAAAAAACGTATCGACACCGCAAAGCATCAAAAACAACCGACACCGCTTTATCCTTTTGTTGGAAAACCCAGAAAAGACATGCCAGATGGCTTGCCATTTGACTTAACAGATTACCTTGAACTGGTTGATATGACGGGGCGCATCATCCGAGAAGACAAACGAGGTACGATAGACGCTTCTTTGTTACCGATTTTGCAACGGCTTAATATTTCATCTGATAACTGGCTCTGCATCACCACAGAGTTTGGCGCGAGAACGGGCAATGTGGTTGGTAATGAGCTGTCGATTAACCATTATTGTGAGTCTAACCACAGACAGCGTAAACCACCTGAGCGAAGTCGAAAACTCCTTGCTTAAACTAAACCCAATTCCAAGGAAAAACACCTTTCTAAAGCCTATTGGTGGCTATCCTTCGTTTTAAATTCGTGAAAAACGCTTTTTCAGACGCTTTATCGGTTATTTCTCAACCTTTTTTCTGAAAACTTCCTACAAGGCAATGAATCGACAAGACTGGTGGTTTTGGGGAGCGTTTATTCCTAAGAAAACAGTAAGGTGTGTGTCCAACCAAACTTGGCTTTGGTTGGGGAGCATTTTTCCGCCCTGCTAGGCGGGTTACTTTTGCCTAGCGCCACAAAAGTAACCAAAAAGTCGCTTAAATCCTTTCGCGCATTCAGGAACGCGTCGAGAATTGTCTCAAGAAGCTCATTATCTCTTTTTACGTTTAAAAGCCCTGACAACCTTTTAATAGCAGAATTTCAACCACTGTTCTAACATGGGATACAAGAAAGGGATGTGCAAACGATTCGATAAGAAAATTTCCTTCCTAGTTTATTTACACATCCTAGTTTATAAAAGGTACATTTCGATCTTTTGCTAAGTGAAAAAATAGTGATGACAGGATAGATAAGACAGTGACTTGGAAATTCTTGGTTTAACATTGTTTCGTTGAAAACGCCAAAATGATTAGAACCAAGTCAGCGACTGTTATTTGTAGTAAAAGCATCAGGGATAGAGGTAAGTAATACCTTACAAAAAATCCGAATAGATGGCTGTAAAACTACTCTTGTTAATACTTGATTTTGCTTGCAAAAATCGGAGTGTCCATAGATGTTATGTGTATAGCAGATACCAGTATTTAATCTAAGGAATATATGAAAGGTTCATGCAATTGTGGAAACGTGAGTTTTGAAATTTCAGGTGATATACCTGATTTATACCAATGTCATTGTAAGTTATGTCAAAAACAATCTGGCTCAACTTCTAATACTGCAACTATCGTAAAAGAATCAGATTTTAAATGGGTATCAGGAACTGATTCAATTAGCCATTGGAAAAAAGATTCTGGGTTTACTTCTCATTTTTGTAAACAGTGCGGTTGTCCTGTTCCAAATAGGCTTAGGGAATATGACCTTTATTGGGTACCTATGGGGCTAGTCGAAAACTTTGACATTAAAATAACCACTCACCTGTGTTGCAGTTCAAAAGCTAACTGGGAAAATATTCCCGATGGTGGTGTCAAGCATAATGAAATGCCAACTGACCTTGATGATTTTATAAAAAGCCTTCAAAAAAATCAGGTGTAATATACTCATAACAAGAATTTAAAGCGGGACTGCTAACTGTTTGCTCGGTTTCGCTACGCTACACAATTTAGCAAATAATTATCAGCCCCTTAAATGGGCGTTAATTGTCTAAGTAGGAGGGGAATTTGTCTTTAGTTATAAGGAAAGCAAAGATTGAAGATGCTTCAGTTATTTTGCGGTTTGTGAAGGAACTTGCTAGATACGAAGAAGCTGAGCAAGAAGTTACAGCAACGGTGTCTATGATTGAGGAATCAATTTTCTCAAAAGACTCGACAACTCATGCTCTGATTTGCGAAAGGGGTAATGAGCCCATTGGTTTTGCAGTTTATTTTTTTAATTATTCCACATGGCAAGGCAAGAATGGCCTTTACCTAGAAGATTTGTATGTATCTGAGAGTGAAAGAGGGAGTGGTGCAGGTAAACGGTTACTCGGGTATTTGGCACATGAAGCAATAAAAAATGATTGTGGAAGGTTTGAATGGAATGTACTTCATTGGAACGAACCTGCAATCCAGTTTTATAAGTCACTTGGAGCTGTAGAAAAGAGTGAATGGAGAGGTTATCAGCTTACAGGTGAAAGCCTTTTAGCATTGGCTGAAACTGCCAATTAACAAAGAATTGTTGTTCAAGCCCAGAATTCTTGCTTCGCAAGCGGACTCGTTATCACTCACCGCAAAATAAAAACCTTTATATGCCTACAAGGAGTCAACAATGGTTATTAATTTAAAGGAAGTTGACGGAGTAAAAATACAATTAAAACACAAGGCTACTTGCCATTGTGGTGCAGTTGAAATTGAACTCGAATTACCCGAAGGGTTAGTTGACGTGCGTCGCTGTGATTGCTCTATGTGTCGCAGACGAGGCGCAATAGCTGCTTCTGTGCCGTTGTCTGGTATCAACATTGTCAAAGGTTCCGAGGTGCTAAAGCTCTATCAATTTAATACCAAAACTGCAAAGCACTATTTTTGTAGTCAGTGCGGTATTTATACCCATCATCAACGCAGGTCAAACCCAACTCAATATGGGTTTAATGTTGCTTGTCTTGAAGGTATAAATCCTCTAAAAATACAAGGTATCCCAACTTATGACGGTGTCAACCATCCAGCAGACCGTGGGTAATGCACATAACGAAACTAAGGAACTAAAGGAGAACTAAAGGGGTCAAAGCCTTTTATCCGATACCTAGGCATTTGTTATCGTGATACGTTAATTCTTTACATCAATTTCAAGGAGGAAATGATGCCAAGATGTCATAACTCAGGAAACAGAGAGATCATGTTTTTAAAGCCGCACTTTTTGTTTGAGGCGCTTGGAAGGAGCAAAGAAGAAAGGTCTTCTGCTTATCTGAAGTTATTTTAAGGGCATATAGAGACTCAAGATATGAATTTAATTCGTGAGGCTTAGTAGACTTATTCGTACCTTCCTTAGGTAATGATTTCTTTAAAGAACAAATAGAAAAACAACTGCAGCGCAAAGTTGGGATGCCTAGAAGAGGGCGGCCAAATAAAAAAGGGCTTTGACCCTGAGGGATCCTTAAGGGTTTTGCAGCATTTAAGTTGTGTCATAATGTTTTAATCGATCAGGCCAAAGAGACGATAAGGATGACAGAAGACCACTTACCGGCAGAACGTTGGAAACAACGCATACAAAACTACAAAAAAGCACTATGACAGCTGCAAGCTGATACCCTCTCACCTTCAGCACGAGCTAGACGACCTAAACAGCCCCTAGTTGATCGACTTAGTCGATGAAAGCAGCATCACCAGCCCAGCCTTAATCAAACATATTCAAGACATGAGCGTGATGATTTACCAAGCTTAATAAAGAGGCTGAGTTTACTCCCTTAAAACTCAGCCTCTTTAAAGCAGAACAAGCAAGCTCATGCTTTAGGCACTTGTTTCGGCTTGAATCAATTCCTGTAATTTTCGTCTCGCACGCATACCGGCCACATCACCGGGAAGGTACACAGGTTTTAGTGCGATCAAATCCGTCTCTGGCATGCGTTCATGACAGGCTTCGACCATAGGTTCATCCTCAAACTCAAACGCGTTATTGATTTGAATGCGTATACCTTCGTTTAAACCGGCATCGTCAAGTTTTTTGTTGCGGGCAACCGCGTAGAAGTAATGCGAGGTATGCTCGTTTTCTGGGGTAATTAAATGAATCCCAGGAAAACAGGCGCCGTCTTCAATGGTGCCATTTTCTGCTGAAAAGCCAGTATCCAAATACAGCACACTAGGGGGCTGCCAGCACATATGAGCACGCAGAGTACCAATCGCGGGAGCTTCGTCCCAAAGTAGCGAAAATAATGGCGAAACCGGGCAATTGTAATTCCAGTGCATAGACCACACGGTATTGCCTTCTACTTCTACTTTACGCTCCTCTTTAAAGCCTGCTGGTGGCTCTTCATCCGAGGAAAGAAAAGAATGTAAGTAGGGGACATGACTAAGATCGAGCAAGTTATCTGCCACTAATTCGTAGTGGCATTTTACATTGAGGTAACCGTGTACCGATGTCCAACCTTCGCGCTTATCGCACTCACCAATATCGATGATACTGGCAGGGTCTGCTTGGCTTGCTTCCCCCATCCAAATCCATATAACACCTTGTGCTTCAATGACAGGGTAATATTTAACACTACACCCCTTCGGGATAGCGCCGTTACCATGAGGGTTATACGTACCATTTCCTTTAGCATCGAATACCAGACCATGATACCCACAGGCAATATTATTGCCTTGTACTTTCCCTTTGCTTAGGGGGGCAAACCGATGAGGACACCGATCTTCTAAAGCGATTGCTGTGCCATCTTCACCGCGATAGATCACAACAGGTTCATTAAGTAATGTAATAGCTAATGGTTTATCCAGTAAATCCTGGCTCCAACCAGCGCAATACCACGTATTTCGGAGAAATTTCATGGCCTTATCCTTCTTATTTTTATTGGAAGTACAGAATAGGAGATATAAATTGGACAATATACACAAGATAATCCATATTATCGGTCATATAATCCAAAGATAAACTTACAGACTTCATTATGGACTTACTGAGTGACGTACTTTTATCGCTGAAATTACGTTCTACTATTATCTCAAACTGGCAGTTGAGTGAACCTTGGGGTTTTGAAACCAAGTCATTCCCTGCCGGGTATTGCTTTAATATTGTGGCAGGAGAGCTTTGGTTTTCTGCGCCTGACAGTGAGCCGGAATTATTGCTAGCCGGCGACTCCGTTCTGGTTCCCATCGGAGGAGAGTTCAATTTCTACTCGTCTGATAATGCACAGATAGCGCCATTACGAGCCCTATGGAAGGGAGACAACTTTGCTGGTTTTGATCACTACCTGCCGAGTGAGTTGCATCAGATCAATTGGGGCGGCGGCGGAGCAAAGACAACACTACTCTCCTTTGCCTTTGAATTTCAACCTAATGTGCAACTCGACCTATTAAAAGCATTACCAAGCGCGATCATTCTACGACAATACCAAGGTACAGAGTTTCCCTCCTTTCAATCTGCCATTGCTTTTCTCAGTCAGGATGCCAGTAATAAGCAACCGGGTTTTGTGGCCATTGCGGCTCAATTAGTAGAATTGATTATCATCGGCCAACTTCGCTCTTATATCTTGTCAGAAACAAAGCACCCCAAAGGTTGGCTGCCAGGTTTATTGGACAAAAAAGTTGGTAAAGCTCTAGCCGCCATTCATCGTCACCCGGAAAAACATTGGAGCGTCACTCGCCTCGCAATTCATGCGGGAATGTCTCGATCCAGTTTTGCACAACGCTTCCAACAATTAGTTGGCGTTGGCCCCATCACCTATTTAAGCCACTGGCGTATACAGTTGGCAGCGGAACTCCTGCAAACGACAAAACACTCGATAAGCGACATTACTGAAATGGTAGGTTGGACCTCTGACCGAAGTTTCAGGCGTCTTTTTAATCAAAGAATGGGCAAATCACCACTGGCATTTCGGCGGGATGTAAAACAATAAGTTTTCATCGTGGTTTCCATTCAAACACCTTGTATTCATATTTTTAATTCCGGCAAAGCGGAGCGAGTCTTTGTTCCCTCCCCCTGCTAAAGGGGAGGCTGGGAGGGGGTTAGCTCTTGCTTGTCTTTTTCCCCGTTTTTTCACCGTCTTTTTCGCGGACTTGGCAAACGCTTCACTTTCGGCACGAGCAGCGGCGATGCGTTGAAGCAGTTGGTCAACGAGTTCGTCTCCCTCATCTAAAAGAACTAAAGGGCTCAAAGCCCTTTTATCAGATACCCAAGTATTTGTTATCGAGATATGTTAATTCTTTACATCAATTTCAAATAAGAAAGGGCTCTGATCCCTTTCTTTTTCTTCTCTTTTCTTCTTGCCCGAATTATTTTCGGGCTCCTTTCAATTGCTTTGGTTGGGGAGCATTTTCGCTCTGCCCGAGGGAGCTTATGTTTCCTCTGATTGGCTTTGGTTGGGGAGCATTTTTCCGCCCTGCTAGGCGGGTAACTTTTGTCAAACGATGCAAAACTCTCTGTTTCAAGGAATGCAAAAAATCGCTTAAGTCCTTTCGCGCAATCCATTACTACATTAAAAAGTGCGTCGAGGATTTTCACCAGTGGCTTATTATCTCTTTTTACGTTTAAAAGCGGTTTGTGGGAATAACGAAGTTGGTCTGATAAACGCAGTGTAATCAGACACGGGTTTGGTGTCTAAGTTTTACAAAACGGTAATTTGAAATACAACTTTTATTGTAAGTTGAAGTTGTATTTTTGTGTTTGTAGTAAAGCTAAGTGATTAAGGTTATTCGCCAAATTGGTTATGAGAGGGGGTGATGAGCTGGAAGCGCATTAATGTCAAAAAATGGACTGGAAGACATCACACACTCTTTGTGGATAATTGTTAACAATCTGTATAAATATACAGTTTATTTTTTGCTTTCAAATTTCTGGCACGGTTTGTTTAAAAACATTCACATTTTTGCGTATTTGTACTGGTAGAAAAATATAAAGCCTTTTAGTATCAATGGATAAGAATATCCGCAGCAAAAATAACAGGCCGTGGAAAAATGAAATAACGCGCACGCTCGTTTTTCCAGTTTTGTTTTTTTTGAATACCTTAACAAAAGCATTATTTTCAGCTATTTATAAAGATATTGGCGAAATTTTGGAATTGTCTAAACGCGCATGCGCACTATTAAAATGTTAGCCTACATATATGAATGACGAAAGACTGGAACCATCGGCAGAGTTTTATGAAGCTTTTGGCCGAGCAATGCTTCGAGCGCAGGCGCTCGAGGATATTCTAATTACATTATTTGCTGCACTTCATCTGTCGGAAGAGGAATCTCACAGCACTATAAGAGCATTGATGGATGCAAAATATAAACAAACGTTAGGGCGAATCATTAGAGACTTTACCAAGAAGGCTAATATCCCTAAATCGCTCGAAGAAATAATGCTTGTGGCATTGGAGGCCAGAAACTGGCTTACTCATCGCTTCTTTCGTGAGTTCGGTATGGCTGCATTGAGTGAAGAAATGCAAGATATAGCTATTAACAAGCTAGAAGAATGTGATGAGCTATTTGATGCACTCATGTGTGAGTGCTTTTATTTAACAATGGATCTACATATTGCGAATGGAGAATCAGAAGAGGAAGTCCGGGCAGGCATGCTTGAGGCTCAAGCTCGAGATGTGCAGCAACTACTGGATAAATACAAAGGCTAACAAAGCCAGCCAGAGGGACCCAAAAACCGCCGCTTCGCTCTGGTTTTTCGGCCCCTGCTGGCGGCGTTAAGTGCTTTGGTGGAAACGAATATGGAAATCACAATCAGGCTTATTGAAACAGAAAGCATTGAGGACAAAGGTATATTCGAGACTTTGTTTAGAGAATACCTATCTGGGTTCTCAGTTGAGCTAGATCTCTCAGTAATTGCTCAGCTATTTGCGTTGCCTTATTTCCACGGATTTATCAGTTTTGTCGACAATAAGCCTTCTGGTTTTGCGGTTTGCTTTGAATCGTTCTCAACTTATCGTGCGCAAAGAGTGATGAATATCCATGATTTTATGGTGTCGGACAACTTTCGTGGTAAAGGTGTTGGCAAGGCGCAACTGAGTGGTATCGAACAGTATTGTCGTGATAATGATTACCTCAAAATCACATTAGAGGTCGGTGATGATAATGTTGCAGCTAAAAAGCTTTACAGTTCATTGGACTACGAAGATTACAGAGTAGTTTTGAAAGGGCAGCAACATTGGCAAAAGTACCTCAGTTAGCACGCACATAACAAACTGTTCAAGAGGGATTCGCAACGCGTGGCATTTTCACTATGCGTTGGTGTTAGTGTTTAAGGTGGTATGCGGCGGCTTCGGTATTGCGTTGCTCACCCCTTAACAGGGCGTTATGTGAAAAGATGAACTTGCATATTATCTATACAGAAACGGATATGGTTCTTTCTAAAAAGGAGTATGAATCGTGGCGTGAGATACAGGACGAGTACGTGACGTATAAGGCCTCTTTGGGGCCTTGGGGAATGGATGAGGTCATTGAGTATCTAACCGATGAATATCCTAAGCTTTCTCCAAAAGCTAATATCCAAATTAAAGAGTTTGAAAATACCAATTCTCAAATGTGGGTTTTAAAATTTAGTGAATCACAATAATCACATAACAAGCAAAGTCAGCATCGCCCATGCAAAAAGCGCATGGGCTGGACTCGCTATCGCTCGCCGCTGCTTTGGGCGTTATGTTTCGGGGAGAGTTTCGTGCTAAAGAAACTATTTGGGAAAAAAGAAGAACTAAAAGAAAATGAGGTACGTGTTGTCATCCCCGAAGAAGAGTTTGGTATTCTCGAGTGGAAAGAAGATGACTTACCTTGTATTGGAGTTCTTAACTCTGCATTAAAGGATTTCGAACCAAAGAAGATATTTAGCTGGCACTTATCCGTTATTATTGATTACGAAGAGCTTATTGATAAAGGTATGCCCTCGCAGGAAGAGCGTGACATCGTAGACCCTTTCTGTGACCAACTAGATGAGGAGATTAAAGCTGGTGGGAATGCACTATTTCTTATCCGTGAGACTTGGAATGGCACACGCAGAATGGTGTGGCGCGTCTATGACCCCGAAATAGCAGATTCACATTTAAAATACATACTCGAGCACCATCGCTACCCTAGGCAATTTGATTATCACATGGCTCAAGACATGGAGTGGGAACAAGCTAAATGGTACTTCAATCAAATAAAAACATAACAAGAAAAGGCAGCATCGCCCTGCGGGCTGGACGGCTTTGCCGCCGCTGCTTTTGGCGTTATGTGAAATTGTAGTCACGTTAGATAATCAAATATTTCTTTAAACGGAGAAATTTATGTATGTTGATCATATTGTAATTTGGGTAGAAGACGCAGAACGTTCCTTAGACTTTTATGTAAATACTTTAGGGTTTGATTCGGTTCGAGAAAAAGAATTTTTAGAAGGTGAGGCGCGCTTTCCTAGTGTACGACTCAACGAGAAAACTATTTTTGACATAATGGAATACGATAAATTACTGCCACTTGTACAAAAGTTTACGGGGGGGGGCGAAGGTATTGGTGGTTTACCTATAAATCATATATGCCTGTCAACAAATCACGAAGAATATAATTCTATCATTGGTCGACTAGAAGCTCGTGGAGTTAAGCTCACACCCGGAGGAGAAGATGCCTTCGGTGCTCAGGGGCAAGCAGTACGTTCGACATATTTTAATGATCTAGATGGCAATGTTCTTGAAATACGTTTCTATACTGATTGAAGATGTATGATTCCGATGAATCTTCACCTAACAAAGTACTGTCGTCGAAATCACTCGCTGCGCTCGTTCTCCGCAAAGCGCGGCGTTAGAGAGCGTGTTGATATGAAAATAATGGTTTGGATAAGCAGTTTTGTATATTGGCTCTAAAACAAAAGCACAGACATTCATCAATTGGGTGACAACCCCTACTAATTGACCAACCTACCCTTTTCACTCCACCTCAAGCAACCTAGCCTTTAATGATTTTTAAGCCTTTAGTTGGCGATATACCCAAGGCTTCGCAGTAATGCAGATACTCAACGACATCAAGGCGGCGTTCAGCCTGTTCGGTTTTGCCAATAAACGAATGTGGAACTTCTAACCTTTCTGCTAGGTCGCGCATACTAAGGCCGCGAGCTTCCCTTTCCGCTTTGAGCCACACAACTAGGCGGGCATATTCTGGACTATGTAGTGATTCCCAACCTACGTGTAGACTACAGAAGCAAAAAAGTACAGGCACTATTCAATAGACATAAGCCTAGCATTTCTTAGGCTAGACGCACGCATTAAAGGGTGCCTATCCTTGCATTGGTAATCCAAATAAAAAACTTCGTTTTTAAAGTCCCTGTCCTTGTATGGTTTCCTTGCATCCTAAACTGTGTATATGAACAGTATAAACAGCGGTTTTAACCTAACAATGCGCGTTTTTCTGGTACGATAAAAACACGCATGCGCAGAAACAAACTGTTAGCTCCGGTAAGAGAAGTAATTGCGCACTGATTGGGTAAACGTCAGTCCCAAGCTAACGATAGAAATGGCGATACCTATGGGTGCCGGTATGAAAATGGAAAGGATCAAATCAACCACAATTACTGACCGTATTCCAACCATTAATCGTTTTAGGATGGAAGCGACCATCATCGCGAATAACGCCATATATGCAAAGGCTGCGTAAAACATGGTCATCGCAGCTGAATCACCTTCCAGTTCTCCCGCAGTGAAACCAAAATATTTGAAAGCAGTAAAAAAACCGAATGTGATTAAAATTTTCAGCGCGTTCAGGATGAAAATGATGCGTAGTTTTATGGGCTTTTTAGCGCCCGTTGCTGCTGTAGTCGTCATTATGCTGTCTCTTGTAAGTTAGTAGTATCGTCGTCTTCAAATGCCGATTTGATAGAATCCATAATGCGATCCACGCTGCTGCGTACACGGATATCATCCGACTGATCAACCCAGCGGATCACACCTGCCTCGTCTATCAGCAAGGTGGTAGGAATCGCCATTGCTGCGAACTCGAACGGCGCGAAGCCAAGAGCCAGACCGCCCAAAGTAGACGTCGGGTTTTTCGTTTGCCCCAGTGTTTTATGATGTTCGACGCCATAGGATCGGATCACTTCAAGTTGAGGGTCTGACAGAAGGCTAATATCCAGCCCGTCGCGGACTTTATGAACCGCGGCTTCTTGTGGCGTATCTTTGCTCAGTGCATAGATGGAAATGTTGAACTGCTCGAACTCAGGGATCATCTTGTTAAACGCAGCCAACTCAGCAACACAATATGGGCACCATCCACCGCGGTAGAATTTAAGAAGAACTCTACGGCCTTGAAACTCATCACTACTAAAGTCGTTTCCGTTACTTGTTGTCGCTGTAAATGGCAGCAATTTGTCGCCGACTTTTACTTTAATGTCCCCCAATGGCGTTTTGCGCTGTGAGAGGAAATACAAAATAATTGAGCCAAAGAATATCGACAATCCGGCAGGAAGGTTCACAATCCAACCAGCACTGCTAACACCTGTCGCGCCTAAAATAATGCCCGTTGCTGATGCCGACACTCCAAGTACAAGTCGGGTGGCAAGCCCGGTAACTTTTTTCGGTACTTTTCCGCGTGGAATCGTCCTGAAATACAAGACAATCGTCGCAAAAGTGAAAACGAATCCAAAGAGTGAGGCAGATAATGCAATAATGTTCATTTTTAAACTCCAATACTTAGGGTATGGGTGAATGTTCACCCATAAAATGCTAATCTATCCAATTGGATAGAAATTAATTCTATCCGAGTGGATAGATTAGTCAAGAGGATTTCTATGTCGCGCAAGAGAAACACGGATCACGAGACAGCGTTGACCGCAGCCAAAAGTCTTTTTTGGCAACATGGGTACACAGGCACAAGTACCCGTGATATCGAGGAACAAACGGGTTTGACTCGCTTTACCATTCAAAAAACTTATGGCGGCAAGCGCGGCCTTTTCTTGGATACCTTAGATAACTACCTGGAAAATGCTGAAACTCACCTTTTAAGTGATATTGAAACTGGAGATCTAGAAGACTTAGCATGTTGGTTTGAGCGACTTGCGAGTAATGACCAGATACCAAGCGTTGATGAAATGGGTTGTTTGGTATTGAATTCGATAGACGAATTTGGGCGTGAAGATATTGAGGTCAACGAGCGAATAGACCGCTACTTTAAATTGGTTGAACAACGGTTTATAAACATTCTTAGCACTGCTGTAACCGCTAAGAACGCACGGCTTGGTCTCGACATACAGTCATTGGCTATTGTATTAATTGACCTTTTGCTTGGTGTGCAGATGGTGTTCAGAGCACGAACGGAAGATTCTTTTGCACGTTCACATGCCTGCGCTGCCGCCACACTGGTTCGTAGCTGGAAAATCGTTGAGTGAAGAAAGGGGGCAGAGACAAACACAATAAAGCTAGGGTACTGACCTGCTTATTTTTTAGCTAAATTTTATTAAAGGATAAATTATTGTAAAACAATAGCTTACGTATCTTGGGGGAAGGTGTGGGAAAAAAACTAGGACTCCCGGTAATATTGATATGTGGGACAACTTCTTAGATCATGGTTTATTGGTGTGGAAATACTCTTCTAAATGGTGGTATTTTGAGAGGAATTTGTATTTTGTTACGCCAATTATGTTTGCTGGCTTAGGGTATTGGCTAGGCGGTAAAATTCATGCTCTAACAAGGTTGTAAACCTGACCCAAATTACTACGCGATTTTGTGCAATACGCTGCGCGCATTTTTGCACAAAACTGCTCCATAATTTGGGCAGGTTACAGCGGCGTTAACCGTCTTATAGAATTGAGCATATGAATAAATATCTAGAAGCTACTGAATATATAGACTGGGAAGATCCAGCTATAGTTGCTCAAGCAAAAATACTATCTAAAGGCTCCAGTTCACTTGAGGAGACTACCCGGAAGTGCTTTGAATTTGTTCGAGATGAAATTAAGCACAGTTGGGACTACAAGCTAAATCCCGTAACCTATAAAGCGTCTGATGTGCTCAATCATGGCACTGGTTATTGCTATGCAAAAAGCCATTTGCTAGCAGCACTTCTTCGGGCAAACAATATTCCCGCAGGTTTGTGCTATCAACGCCTAACCATTACTGATATTCCTCCATTTTGTCTGCATGGTCTCAATGCTGTTTATCTCGAACAGTTTGGTTGGTATCGCTTAGATGCTAGAGGCAATAAGCAAGGAGTGTCAGCGGAGTTCTGTCCTCCAATTGAAACGTTGGCGTTTCCTATAGCGACGCAAGGCGAGGCAGATTTACCGGAAATATGGGCAGAACCATTGCCCGTTGTGATTCAAGCACTAAAACAATATAAAACGGTTCAAGAAGTCGCTAATAATTTGCCAGATGTTGAGCTGGTCACAGCGAACAAGTCAATGTTGTTGGACTCGCTAACGCTCGCTGCAAATTGAAGCGTTAGCTGTTGCCGCAAATCTTGAACTCATGTACAAAACAACTCTAATTATGACAGGAGTTGAGTTGCATGAGTTTAGTTGTACGTCAGGTGACTTTAGATGATGCTGAAGGCATTACAAATGTCCTCAATCCAATCATTGTTGAAGGCTTATACACTGTATTGGACACCACTTTTACGGCTGAAGAAGAAAAAGAGTTTATTGCGCATTTTCCAGAGCGTGGTGTGTTTACCGTTGCTTTGTCCGAAAGTGACTCAAAGGTCATTGGTTTTCAAAATATTGAGCCATTCGCACAATACACAAAAGCTTTTGATCACGTAGGCATCATTGGTACGTTTGTCAGTGAAAATGCTCGTGGTAAAGGTGTTTCAAAAGCGCTTTTCAACTCGACATTCGAAGTCGCGAAGCAAAAGGGCTATGAAAAGCTATTTGCGTACGTTCGCAGCGATAATGAGCGAGCTTTGGCGGCCTATCTTAGACAAGGTTTTGAAGTCGTAGGTACTGCGGAGAAGCATGCAAAAATTCGTGGGGAGTACGTAGACGAAGTCCTTATTGAGAAGTTTTTGTAGGTGCTGAGTAGCAAAAACTAACATAGCATTTAAAAACTAAAGGGGTCAAAGTCCTTTTATCCTTAAGATCATTGGCGAGTTTGGTAACTTTGAAATTATAAATGGTAAAGTTCAGTTAAAATTTTACACATAACAAGCTGTTCAAGGTGGGACTTCTAATCGTTTACTCAGTTTCGCTAGGCTACACATTTTAGCTGATGATTATCAGCCCCTTAAATGGGCGTTATGCATATGGAGTATTAAAATGATTGATGGCTATCGAATCACTTCTGATAGGAGTGAGATGAATATTGAATCGATTCATAATTTTATTTCCCATTCTTATTGGGCGAGTGGTATTCCAATTGAAACCTTAAAGAAGGCCATTAATAATTCTCTCTGTTTTGGGGTGTTTAGCAGTCAAGGTTTGCAAGTTGGTTTTGCACGAATGATTACGGATTTATCTACCTATGCCTATCTCGCTGATGTTTATGTGCTTGAGGAACATAGAGGAAAAGGCCTCAGTAAATGGCTGATGCGAGAAATAATGGATCACCCTGATATGCAAGGCCTTAGAAGAATGGGGCTCGCCACTCTAGATGCACACGGGCTCTATAAACAATATGGATTTTCAGAGTTAGCCACCCCTGAAATATTTATGGAAAACTGGAATCCAGACGTTTACAAAAATGCATAACAAGGTTAATCGGAACCAAATTACAGCACAGTTTGGTCCGCAACGGGGTTAGTTGCAGGATAGAGGGTAAATGAAATACGTTATATCAACTCAATCTGACGGAAATAGATTGGCTGAAATAAGAGCCGCTGCAATGAAGCCAAGCTTAGAGGCTTTAGGTCGATTTGATGAAGCGCGAGTGAGAAGTCGGTTTCTAGAATCCTTTGTACCAGCTGAGACCTTTAAAATGGTATCGGATGATGACATCTTAGGATTCTATGTGGTGCGGGATAAAGGTGATCATGTGTTCTTGGATCACCTTTATGTCGAGCCGCGTTTTCAGAATATGAAAATTGGTAAGGGGGTTGTTGATTTAGTGAAGAAAGAGGCAGCTCAGCGTGACTTACCTGTGCGGTTAGGGGCATTAAGAGGTAGTAAGTCGAATGACTTCTACAAACAAAATGGTTTTGTTAAAACCCATGAAGATGAGTTTGATATTTACTATGAGTACCGCAGCAGCTAACAATCCATAGTTGTTTAAAAGGCTTGCTACGCAAGTGGACTTCGCCACAAGGTGGCCGGTTATTGAGGCGTTAACATTCGATGGAAAGTAGCGTGATGTTTCATCTAATTCCAAATTTTCACAAGACAAAAAAAGACCGATATGAAAATCACATCGGTCTTTTTTTATTTCAAGCCTCTAATCATCCAACGCCATTTCTGCCATTTTTATGGTGTTTTCAAACGAAGCACAGCCTGCGATAAACAAGCCGTTATGACAGAACATGGCATCTTCTAAACCTGTGACCTCTTGTAGTTCTTTATCAGACAATCCTGCCCACGGCGCGGGGAGTTTTTTACGGTCTTCAAACGAACCGAGTTCGACGGGCACGGTTTGTATGCGCCACTGTCCTGTTTGCGACGGATAAACCATAAACAAGGCGTCTTGCGATAACCTAAGTACCGTGGTTTTCCATGGCGTGTATTGTTCTAACACTATGACTCTTGGGTCTTCGGCTTTTTCTATGGCGTTGGCAACGATGGCTTTTGCGTTTACGCCTCCGCTTGCTGCAGCAATGAATCGAGTCAAGATGCGTGATGCAAAGGCAACCGCTTCATCAAAGCAGGCATTAAAATCGCCTTCTTCTTGCCACGTAGGATTAAACATTGAGATGGTTTGGCTCAGGCTGATACCCGTTTGTACACCTTCTACGTGTCCGCAATCGATTGCGTCGATGGTGGATACTAAATTTTTATCTAATGAGTCGGCGACTTCTTGATTGGCTGCACATATTTCTAGGCCGTATTTTTGCCAAATTAATCCAAAGGATGAAAACGGGATGCCGTTTTCACGTGCACCTGCACCACCTTTTTGGTGATGATCAAAACGATCTTTTTCTGCATCGTATATTCCGCCTACGTCTAACACTATGTCTGCTTTTGCTATGATTTCTAAGTCACGTGTACGTATTAATTCTACCGCTGGAAAAATTTTTTTGAGTGCCGCTACCGCAAATACGTCGTCTGCGTGGAAATTGCCATTGTGCGTTGCGATTACTTTAACTTGTTCGGTCATTCTAGGGTCTCTTTTATTGATGTCATTTCACTTAACAGCACACAGGTACTAAAAATCGGGATTTTACGGGGTTTTAATGGCGGGTGACACAGTTCATTGTAGAAAAATGAAGATAGGCATACATAAAAGCCAATACGCATAGTGGACTTTGGATTTCCTAGTGTTTATTCGACTGCAATAGGATCAAAATACGTCGCCAACACATAGTAACATCTGATGAATCTTGCCGGTTACTTTCAGCACAAGAGCGACGGCACCTTCAGCTCCTTTCCAAGCTACTTTCTCGGTGTCATGTACGCGGCCCAGTACAAAGCCAAAATGACACACATTGCCGACAAAGACTCAGTGATTCAAAGTGGCCCATCTTTCAATGGCTCTGGGATAACATTTGGTCACAGGCGTCACTGCATTCAATGGAGGAATTGGTCAAACGCGCCACAAGCGAAGTGCTGAATGCGGCGTATTTTAGAAAGCATTTGGAAGGGCGGTATTTATAAAATTTTCCCTAAGAGTGCTTTTGTTTCCTTTGATTGGCTTTGGTTGGGGAGCATTAGTCCGCTTGTAACTCTGGGAATGGCTGATAACTTTTGCCAAACGATATAACACTAACTGAAAGGGCGCTTAGACCCTTTCGCGAAATCCTTCACTGTTTTAACATGATTTGGGGCTGGACCTCGCTACGCTTGGTCGCTGTTGGAGGCGTTATGCATAAGGGGGAAGTATGAATGATTATGAATTAGTAACAGGGTACATTCCTGGTGTAATAGGCCGTGTGACTGAATTGCACGCGAACTACTATGCGAAAAACTGGGGTTTTCACTCATATTTTGAAGCAAAGGTTGCCACTGAGCTTTCGAGTTTCATCGAAAGCTACGATGCTGAAAAAGATTGTATTCTCTCAATATTAATAGATGGGGTAATTGAAGGAAGCATTTCAATAGATGGCACTTCAGAAACGAACAACATAGCTCATCTGCGCTGGTTCATCATCTCCGATAAACTTAGAGGGCAAGGGGCTGGTAATCAATTGATGGAACAAGCAATGATACATTGCAGACAAAAAGCCTATGATAGTGTCTACCTGTGGACATTTAAAGGACTCGGTTCAGCTAGGCATCTATATGAAAAATACGGTTTTACTTTATCGGAGGAGACGACAGGCAAGCAATGGGGTTCCGTTGTGACAGAGCAGCGCTTCGATGCTTACATTTTCGGTCAAAAAGAGCTGTGACTCCTTTAATCTATTTTTTGATTAGTGTTCCAATACCAGAATAATGAACAGGAAGTGACAAGTAATGTATATCCGTTTTGAAACGACTCTTTGTTTTCAGGGAACTCAACATCATAAAGGTATTTTCGCGGCAATGGGGGATTTGAAACGGATGAAGAAGATGTCAGAAGCCGAAGAAGCATGGTATGTAGAAGCCGCTAACTGGTTTAATACAAACCTACCAAATCCATCATGTTTTGACTCATCAATTTCAGAAGAAATAAAGTTTAAAGCGAAAAGCTGGTTTGTATTAGCACCATCCGATTTTATAAAAAACGCAAGAGAAGTTGTAGCGATTTTACAAAAATACGGTATTGTCGTTAATGAGTTAAGAACAGAAGTACCGGGAATCATTCTTTATAAAGACGTATTCCAAGTCGTCGCTCTACCGAGTGATAAAAAAGTTTAGAGAATTTTGGGGGAAGATCACATTAAAGGGATCAGAGCCTTTTTAACCACTTCATCATGTCATGGAAAACACACGAGTTGTCCTTTTCTCTTACTTCAAAGGGAAGGCTAGGGTGCTTGTTTCTATCACCTCACATTGCTTGTTAGATGAAAGCAACAAAGCTTGTTTTTCGGGTGGCCAAGATGTTGCACATTTTGTCTATATTTTTTCCTAAAAGAACTTGTTTTTTTGACTAGTGCCAAATAAAAAATCATTTTATTATCAATTAGTAAGGGTTTATAGCGTGCTATTTTTTAGATATGGAAACGCTGTGCCTTGCTTAACAGAAGTTTAAATAACGCATATGCGTACTATTCGCCTCAAGGATACTAAAATGATCATTGCCATTGTAAAAGCGTCAATTCTGAACGGTAAACACAAAGAGTTAAGGGAAGTCGCAAATATTCTTCAATTTGAATATGCTCCGAAAGAAGACGGGTGTGAAGAATATGAGTCGTTCATTGATGGAGATACTTTTATAACGATCGAACGTTGGCGGGATCAGGCGTCCTTAGATTGGCATTTAAAAGCGGCTCATGTCGAAGAATACGTTCCAAAACTAAGAGAATGTGTGGTGGACGGTTGCTTTGACGTACAGTTTATTCAATCAGATGATGTGAGTTTCGCCCGAATCTGAGTGTGATTTATATTGTAAAATATACTTAATCGTTGTGGTGGTTAACCATTTCTGTGCACGGACACAGACGGCGTCACTCGTTTTGTGTCTGTCGCAGCCTGCTAATTTTACAGGAAGAGGTTCTTTGCAGTATGTGCTGGTGAGCAAGAGGTTATTTACGCAGTAAAGTTAAGTTGAAAAAATTTCAATCTGTTTTTAATAAAATTAGTGGGACTATGCTAATAGGTGCAGGTTCTATTACAGCAACGTTGCAGAAGTAAGGGCTAACAAGAACCTCAACCAGACGGCTAAAGCGGCCCAATTTTTTCCATGAGACGCAAAAAGCTGCGTCGGCACACCGCAGGTTAGATTGATGTTAGCTGTATAAATCACATGAGGTTAAAATGGACGAATATATTGAGCTTGATTTGCTTACTCTATCAAAGCTTTCAGAAGAAGCCGGTATGCCGATAGATGTAAATAAGTATCAAGCTTCATTGGCTTCGGCAAAAGAAGCAGGTTTATTATTCGAATGTCGAAAAAATGGTGATCTTCTAGGTTATTTTATACTTCGAGAGCTAGCTAAAGACGTGTGGTTTGTTCCAATGTTTGTTGTGCATCCAAACCATCGAAACAAAGTGGTATTTTGGTCGTTATTCTCTCAATTGAAGAAATTCATAACTAAGCATCATGTGGTTACCTTGATAAGCAATGTTTATCGTAATAATGAATTGTCTAATAATTTTCATAAGAGACTTGGTTTTTTTGTTACACGCGAAAATGAACATGGATTTGAGTATACGCTTGAAATAAATGATAAGTTGCGTAAAAAGTGGCAAGAAATTTAAGAAATACAGCTAACAATGCTTTTAAGCCTGATTCGTAAACAGGTGCCGATTCCGCTTCGCTTTATTTTGGCACTCGTTCACTCATAGCTTAAGGTGGCGTTAGCCGTTTTCGAGTTGGTGTCGATTAGCCGATGCTTACCTAATGAGTTCAATATTGGAAAGGAGTCTCAATTGAAAACAGTATTGGTTACAGGTGGTTCAAAAGGAATTGGATTGGAATCGGTGCTTAGGTATACGGAACTTGGTTATCGTGTAGTTACATGCTCTCGCAATGAATCAGTCTGGATTAATGTAATCGAGAAATTTCCTCAGCTTAAATCAGTTGATTACCAAGTAGTTGATATATCCAATGATACAAGTCTTGAAGAGTTTTTCTTATATATCAAAAGTCAGTATAAATACCTCGATATTGCTATAAATAATGCTTCACCCGCACTTGAGTCTAGAGGGGATTTTTGTCAAGTGGATACAGCATTGTTAGAAGCTACATTCAGGGAGGATTTTTGGGCGCATGCACATTGTATAAAGCATGAACTTAATTTGATGAAAGAGGGTTCAACAATTATAAACATAAGCTCTATAAATGGCTTGAGACCAACACCAAATGCAGCAATGTATAGTGCAGCTAAACATGCTTTAGAAGGGTTAACACGATCAGTCGCGCTAGAAAGTATTAAATCTGGTATTCGAGTTAATGCGGTGGCTCCAGGTGTGACATGGACGCCCCGTTGGGAAGAGCAGCAAGTTGAGTCACCAAATATACGCGAATATGTATCGGACGCTGTTCCGATAAAGAGGTTTGCAAAAGTAAATGAAATTGTAGATGCAATTGAATTTTTATCATCTGATAAAGCTAGCTATATTGTTGGACATACACTGGTCGTGGATGGTGGTATATCTTTGGCATAGATCGCTAACAAAGCTTTTAAGTCTGTTTTGTGAATGTATGCGGAACTCGCTACCGCTCGCTCGGCGTTTGCGGCGTTAAGCCTCCCGTAGTTCAGTAGTGGGAGTTAACTTCAACTTAAGGAGAAAACCATGAATGAATGAGAAGTCGTAAAAGAAGACTTGGAAACATTTTTTTCTGATGATGAGGCTCTTATTGCAGAAGCTCCAACAGAAGAAAAGCAAATAAATGACGAAGAAGAAAAGCTTTACTCAAATAGTGATTCTGCTCTCATGAGGTCTTGCGCAAGAATTCGATATGGCTCATCTTGTGGTTTTGCAAAATCTGGCCGCCTGTATATGTCGTAAACGCAAGAAATGATAAACGTGTCAGAGCGACTGTCAGAGTAAAGTCGCGTCAAGGAATAAATAATGGCCAATACGATAGAGTGCACGTTATACCGGCGGGAAGTGAAAAGCAGACTTATTCGCACCTTTCTTAAGTCCTATAACAAGCCCATTATCCTCTCTGTATTGGGGCGTTTATTATTTCTTACACAAAAAGGTGTTTTGCGTGGAAAAGGTTTTAGTTAGTTCATGCTTGGTTGGCAATAAAGTTCGATACAATGCCAGCTGTCTCTCAATTCCAGAGCCCGATTGGCGCTGGCTTCAATCAAACGTAGAATTAATTGTCTTTTGTCCTGAGGTGTCAGCAGGTCTGCCTACTCCTAGAGCGTCTGCTGAAATACTTTCTGGATTTGGTGTTGATGTGCTTGATGGTTCTGCGAGCGTTTTAGGTAATGATGGCGTTGATGTCACTAGTCAATTTGTACTTGGGGCTGAGAATGCGTTAGCGCTTTGCCAAAAACAACAAATAAAGTATGCGGTGCTTGCAGAGGGCAGCCCTTCTTGTGGTAGTTCAAAGATTTACGATGGTTCATTTAGCGGTATTAAAATTGAAGGCTCAGGGGTAACCGCGGCATTGTTGGAGCGTAAAGGCATCAAAGTATACAATCAGCATGCGATCGGCGAGCTCCGAAGCGCTTTGGAAACACATAACTAACGAGGCGTTTAAGACGGATTGATGAGGCTCGACTTACCCTCATGACATATTGATCGGGATGTTGCACTGGTGTGTTTATTCCATATTGCTTGTATCGCGTGGAAATGGCCTTCTTATGAAAGACGATCTGAGTCCACACCCTCGCAAGCGCATTCAAATTCACCCACAAAAAAACGTGGCATGGACTCGCCTTTATGCTGGAGGGCTATCTGAGTGAAACGGGAAGAAATACTGCTTGTTTATGATCACGAATGTCCTGCTTGTCATGCCTACTGTCAGGTGATCAGGATTCGCGATAGCGTGGGAGATTTGCGCATAGTGGATGCAAGGGAAGACAACGCTGTTATGGAAGAGATTACCTCTCAAGGTCTCGACATCGACCAAGGAATGGTGCTCAAGATGGGCGGACAACTCTATTATGGCGCAGATGCCATTCATGCCCTGGCGCTGATTGGCAGCCGATCAGGCCTATTCAATCGAATGAACTATTGGATGTTCAAATCGAAAACCGCAGCATTCATTCTCTATCCCATGCTGAGGTTTTGTCGAAGTATTTTGTTAAAACTACTGGGCAAAACAAAAATCAATAATCTCAACATCGAAGGCAATGATAAATTCTAACGGCCTCAAACCAATGCATCCTAATGTCTTTTGAGTGATGTAATGACAAATAAAATAGAGTAAGGAATGGCGACTAAATGACGCATGACGACCAAGTGAAGAAATGGATTGAAGCCGACAAAGAGCGCATGGCGGCACTCAGAATCGCAGCTTCTTTGAAATTGGACGATTGGTGTCTGTCGGCTGGATTTGTTCGCAATCTTATTTGGGATAAGCTCCATGATAAAGCGGTGAGCACTCCGCTTAATGACATTGATCTGATTTACTTTAACCCTGATGTCACGGATGAAAGCGTTGATTTGAGTTATGAGTCAAGGTTGAAGTCTTTGAGTCATCATCCTTGGTCCGTTAAAAATCAAGCAAGAATGCATCAGCGTAACCATGATTTACCCTATTTATCTTGCTCAGATGCAATGAGTTATTGGGTTGAGATAGAGACGTCCGTTGGCGTGACCTTAATCGATAATGAAATCACTATTGTGGCGCCTTTTGGTTTAACCGCGAACTTTAATAAAACCATCACGCTGAACTCTAAACGACCAAAGCCCCAAGCATTTACCGAGAGGGTGACGAGCAAAAAGTGGTGTGACTTGTGGCCACAACTCACACTGATTTCTTAACGGGATTCTGAAAACGGTAGCGTGCAAATCATCATTTTTTCATAAGGTGCCAGAGCTATTTTCCCCCATTGTCGGCTGGTGAATTGCTTTTTACATGCGACACCCAAGTAAATTTTGACGTGGTGGCGTAGCAACATAGGCTTTAACGTGCGCTGATAATGTCAGTGTGGACAGAAGGATGTAATGAATGCCATCCTTACCATTTGTATTGATTGAATGACGTCTGTTTTTCAATCTGGGCAATCTTTAAATTGGAGTGATCATGGAAAGTTTAAGTATCCCGTTTCAGACAATAGATTGGAAAGGTGTTCCTCGAACTGAGCACCAGGGCGAAACTGGGACAGCTTATTGGCAAACAATTGAATTCGAAGGTTTGAGAGTTCGACTTGTTGAGTATTCCGAAAACTATAAAGCAGACCACTGGTGTGAAAAAGGGCACATTGTTTACTGTTTAGAAGGAGAAGTGGTAAACGAGTTAAAAGATGGTACCAAATCCATGTTACAGTCTGGCATGTCATACATAGTGTCAGATGATCTTAGTTCCCATCGCTCGATCACGGCTGAGAAGGGCGTTAAGTTACTCATCATTGACGGTGTGTTTTTACAATCCAATGTCAAGCAAGTCGCTTAAATCGGAGAAATGACAGTCGGTTAGTGTTTCTCGGCTATAAAATTGCGACATTAGTGACCAGGAGTCAGTTTTGTTCAAGCTTTATTATTACCCAAACACAGCGAGCCTAGCACCTCACTTTTTGCTGCATCATGTAAACGCAGACTATGAACTCTTGTTCGTAGATAAAAAATCAAACGTTCAGAAGTCTGCAGATTACCTTAGACTCAATCCAGCAGGCCGAATTCCGACCTTGGTTGTCAATGACCAGCCTATTTTCGAAAGCCCGGCCATTTGCATGCATATATGCGAATTGCACCCTGAATCAAATTTAATGCCGCCCATAGGTCACCCTCAACGCCCGTTATTTTACCAATGGCTGGCGTTTCTGAATAACACACTTCAAGCCGAAATAATGGTTCGCTATTACCCTCATCGCCATACCAATGATGACACGACGATTCCAAATCTTGTCGCCGCACAAGATGACAGAATTGCGGATGCTCTCTCCATAATCAACGACCAGCTTGAGCACAATGAGTACTTACTTGGTGACAGTCTGACAGCCTGTGATTACTTTCTGTTTATGCTTTCCGAATGGTCTTTGATAATCGAAAGGTCTCCCCTGACTTTTGAGAACTTAGCGGCCTATTTGAAACGACTCTGTTCAAATCCGACCATCAAAGCCGTTTGCGATATGGAGGGCATTGATCTCACGCCATTTAAGTCATATTCATAGCAAAGCGTTAAAGGCGTAGCGGTGTAAGTTTTGTTGCAGAAATCAACCGCGAAATTGTTTGTGTGGTGTTGGTTGGTACGGATGGTGATCTTGTATCGTTTTTATTTAATCAGGGTGTGTGGATATGCCGCGAATAAAACATAAAGTTTTGATCTGGGTTGCTTGTCTATGTACATTGATTCTTGTCGTCCTTGTCTATTTGATACAGACAGGGGGGCGAGATCGATCTAGGGAATCTCAACCTGTAAGGTTCCTCGACATCACCAGAATAGGGGCGGCTGATAGTCAATATTTAGGCTGGGATCCGAATGGTCTCGATGAGGTATTTGGTTACTTAGCAACGCTGAGTAGCGATACCTTGGTGATCGTTACTAAGGGCCAGACTGTGGCTTCTTTTGGTGATCTAAAAACGCCTTATCGCACTCACCCTATTCGCAAAGCCTTTCTTAGCGCCTTAGTTGGACAACACATTGGCCCAAATTCTGGGCAAATACGGCTTGATGCAAGATTACAAGATTTGGGTATAGATGATACGCCGCAGTCTCTCACGCATATGCAAAAACAAGCGACCGTTAAGCACTTGTTGAAAAGTACGTCTGGCATCAATCATCCCGCTGCGGCCGGTGGCGGATTTGTTAACGACACCAACCTCCGTTTAGGCGTTGAGCAGAATAAACCCGGTACGGTATGGGCCTATAACAATTGGGATTACAATGCACTTACCACGATTTTTGAAGAACGGACTGGATGGACAATAGCGGAAGGGTTTCAGATAGGAATTGCGCGGCCTACGTTAATGAAGGACTTTACATTGAATTCCGTGTCCTACATTAGTGAACCAGAATTATCACAACATAAGGCCGCGGCATTCCGTATGTCGGCTGGTGATCTGATTAAATTTGGGCAACTTTATCTCGACAATGGACAGATGAATAATCAGCAAATCATACCCTCCTCATGGATTGATCGTATTACGACGGATTTTACCAAGACGGGACGCGATGATTTGAGATGGGGGCACGGTTATTTATGGTGGATTCCAAATCCAGAAACCGGTTTGCCGACGGGGTCATTTTGGGCGTGGGGGCTTGGAAACCAAGCCATCTTTGTTATTCCAGAATGGGAGACTGTGATCGTTCACCAATCTGATACTACTGAGTTTCTGAATCGATTCATGCCTATGATCGAAGAGGGTCAGGAGGCCGAAGCGGCGATTGAGCAATTGGTTCTATCGTGTGTAAAACGCGATAATCGAAAAAGTGAGTATTGCATCGAACATCGCTTCACAACTCGGCGTGAATTTAACACACTCATCTCACTTATTATCCATGCACGCATTTAGATTCTTGTGTGGTGATCAGTTATCGGTTTCATGTAAACCGCATCACAAATATAGCACATTCGCCCTTTGGGCCGACCTCGTTCCTACGTCGTCCGCCTGTATGAATACATTAAGAGGTTAAAGAATTGACTCCTCAGAATACGATGAAGAAATATGAACGAGCGTTAGCCAGTCAGGACTGGGGTTTAGTTGAGCCTCTCCTGCATAAGGATATTTGCGTTACCTTTTCGAATGGCACATATAAGGGCCTGCATGAGGTTAAATCTGTATTTGAAAGCAACTTTGCTTCCATTAAAAATGAGAAATATACCATTTCAAATCTACATTGGGCGCACATTTCCAATACCAGTGCTGTGTGTTTATACGAGTTTAACTGGAAAGGTATGATAAACGGGGAGTTATGTTCCGGTGGTGGTAGAGGGACCTCGGTACTAATATTTGAAGACGAGCAATGGCAAATTATGACGGAGCATTTGGGACTAAATGCTTCTTAAACATCCTCAGCCGTTGATGCGAAAAAACGCGTATAACGGCGACACACATCCGGCATTTAGGGGGCCAGCAGAATATGACATTTGATGCGACTGAAAGCGATATAGAATTCAAGAACCGAGTGGAATCGTGTGATTTTCCGGCCTCCGATTTTAGTCACCGTGCTCATTTGCGTCTTGCTTACCTCTATTTAACCGAGAACAATACGCAAGAGTCTTCAGAACGGATGCGGAACACTCTGAATCGCTTTCTTATTCATAATGGTGTTGATCCTTCAAAGTTTCATGAAACCTTAACTAAATCATGGGTTTTAGCCGTGCATCATTTTATGAAGAAGACAGGAAGTTCGGTGTCTGCTGACGACTTTATTGATAAGAACCCCGAGATGCTCGACACCAACATCATGCTGACACATTATTCTGCAGAAGTATTATTTTCCGATAAAGCACGTGCTGAATTTGTTCAACCTGACCGTGACCCAATCCCTAGGCACGAAGAATCGATGTCTAATGAGGTGACTGGGTACAATGCCCTTCAATGACAAGCTGCTTTGTCTGTTGTTTTTTCGAGGGAGCATTGCTGCTAGCGAATCTACTTGATCATTTTTCCCCTTAGTTGTTAAAGTGAAAATCGAATATTGATATGACGTAAGACACAATCAGAAGGGTGGATTGAATGAATATTGCGATTTTAGGTGCCTCGGGATTTACTGGAAAGGTGTTGCTCGAAAAGGCTTTAGAGCGAGGGCATGCAATTAAGGTGTTGGCGAGGAATCCTGAGAAGTTGGCCTCTTTTGGGGATTCGATCCAGGTGATTGAGGGAGATTATCTTAATCAGCAGGCGATCAATCAAGTGGTGGAGGGCGTCGATGTTGTGATCTCGACCATAGGAGCTCCCGCCACGAGAAAAACGTCTCTCACTGCGAATGATTTTGCCGATGCCATGACTCATCTCGTCATGGCTATGGAAAAGGGCGGCGTTAAAAGGCTCATTAATTTAGCCAGTGCCGGAACCCGATTTAAAGGGGAAAAAGTCAGTTTTATAAGAGGTGTGATAAGACTGTTTTTTTCACTTACAGCCCCTGTTGTTATTCCAGCGAAAGAAAAAGAATTGGCCATTGTGCAGCAGTCTAGCTTGGACTGGACAAGCATTCGTCCCCCCCTCATACAAGACAATGTGCCGGGATCTTTACAGGCCAGTGTCGAGTTTCTTAACGGAAATAAAGTCGACGTTGTCCAACTAGCGAATTTCATGTTGGACAATATTGATTCGCAAGATTGGATTAAAAAAGCGCCCTTTGTGATCTCAAAAGTGTGATCTCAAAAGTGTGATCTTAAAAGTGTGATCCATGATTAAGAAAATTCTAACACTTGAGTCTAAGCTGAAGGTATTGTCATTGGGTCGTTGCCAGTAGCGACCTGAAAGGTGTGCTGTGTTTCTAGGTTTTTATTGCCTAAGACTTAGTCGAGGAGGGGGTTATCTATACTGATATTTTAGAGTTTTGGTTTGAGCAAGTGGATGAATCTAAATGGTGGAGTAAAGACGACGCTTTTGACCAGTTGATTTGTCAAAAATATTCAGACCTTCATGCGGCGGCAAACGCGTGTGAGTTATATTCATGGCGGCAATCTGCACAAGGTCGACTTGCCGAAATCATTGTGTTGGATCAGTTTTCCCGAAACATGTTTCGGGAGACCCCTAAGGCTTTTGCGTCCGATTCGCTGGCGCTGGCATTGGCGCAAGAAGCGATTAGCTTAAAGCAGGATGAGATCTTGAGTGCGCGTGAAAGGAGCTTTATGTATATGCCTTTTATGCACAGTGAATCGCTTAAAATTCATCAGCGTGCGGAAGCGCTGTTCAAGCATAATGGGATTGAGGCCAGTTACCAATTTGAAATAAAACACAAGCAGATCATTGAGGCGTTTGGTCGTTATCCACATCGTAATGCTATTTTAGGTCGAGTCTCAACGGCGGCTGAAGAGGCGTTTTTGCAACAGCCAGGATCTAGTTTTTAGAGCGAAGCGAAAGTGTGGCATGACGTCTTAGTGACAGTAGCCAACACTTCATTCCGCCGTCATTGCGGACAGTTTGTCCCTAAGCTGCTCTCGAAAAGCCATGACCGCTGGGCTCACTTGTTCTCTGCTCGGGCAAATTAAATGCAGTTCAACAGGAGGGGACGAGTAATCCGTTAACAGTGGCACTAGCTGACCACTTTCTAACTCGGTATGAATGTCGATTAGCGAACGGTAGGCGATGCCTTTTCCGGCAAGTGCCCAGCGTTTGACTATGTCTGTGTCATTGCTGACTCTCTTACCTTCTACTTGTATTTGGCTGTTCGCATAATCCCACTGATTAAACAGGCGACCCGCTCGGCGGTATAACAAGCAATGATGGTTTGCTAACTCTTCTGGTGTAGCAGGTTCTCCATGGACGGATAGATAATCCGGCGAAGCGCAGGTGATTCGTTTCACTCTAGCGATCTCAAAGGACACCATGGCGGAATCTTCAGGCTTACCGTAACGCAGCGCCAGATCAACAGGCTCCAGAAAAAAGTCCGAAATGGAATCACCTACAGTCAAATCAATTGACAAGAGTGGGTGTATTTCAAGGAATTCATCTAGCCAGGGTAAAAGCGTATTACGACCTAAATCTGATGGCACAGACAGTCTCAATGTTCCTGTCATGTTACCTTGTGTTTGAAGGGCTGAGAGACGACCTTGTTCTAGGCTATGCATGGCCTGACGACAATGGAATAAAAATTGTTCGCCCTGTGGTGTGATTCTCAACTGTCGAGTGCTGCGAATAAATAATGGCACGCTCAGTTGCTTTTCTAATCGTTTAAGCGCTGAACTGACTCCGGCGGGGGTAATGTTTAATTGGTTCGCCGTTGCTGTTAGGCTGCCTGTTTCAGCGATGCGAATAAATAAATCCAAGTCTGATAGCTTCATTATTAACGTATGCTTAAAAGTCTTTAAAGTATTAGTGTGTTTTTAGTTTAATAAGAATGCTCCACAATGTCTCTAACTTGTTCATTTCCTGTTCACATTTTCAGCGTTGGAGGGACATATGACATTCTCATTAAAGCCGAAAAATTTACTGGATCAGCCATTCGTATTACCTTGTGGTGCAATCATCAAAAATCGCCTGATTAAATCCGCCATGTCCGATTCACTTGCAGATGGCGAAGGCAACCCCACTGACCGACAAATTCGCCTTTATGAACGGTGGGCTGAAGGTGGTGTTGGATTGTCCATTATCGGGGAAGTACAAATTGACCCAAAATACCCTGAAACACCGGGGAATCTTGTTTTGGATCCGCAATCAAACGGGCAAGCGTTAAGGGCATTAACCTCTCGAGCTTCAGTGAATGATGCGCACATATGGGCTCAATTAGGTCATGCGGGGGCACTTGCTTACCAACCGCTTAGTCAAGTGAAAGGCCCATCCGCTCTTAAGATAGGGGACTTCGAATGTTTGGGCATGTCAGAACAAGAAGTCTCTCAGTTACCTGAGATGTATGCTAAAGCAGCAAAAATAGCAAAAGACGCTGGATTTACTGGGGTGCAAATCCATGCAGGCCATGGCTTTTTACTCAGTCAGTTTTTGTCACCACTGTTTAATCGTCGAACCGACCTGTATGGGGGTACGGTCGAAGCGCGTAGCCGAATTATAGTCGACATCCTTCATAAGCTTCGATTCACCTTGGGTGATAGATTTCCCATTGGCATCAAGATCAATTCTTCGGATCAACTGGACGGTGGTTTAACATCGCAAGAAGCACTAGAAGTCATTCGTATTCTTGATCAGACCTCCGTTGACTTGATCGAGATCAGTGGTGGCAGTTATTTCCCCGGGGCAAAGGCGAGTTCGGACGCGGCTTCGAATGGCCCTTATTTTGTCGATTTTGCCATGAACGCAAGAAACATGACCAAGATTCCCCTGGTGGTCACTGGTGGTTTTAAAACCTGTGAACAAGTTCTCAAGGCCTTGTCTGCCAAGTGTGCTGATTTTGTTGGATTAGGGCGCGCCTTCATTCTTGAACCCGAACTTGCGCGAGATTGGACCAAAGGAATAGAGACACAAGCTGATTTTCCAACCTTCAAATCACCACCTAGTGGGGGAGTGACGGCATGGTATACCATGGCTTTAAGCGAGATAGCGAATGATAGGGAAAGAGAGGTTGAGCTCGATCTATCTATGGCGATTCAGGCATATGAAGATCGTGATAAACGCCGAGTTGATAGATGGCGAGCTAAATTCCAGTAGCGTTATTCTCGGGGACCTTGATGGCATCTGACGGGCCATATTCTGCCTGGTTATTCTGCCTGGTTATTTTGGTACTGGCGATAGCATTAAAGTGAATGGATGAGACTCTACGTTGGTTGTCAATGTCAGCCATGTTGCAAGCGCTTTGCCTGTGTTCGGTCTGATAAATAATATGCTATGGTCAGACAGACCGCCCCCATAATTTTCTATAATTTGGTTAAATAAGAACTTATTACGGCTCTGTGCTGATAGCACATTTTTCGCTGAGTAAGAGATTTTATTTAAGGAGTCAAACTTGAGTAATTGGAATCTTCCTTATACCTATCAATACCAAGGGCGAGACGTTAAGTACGGAATCAAAGGTGAGGGCGAGCCTCTGATTTTGGTCCATGGTACACCTTGGTCATCTTTCAATTTGAGGCATTTGATTCGAGACTTATCTTGCCATTATAAGGTGTATTATTTTGATCTGCTTGGCTATGGAGAATCAGATAAAAGCGACGCGGATGTTTCTCTTGGAATACAAAATAAGTTACTAGATGCGTTAGTTGATCACTGGGGGTTAGACTTGCCTTTTATTGTCGGTCATGATTTTGGTGGCACGACAGTATTGAGGAATCATATCCTAGATAAGCGCGACTATAAAAAAATGGCTGTCATAGATCCTGTTGCACTATCTCCCTGGGGGTCGCCTTTCTTCAAACATATCGAAAAACATGAAAGTGCTTTTTCGGGTGTTCCTGATTATATTCATTCCGCAATAGTCGAAGCCTATATAAAAACGGCTGCCTATCAAACACTATCACAAGAGACAATCGATGGAATATTAGCCCCTTGGGAGGGAGAACAAGGTAAAAAAGCCTTTTATCGACAGATTGCTCAAGCCGATTCCGTTTTTACGGATGACTTTCAAGATAAGTTTAACGCGGTAAACGCACCGGTTCTTATATTGTGGGGAGAAGAAGACAAATGGATTCCTTGCGAGCAAGCGTATTTACTTCAACGTAAAATAACAGGTGCCAAGCTTGTGATAGTGCCTGAAACAGGGCATCTTGTGATTGAAGAGGCCCCTGCCGTGTTATCTGCTGAGATCAAGGCGTTCTTTGAAAGCTGAGTAGATCATAAATCGTGGTCATGTAATACTCCAAAAAACTACCCACACACGTAGCACTACAGCGTAAATTTACTCGTAGTTTTTCTTCGCTTTGGTGACTTTTTCTAAGTATTTCCGTGATTCGGCTCTGGGGTGTTTGTACCTCAGAAGTTGGTACACCTGACTGGCTGAGGTCTGGTTGATTTTGTTCATTGCCGTGGTGCGGTTGCTGTCAAAGGTTTTGAGAACGTTGCCAGTGCCGCCGTTATACGCTGAGATCATAGAGTATTCTTGGCTGGTTTTATTGCTGACCTTCACAAGATAACGGGTTTGTAATATGTGCAGGTAAGCGCTGCCAATGTCGATGTTTTGTTCTGGAGAAAAGAGCACATCTTTGCTGGGCTGCCCCGATTTCTTCTTCACTAGGTTGTACACGTCTTTGCCTGCTGTGGCGGGCACCACTTGCATTAATCCGTACGCGTTAGCAGGGCTGACGGCATAAGGGTTAAAAGAACTTTCGGTTTCTATGATGCCGTAAATCAAGGCCGGTTCGAGCTTGTAACGGTTCGCGGCCGCAATCACATACTTGCTGTATTTTTCTTGGCGTAAATGCTCGTGTTTTTCAACCAGATCAAATTCCACGGCATAAATGGTTTTGCCGCTGGCCGTGTTTTTTTGCAATTTGTTGGACACCAAATAATCCGCATAGCGCCCCGCGCGCCAAGGGTATTTTACTAACACGCCTTCGTTATCCAGCACTTGCGGATACAAGAAAGGTACGCCGTCGGTATTGGGCGCAGAGCTGGAGAAGATGTCGGTTTTGGTCGGATCTGCTGTGGTTAATAGGGTCGTTTTAACGGCTTCGATCAGAGCGTTTTTTGGGGCACGGCTGTTGACGGTTTCGACTCGCACTTTACCCTTATCAAAATCAACGATGGCCCGTGCTTGGTAGTCATTAACGTATTTGACGTATTTCTTCTTGTCGGGCAATTGGCTGTTGTCTTTGCCCCACTTCTTATTCACCTTTTGATCAAGGTTTTTGTATAGGGCTTGGATCGCTTTGAGGTCTGCTCGTATGAGATCGCGACTGACTTTCGCTTGTTTGGCAATGGCTTTGACATCATCAATGTTGTCCGCGTTTTGGATTTGCTTCGTCAGCGTTTTAACGGAATCTACTGAGTCAAAATTCAGCGCTGTTTGGCAACCCGATAGGGTCATAATTAACAGACTGCCAGAAGCTAAGGTGGTCAGGCGAGTTATCTTTTCGTACATCAATAAAGGTCCATAAACGCGAGGCTGGGTTATCTTATCAAGTAAGCTGCTGTTTGCCCATTTCTGTCTTAGTCGAATGTAATCGGTGGCTGATTCGTTCGGTATTGCTAAGACAATATTGACCAATATGTTGTTTCTTGCTGGAGGCTAGCTGAGCGACTTTCTATGTCTTGCAAAGGGGAGATGGATGCGACTAATTACCTAATGTGGCGTTCAGATCTTCGCTGTGAACCACCACTGGGTCTGCGCCTAGGCTGTGAATGGTCTTGTTGCAATAGGCTTATCTCTTTTGCCATGTCGGGCAAAGTCGCTTTTGGTGTGTCTCTAGTCGTTTCCAGCCAGCTTCCCAAGCTTTTGAAAAATTACACTGAGTTCATTGTTTAGATTCTTAAGGAAACCACGATGAATGCAGCAGAGTTACACGACAAAGCCATTGTGATTGATGGTTTGATTTGTGCCAAATGGAACCGTGAATTGTTCGAAGACATGGCGAAAGGGAAGCTGACTGCCGCCAATTGTACTGTGTCGTTTTGGGAAAATTTCGAGGGCACGGTGCGCAATGTGGTGGAGATGAATCAGTTAATCGAAGCCAACAGTGATTTGTTAACCAAGGTGTACACCACGGCAGACATTCATCGTGCCAAAGCCGAGGGCAAAACAGGCGTTATGATGGGCTTTCAAAATGCTCATGCGTTTGAGGACCAAATCGGTTATGTGCAGATCTTTAAGGATCTGGGCGTGGGCATTGTGCAGATGTGTTACAACACGCAGAACTTAGTCGGTACGGGCTGTTATGAGCGTGATGGTGGCTTGTCTGGCTTTGGTCGTGAAATTGTCGCGGAGATGAATCGTGTTGGTATGTTGTGCGATTTGTCTCATGTTGGTCCGAATACGGCGAAAGAAGTCATCATCGAGTCGAATAAGCCAGTGGCGTATTCTCACTGTTTACCATCTGGTTTAAAAGAACATCCGCGTAATCGCAGTGACGAAGAGCTTAAATTTATTGCGGACAATGGCGGGTTTGTCGGTGTCACCATGTTTACCCCTTTTCTGAAAGCCGGTGTAAACGCCACCGTTGATGATTATGTCGAAGCCATTCAATACATCTACAACATAGTCGGGGAAGATGCCATTGGCATTGGGACCGATTTTACTCAAGGTCATGGTCATGACTTTTTCGAATATTTAACCCATGACAAAGGCTACGCACGTCGTTTAACGCGTTTTGGCGAAATCATTAACCCTAAAGGTATTCGTACTGTCGGTGAGTTTCCTAATTTGACTGAAGCTTTGCTGAAACATGGTTTTAGTGAGCGTCAGGTGTGCAAGATTATGGGTGAGAATTGGGTGAACTTACTAAAAGAAGTTTGGGGTTCATGATACTGCGACTGCACTCAGTAATTTATTAATTGTTAGCGATTTTTGAGGAATAAACTATGTCTTTTCACGCACCAGAAATGCCAATTCAAGTAGACGATGATACCGGTGTTTGGACAACCGACGCCTTGCCTATGTTGTACGTGCCACGTCACTTTTTTGTGAATAATCATATGGGCATTGAGGACGAAATTGGTGCCGAGCGTTATGCCGACATCCTTTACAAAGCGGGTTATAAATCGGCTTATTTTTGGTGTGAGCAAGAGTCAGAATGTCATGGTATTTATGGTGAGGACATTTGGCATCATTATTTAAAACGCTTATGTCAGCGCGGCTGGGGTTTTTTCATTACGGAAGAATTGGACATTGAAAAAGGTACCGCGAAGGTGCGTTTGGAACATTCTGCCTTTGTCTATCACTACGAAAAAATTCACGGCAAGAAGGTAAATCGCAAAGTCGATTATATGTTTACGGGTTGGTTTGCCGGGGCCTTGGATCAAGTATTAGAGAGCAAAGGCTCTTCAATACGTACCAAAGCCATTCAGACCCAAAGTGGCGCTGAAGAAGGTCATGAAGTCGGTTATTTCCACGTTAGCCCTATGTAGTTTTGACAATAGCGCGGTGCGGGCAGGCATGGCGTTTTTTTCTATTATTTTCACGTTTTACCAGTTAAGCGGGAGTCTTTTTCATGTCCCAATATGATGTGCTGTTTGAGCCACTCAATATCAATAAATTAACCATTCGTAATCGTATTGTGAGTACCGCTCATGCTGAGGTTTATGCGACAGACGGCGGGATGACAACCGATCGTTATGTGAAGTATTACGAAGAAAAGGCCAAAGGCGGTTGTGGTCTTTGTATCTGTGGTGGTTCCAGTGTGGTGTCGATTGATAGCCCACAAAGCTGGTGGAGCTCAGTGAATTTGTCGACCGATCGTATTATTCCGCATTTTCAAAATCTTGCCGATGCGGTGCATAAGCACGGTGGCAAGATCATGATTCAAATTACCCATATGGGACGTCGTTCTCGTTGGGATGGTGAGAACTGGCCAAACTTGATGTCGCCTTCTGGTATCCGTGAACCGGTTCACCGTGCGACCTGTAAAACCATTGAAGTGGAAGAAATTTGGCGAGTGATTGGTGACTTTGTTCAAGCCGCACGTCGTGCCAAAGAAGGCGGTTTGGACGGAGTAGAATTATCGGCGGTTCACCAGCACATGATTGACCAATTTTGGTCCCCTCGTGTTAACAAACGCACCGATGAATGGGGTGGCACGTTTGAAGGTCGCATGAAATTCGGCATGGAAGTGCTAAAAGCCGTGCGTGAGGAAGTTGGCGCGGATTTTGTCGTGGGCATGCGCATCACTGGAGACGAATTCCATCCCGATGGTTTGAATCACGATGATATGAAGCAAATCGCACAATATTACGATGCCACTGGTCTGGTCGATTACTTCGGTGTCGTTGGGTCTGGTTGTGATACTCATAACACCTTAGCAAATGTGATTCCGAATATGAGCTATCCGCCTGAGCCGTTTTTGCATTTAGCCGCGGGCATAAAAGACGTGGTGAATGTGCCGGTGATTCATGCGCAAAACATTAAAGATCCGAATCAAGCCAAACGTATTTTGGAAGCCGGTTATGTGGACTTTGTCGGCATGACTCGAGCGCACATCGCAGACCCACATTTTATTGCCAAGATTAAAATGGATCAGGTGGATCAGATCCGTCAATGTGTGGGCGCGAACTATTGTATTGACCGTCAGTATCAAGGTTTGGACGTATTGTGTGTGCAGAACACCGCGACCTCGCGTGAGTACATGGGCATGCCGCATATCATCGAGAAAACCACTGGCCCGATCCGTAATGTGGTGGTGGTCGGCGGTGGACCGGGTGGTCTGGAAGCGGCTAGGGTTGCTGCTGAGCGTGGCCATAAGGTGACATTGATCGAAAAAGCCCCAGAGCTTGGTGGACAAATTACGCTGGCTGCAAGAGCGCCTCAACGTGATCAAATCGCGGGGATTTCCCGTTGGTTGATTATGGAGGTGGAGCGTTTAGGCGTCGACATTCGCTTGAATACGTCTGCTGATGTTGAACTGGTTCAATCGTTGAATCCAGATGTATGTATTTTGTGTACAGGTGGTCGTCCTTTCCTAGATCAGAACCCAGAATGGGGTGCAGCAGAAGGCTTGGTCGTGTCAACGTGGGACATTCTCAGTGGCAAGGTTGAGCCAGGTAAAAATGTACTCATCTATGACACCATTTGTGAATTCTCTGGTATGTCGGCCGCCGATTATCTGGCGTCGAAAGGCTCGCTGGTGGAATTAGTCACCGATGATATTAAGCCGGGTGTTGGTATCGGGGGGACGACCTTCCCAACCTATTATCGTTCCTTGTATGAGAAAGAAGTCATTATGACGTCGGACATGCTGTTGGAAAAAGTCTATCGGGAAGACGACAAGCTGGTAGCAGTATTGGAAAACGAATACACAGGTCAGCAAGAAGAGCGTGTGATTGATCAGGTTGTGGTGGAAAACGGTACTCGTCCGAATGAAGCATTGTATTACGACTTAAAAGCCGATTCGGTGAATAAGGGACAAATAGACAATGAAGCTTTGTTTGATATTAAGCCTCAACCTGAGCTGTTAGCAAACGACCTTGATGGCATGATTTTGTGGCGGTTAGGGGATTGTGTGTCACAGCGCAATATTCATGCGGCGATGTACGATGCTTTACGTCTTTGTAAGGACCTATAAGAGACGATGGGGAAGCTTGAAAGGCAGTGTTGAAATGGGCCCTTGATGCTCATGAAGGCCTTTGCTTTGCCCACTTTATCGCTAATAAATCGTACGGTTTTAATACTGTGTACTGTTTTCAATACGCCTAATATTGAGAGTAAAAGATGATTCTGGATTGGTTGCTTCCTACATTAATCGCGACGTTAATATTGCTCGCGGGCATAGGCGCGATTCGACGTGCCAATCTTTGGCGTGCCGGGCAAGCCGAAAAAGTCGATATTTTGGCCGGTTTAATGGCCATGCCAAAACGCTACTTGCATGACCTTCATCATGTCGTAGAACGTGATAAATACATGTCTCGCACTCACGTCGCTACTGGTGGGGGATTTGTACTGGCGATGGTGTTGGTGGTTCTGGTTCACCTATTGGAGATTAACAGTCAAATTTTGGCGTGGCTGTTATTGGCGGCGTTGGTGATGATGTTCTGCGGCGCCGTATTTGTGTTTAAACGTCGTTTGAATCCACCCTCTCGTTTGTCAAAAGGGCCTTGGATGCGATTGCCAAAAAGCCTGCTAACATTCTCACTGACCTTCTTTATTCTGACTCTACCGGCGGCGGGTATTTTGCCGGACAGTTTTGGCTTGGGGGAGATGGGGCAAATTTTATTGGGTTTGGTGTTCGGCGTGTTGGTTCTATTAAGTCTTGGTGAAATGCTCTTTGGCATGACTTGGGGCGGTCCTATGAAGCATGCTTTTGCCGGAGCGCTTCATTTGGCTTTTCATCGTCGTCCAGAGCGCTTTGGTGGTGGACGTTCTACTGGATTAAAACCCGCTGATTTGGGTGGCGATTCTCATGGTGTGGCGAAACCTGAAGACTTTAAATGGAACCAATTATTGGGTTTTGATGCCTGTGTTCAATGTGGCCGTTGTGAGGCTATGTGCCCAGCTTTCGCAGCAGGGCAGCCGCTGAACCCGAAGAAGCTGATTCAGGACATGGTGGTGGGGTTAGCAGGTGGAACGGATGAAAAATACGCCGGCAGTGCTTATCCAAATGTCGAGGTTGGAAAGGCCGTGGGCTCGCCAACCCAGGTGATCACTGAAGGCTTGGTGAGCGCAGACACGCTTTGGTCTTGCACCACTTGTCGCGCTTGTGTGGAAGAGTGCCCAATGATGATTGAGCATGTGGATGCCATCGTCGACATGCGTCGTTTTTTAACCTTAGAAAAAGGCGACACACCAAACAAAGGGGCTGAGATACTTGAAAATATCATTGCCACGGATAATCCAAATGGTTACGCACCGGGTAGCCGCACACACTGGGCGGCTGATCAGAACCTCAGTGTCATGAAGGACGTGAAGAAGGTTGATGTTTTATTTTGGGTCTCCGACGGCGCGTTTGATATGCGTAGCCAGCGAATTCTCCGAGCCTTTGTCAAGCTGTTAAAAGCGGCCAAAGTGGATGTGGCGATATTGGGAGACGAAGAAAGAGACAGTGGCGATGTTGCGCGCCGACTTGGTGATGATGCGACCTTTCAGAGTTTGGCGAAACGTAATCTAGCAACCTTATCTCAATATGAATTCAATACCATAGTCACGACTGACCCTCATGCATTTCATTGTTTGCGCAATGAATATCAGGATTTTGATGAACAAGGCGCACTGCAAGAGGTTGAGGTGTTGCATCATACGACCTTTTTAAATCGCCTTATGGAGCAAGGCAAATTGTCTGTGGCGGAATTTATGGGCGGTAAAGTTACCTATCATGACCCTTGTTATTTAGGTCGGTATAACGGTGAGTATGAATCGCCTCGTGCTTTGCTGTCGGGGTTAGGGATTGAGGTTGCGGAAATGGAGCGCTCAGGTTATCGCTCACGCTGTTGCGGTGGCGGTGGCGGAGCGCCCATTACGGATATTCCAGGTGAGCGTCGTATTGCGGATATGCGCATGGAAGAGGTTGTTGCCACGGGGGCTGAGTTGGTGGCGGTGGGTTGTCAACAATGCACGGCCATGTTGGAAGGGGTGGTCGAGCCTCGTCCTCAGGTGCGTGATATTGCTGAAATCATGGCGGATCAGTTAGTGGAGGGCGCGGCATGAGTCAGTATCACGAGATTCTTCGACGCGACCCAAGAGCGGAAAGAATTGCTCGAAATCGTTTGCATCCATTACATCAAGCTGTGTTACAAGCGTCCGCGGTTGAGCAACGTGGCCCTACTGGTTTATTACGTAAAAACCCACATGGTCAAGGGTTTATTGGACCGAATGGGATTAAGCGTATCGATCGCTTAGCTGGCAACCCAAATACTGGCGTTCAGGCGAAGCGAGCGACAGCAAGCGCTAAAGACGTCTTGTTGCCGCTTCATCAAGTGGTGGACGAAAATGCCTACATCATGGTGGTGCCTGACATGGTTGGTGGGCGTTTAACCTCCCATGATAAAGACATTTTAGGCTTGGCTCATGATCTAGCGGCTGAACGTAAAGCGATGGACGCTGATGAACGATTGGCCGTGGTGGTGGTTTGTTTTGGTGAGAGCAAAGAATCGCAGTTTGATCTGGCTGGGGTTGATCGTTTAGTGCATTTAGACGCGCAACAGTACGAGGGATTTGCGCCCGAAGCCAAGTTGTCGGCTTTGCTTCAATTGGAGAAGCAATATCACCCTAAACATTGGTTATTTCCAGACAGTGTCAATGGCGGCATGGATCTGGCGTCACGTTTGGCGGTCACCTTGGGGGAAAGGCCAGCGACTCAAGCTTGGCAAGTCAGTCATCAACAAACGGTTTGTCGAGCGGCATCGGCCAGCCAAGACATTCATCGTTCGACACCCCGTATTTTAATGTTATTAGAGGAATGTGGTGCGCCAATTGACGAAACACGTCACGAAGTATTGCCCTTGTCAGTAGACGGCATTTCAGCGTCCGAATGTCATGTGTCTGATCAAGGCTTGATGACAGTTGACCCTAATGCCGTGCCTTTGGCCGAAGCCGAGTTCATTTTATCGGCAGGTAACGGCATTCATAACTGGCAACAGTTCCATGATTGCGCTGCCATGTTAGGGGCCACGGAAGGGGCCAGTCGTGTGGCGGTGGATGATGGTTTTATGCCGAGAGCGCGACAAGTCGGTGCGTCTGGGACTTGGGTGACGGCGCGAGTGTATCTGGCGGTCGGAATATCAGGTGCCATCCAGCACATGCAGGGTATTGGCCAGTGCGACAAAATCGTAGCCATTAATACGGATGCGGGTTGTGACATGATAAAACGAGCTGATTTGGCGGTCATTGGTGACAGCGAGGAATTATTGGCAGAGCTGATTCGTTTGGCTCAAGTTCGCACAGGTAAGGTGTTGACGACTGAAATACCTTCCCCAAATGAGGAGACAAGTCATGTTGCTTAAACCATCATCTATGCCATCTGATGAGGCAAAATACAAAGCATTGGTTTGTGTGTCGATTGGTCAGCACCCACAGTCTGGTCGTGAGCGTCGTGCTGATCAGGACGGTCGAGCGGTGGAAATGGGACTGAATTTACAAGGTCGTCAGTTAGTGGATTTGTCTGTTGTCCATGCAGGTCAAGCCACGTCACCGGTATTACGACAATACGCTGGTATGGGACTGTCCTGTATGACGGTGTTATCACAGCATCAAGGGGATGATGCTTTATCGGCTATGCTCGATTATGTAAAAGATCAGCAAGCCGACTTTTTGCTGATGGGGACCCGTTCTGAAACTGGCGAATCTTCAGGCCTATTGCCCTATTTGTTAGCGGAAAAGCTAGGTTGGCCTTTGGTGCCAAGGATTGCGGAAATCCAATCTATTGAAAAGGGTGTGGCACAAATTTTGCTCGCGTTACCGAGAGGGCAAAGGCGCTCTGTGGCGGTTTCTTTGCCTTTTGTTGCGACGGTTGATAATGCGGCAACAGCCGCAAGACAGACGGCATTTGGTCCTGGTATGAGAGCCAACATTGAGGTTGTCGAAAGCCTGTCTGCTATCGATCAAGAAGCCAGTGAATGGCAATTCCAACCCGCAAAAGCCAGATCTAAGCGGATGAAGGTGGTAAAAGCGAAGAGCGCTGCAGATCGTTTTAAGGCGGCGACGGCCAAAGCCGCGGGTGGCGGTGGCAAAGTGATGAAAAACGAAAGTGTGGAAGAGAAGGCAAACGCCATATTCGATTTTTTATTGGAAGAAAAGGTTATTCGTTAGGTTAACCTAAGAACTGGATGAAGAGAGGTGACTCGGAATGATGATAGTGGACTTGATTGATGAAGTGGATTTCAAAGAAAGGTTGAAAGCGTTAGAGGTGCCTGTTCATGAGTCTCAATCTATGGCAGAAGTAAAGCAAGTGTTATTAAAATGGTTAGTCGAATTTCCTGAGCAGAGGCCAAATATTCTGGTGTTATTTAAGGAAATGCAAGAGGAGAAAATTACCGTATTACCAGAGGTGTTGGAGGTAATTAGCTCGATTGAGCAATAAGATAAGAGAAATTATCGGAATTTATGTGTTTATAATGTTTTCCGCCTATCCTAGAATGAATATAGGATTAAATCGGGTTCCATGGAGGCAATTCTGCCTTAGATTAATGGACTTGTGCTAGGAAAATGCTAATGAAAATTAAAACAAAGTTGTTGATCACACTTTCTCTTGCGACTCTTTTGCCTATTCTAATTATTAGTTCTATTACTGGTTACCTCGCTTCTAACCAAGCCCTCGAAAGCTTTTCGAAGAACAGCGGACAAACTTTGGGCGCGGTGGAAAAGACCTTTGACCAATTCATTAAAGACATCAAATACACGGTGGGCTTCTTATCCGACAGTGATGCGGTGAAAGACCCAAATGCCAAGCCATTAACCACTTATTTTGAAACAGAAGGAAAAGCACCAAAAGACGTGGCGAGTCAAAATGGTGGACGTGAAGCTGATCTATTTAACTTATTCGAAGCAGTTGGTAACAATAACCCTAATTTTGTGTATGTTTACTTGGGAGATCAACGGGGCGGTTATTCTGAATGGCCTGGGACCTATGGTTATGCCGAGTGGCATCCAGAGAAGCGTCCATGGTATACGGTTGGTATGGAAAATAATGGGCAAACCGTATTACGTGATGCTTATTACTGGGAGCCAGATGACGCAGTATACGTTTCCGCAGTTCGTTCCTATCAACGAGGCAATCAAATGGATGGTGTGGTTGCGGTTGATGTGTCGATCAAGACATTAACCGACATGGCAACCAAAACCAAGCTGGGTGAGTCTGGCAGTATTATGGTGGTTGAAAATACCGGCACCATTTTGGTTGATGCGTTACACCCAGATAACAATTTCAAGAAAATTACCGACCTCGAAGGTGAAGCTTACCAAAACATAGCCCAGACCTCGTCAGGTATTACCTTCTTTTCTTTAGATGGCCAAGACTATTATGCCAATGTGTATACCTCCCCAAATTTGCAGTGGAAGTTTGTGGGCTTGATGCCAACCGCGGAGATTTATTCCAGTACCAATGAGCTGATCACAACCACCATTATTGTGTGTGTGTTGCTGTTATTGCTGTGTATTCTCGTTGCTTTTGTTATTTCAAAAGGCTTAGTGACACCCATTGAGTCTGTTTCAAATCATTTGAAAATTTTGGCAGAAGGGGAAGGGGATTTAACGTCGAGAATTGAGACTCAGTCCAAAGATGAAACCGGGGTCTTGTCGAATTGGTTTAATCTATTCATTGATTCTACTCGTCAGTTAATTGTCGGCATTAAACAGTCTAGTCAAAAGATGGATAAAGTGTCTGCGGAAACGTCTGAAAAGGCCAGTGAAGTAGCAAAATCGACCTCAGATCAATTGCGCTCGATTGAGCTGATTGTTGAGGCTGGCCAGCAAATGGTCATTGCATCGAGTGACGCGGCGGAAAGTTGTACGCATTCAGCGGAATTTTCTGAGAAAGGTTTGGAAACCACAGTGGCCGGTAAAAATCTGTTAAAAAGCAGTGCGGATGGGGTGAATCGACTTGGTCAACGTCTAAAAGACTCGAATGAGATCATTACCGAACTGGCAAAAGAAACCACCAATATTAATCAGATTCTTTCGACCATTCAGGACATTGCTGAACAGACTAATTTATTGGCTTTGAATGCAGCGATAGAAGCTGCGCGTGCAGGTGAACAAGGTCGTGGCTTTGCGGTCGTGGCGGATGAAGTAAGAACCTTGGCCGGACGAACTCAAGAGTCTACCGAGCAGATAGGCAATATTTTGAACTTGCTAGCCAGTCGGACTAAACAAGCATCGGATTCAATGATGACGAGTTTGACCGAATCTGAAACGGCCATTGGTTTATCGGATCAGGCGTTAGAGTCCTTTGAGCAGATCGAGCAAGTGGTGAAGAGAATGCGTGATATGACCATGCAAACAGCCGCCTCTGCAGAACAGCAAAGAGCCGTTACAGAGGACATTAACAAAAACATTACGGATATTAGTCATTCGGCTCAGCAAGTGTCTTCTATCTCTGGCGATGTGGCTAAGTTATGCGCAAGTCAGGATGTGCTGGGTAAAGAATTGCATGAGATGGTGGCTAAGTTCCGAACTGAGTAGCAGGCGCATTGCTTGATTTCATTGTCGATTGAGTAACGTTAATAAACAAAGGCTGTCCTATTTGGATGGCCTTTTTTGTGATGGGCTTATTGCTAACGGTGGCGCAATGGCGCTGTCTATTGATGAAATTAGTTAAAAATAAACTGAGTAATTCAGGGACGGCTATTTTTAATTTAAGTAATAACGATTATCATATTCAAATCAAAATTCAGTTGTAAAAGGTTTTTATATGATTAAATCGTTCATAGCACTTGTGTTCTCCATCTTGGTGAGTTTTGCATGGGCTGATCAGGTGACGGTAAAAGATGTACTTGACCGCGATGTGACTTTTAACAGTCCTGCACAAAGGGTCATCGTTGGTTTTTACCCTGAAGATTACATGGCCATTGGTACTGAAGCCGCCTATGACAAGGTGGTTGGTATGTCTAAGTACATTTGGCAGGCGCGTCCTGCTAATTGGGATATGTATGTTAAACATCGCCCGTCTTTAGCGGACATTCCTGGCATTGGTCGTGTTGACACGAAAACCTTTTCAGTTGAAAAGGTGATTGGTCTTCGTCCTGATCTATTGCTGCTGGCGGATTGGCAGTTTAAAGGTTTGGGAACGGATGTAGAGCGAATTCAAGATGCTGGTATTCCAGTATTAGTGGTGGATTACAATGCGCAAACGCTTCAACGTCATTTGAAAAGTACCGAGCTTATTGGTGTGGTAACGGGTCAAGAAGCACGTGCCGCGAAGATTGCCAAAGAATATCAAGATCGAGTTGAGGGTATTAGTCAGCGTCTTACGGAAGCGAACTTGCCAAAGCCTAAAGTGTACACAGAGTTTGGGTCTATGGGACCAAGTGAATTGAGCTACACTTTTGGGAAAAATATGTGGGGGGCGATTTCTACGATTGCCGGAGGCGATAATATTTCAGCGCCTTTCGTTGAGTGGTGGGGGAAATTGAACCCAGAGCAAGTGATTGCTTCAAACCCTGATGTTATTGTTATGACGGGTTATGAAACCGCGAATTCACCGGACGCTATGATTATGGGACAAGGGGTTGATAAAGCCGACGCCTTGAAACGCCTTGAGGGCTTTAAGCAACGTACGGGTTGGGCAAGTCTGTCTGCGGTGAAAAATAACCGTATGTTTGGCGCTTATCATGGAGCCTGTCGTACCATCATGGACAGCGCGATGATTGCTTTTTATGCAAAGGCTATGTACCCAGAATTGTTTGCTGATCTAAATCCTGAGCAAGCCTACTTTGATTTTTACGAGAAATATTTGCCCGTTACACCAGAAGGGACCTTTACCCTAAGTCTGCAATAATCAGGTTAGTTTACGGACACTAAAAAGGGGCCAATGTTTGGCCCCTTTTTATTTTGTCATGTTTTTTGCCGACTTTAGCTAAATAGGTAGCGTGTAGTCTGTTCGTAGGTGTCACCTTCCGTTAGTAGGATAGGGGGAAAGTGGGAATGATGAACGGCATCTGGCCAATGTTGAGCTTCAAGTGCCAAACCAGCATAGGGCGCTAATTCAACCTGGTTAATGCTGTTGCTCTTAGGTAAGGCGATATGACGGCCATCGTAAACCTGTAAACCCGGTTCGGTGGTTTGAAGTTCGAGTTCTATGCCCGTCAAGGGGGCTTTCAGTGTTGCCACTTTTTGGATGGACCTTGGGGCTAAAGACAAGCAGAAATTGGTGTCCAATTCCGTATAATCGTCACGACCTATGGTACGTAAGTGGGTGAAATCGAATTGGCTACCTGCAGTGGGGCTTACTTCACCAGTTGGAATTAAATCTTTATCGGCTGGTAAATAATGCTCAGCATGGACGCAGAGTTTGTGGTCTAGAATGGAGCCATGGCCATCTAAGTTGAAGTAGCTGTGGCCTGCCAGATTGCATAGGGTGAGCCGATCACTTGAGGCTTGAATCTTCATTTCCAAACCTTGTTCCAGCAATTGGTAAATTACGTTAATGATAAGCTTGCCAGGAAAGCCCATCTCACCATCTTGTAGCATGACTTGAAGTGTGACGGCGTCATGGGACTGTTTAATAATTTTCCAGTTTTTGCAGTCTGTACCATTTGGGCCACCGTGTAACTGGTGTGGGCTGGGTGAGGAGGGGGTGAGTTGATAAAGCTGCTCCCCAATTTGCGCCTGACTGTTGGCAATTCGGTTTGCGACTCTTCCTACTATGGCACCAAAATATCGACATGGGCCTAAGTAATCCGCCAGCTGGTTAGAGCCGAGCACCATAGAGTGTTGGTAATCTTTTAAATAGATGGCTTGGAGACTGGCACCAAGAGTCAATACATCGACTGTGATCTGGCCGTTATTGAGACGAACTGTTTTCACTTGTGATAAGTCAGTGAGTGGCATTTTTCCATCCTTTGTTTGGCAGAAAGGTGTTTTCTGCTGGTCGAACATTTATTGTTATTGTGTTCTTTTTGAGTGGATGCTTTGTGAGCAACTTCCTTCAAAAAACATGAGGCAACCATTATTTACTAATCGGGTGATGGAAGGCAAATTTGTGACCGAATTGATAGGATGAGGGCTTGGATAAAAAAAGCCCACTCACAGTAGTCACCATGAGCGGGAAAACAAACCAGCAAGCATACTGGGGGAGGTTATAGGGTTGAGCTAGGCCAGTGGGCCTCCAGCGATGGTATTACGCAAACCTTCAATAATGTTGTCACCAGTTTCGTGACGTAATTCATTGTACCAAGCTTGGGTTTCTTGCATGTCTTTGCCGTGAGTGACATCGCAACGCTTGCGTGCTTTTAGAACCAAATCTTTAACTCGGAATCGACGTTTTTCTTCGTAGTTTTTAAGTGCGTTGGTAATGTCTTGGGTCTCTGCGAAGCACTGTCCTAAGACCACCGCATCCTCTAGAGCGGAACAGCCACCTTGACCAATGTCTGGTGTGGTGCTGTGAGCAGAATCGCCTAATAGGGCTATTTTGTCTTTCACTAATGTATCAAAGGGCTCTATGTCGTGTATTTCAATTCGATTGGTTGTTTCTGGATCAATGGCTGCGATGAGGGTTTGTACTGGTTGTGCCCAGCCTTTAAAGTAGTCGCTTAGATCCTTGATGACTGTACTTCTATCTTCGGCGAGACCTTTTGGCAGAGGCACATCGAAGAAAAAGTAAAAACGGCCTTCGGCAATGGGCATGATGGAAACGCGTTTGCCTTCAGCAACAAAGGTGGTCCATTGATTGCCTGGGGCAATGTCTTCATCAATATTCACCAAGCCATTCCAATTGACATAACCAGCATAGCGGCGTTCTGTTTCATAGCCTAAAACGTGTGTGCGCACTTTGGAATGGGTGCCATCAGCGGCAATCATAAAATCCCCAGTGGCATGAGTTCCATCGGTAAAGTAAGCTGTAACCCCAGCGTCATCTTGCGCTACTTTTTCGATGCGTTTGCCGAATTGAATGGTATCTCTTCCCCACCAATCGATCATTTGGCTCTGAAGATCTGCTCGTGATACTGGGCAAGGGCGTTCACCGACAGCCTCGACTAATGGCGTTAAGCTAAATTGCGTCATGACTGTGCCTGTTAGACCATCTTGGTAGGCTAAATAATGCATGGGTCCACCGAGCTGATCCATGATGTGGCCCATACCAAGATGATTCATGCATTTGACGCCGTTCGACCAAATAGACAGTGCGGCGCCGACCGGCTTGATTTCTTTTACGGCTTCAAAGATGTCACATTCAATACCTTGTTGTTTAAGAGCCGCTGCAGCGGACATACCACCGATACCAGCGCCAATGATCAATGCTTTCATCTGGTTATTACCTCATTGCTAAATACAGACGTTGATTGTTTGCCTAATTAGAATCACTAATTTCAATCTTCAGTCGCAATAAATGTGCCACGAAACAAATGATCCTAAAAAATAATTTATGAAACCTTTGTTTTATTAGGCTTAAGAGGAAGCATTTGTTGAACAGTTGGACAAAAAAATGACTCGCAAGAGCGAGCCATTTTATGTGGAAGGGGACATAACGTGATTTAACTTAGTGCGTTTGCTTTTTTTTGGTGCACCATAAGGTCTGACAAATGGCATTAGCTACCACGATAGGTACTGTATGAATAAGGCGAAACCAGCAATGGAATATGGTAGTGCGAAGACTCATCACTAATGCCAAAACGAATATTAACGACATTTAAAAAACTGGGGCTAGGCAATGGAACACCTTGCTGTAAGAAATACTCTTCTATGGCAAATTCCAGTTCATAAACACCGGACACAAAGTCTTGCTTGTCTAGAAGTGGTGTATCACAGCGACCATCGTCGTTAGAGGTCGTAGAATGAATGAGATTCTTTTGGCCACTACTGTCATGTCGAAACAGTTGTATTTTAACGCCTGCTGCCGCAATGCCTTTTGTGGTGTCTAGAATGTGTGTTGTGAGATAGCCCATTTCATATCCTTAATAAATTTCAATAGCTAAAGTTAGCCCATTTTTTGCAGTTCAAGCGTTCGTTAGTTGAAATGATGATGAAAGCATTGTTTCATAGTAGTCAATAACTGTGCCATATGTTTTATGGTTTTTTAAGGTCGCGCCTATCGTGTTTTTTTAACATACGGGGTTGTTGGAGAAATGACATGTCTAAGCAAGAAGTGGTATTAACCACTACAGATGAAGCAGAATTCGTAACACTACTTGGTAGTGTTTATGAGCATTCACCTTGGGTTGCAGAGCAGCTTTGGCGACTTAAATTGCGGCACCCAGCGAGTTCTTATGATGACATATTGAAAGTTCAGCAGGCAATGCGAGACATTGTGGATGCCAGTACAGAGGAAGAGAAACTTATTTTGCTCAGAGCGCATCCTGATTTAGCCGGTAAAGCGGCTCTTTCTGGAGAGCTGACAGACGCGTCTAAATCTGAACAAGCCGGAGCAGGATTAGACCAATGTAGTGAAGATGAGTTAGCCCACTTTTTACAATTGAATGATGAATACCACAGCAAATTTGGCTTTCCCTTTATTATGGCGGTAAAAGGAGCGACGAAAGCACAAATTTTGGCTGGATTTATCGAAAGAAACCCAAATGATTGGCAAACCGAGTTTGATCGAGCCATGCGGGAAGTGCATAAAATAGCAGAGTTTCGGTTGGCGGAGTTTTAAGCTGCGATGAGAGCAAGATTGAAAAATGGCCACTTTCTTATGTTTCAGTAAGTGGCCATTTTGAATGGAAGGGATGAATAGCGCGGTTTTTATTGAGCCGTCGCTTCTTCTTTCATGTCCGAATTTTCAGCTAGATCACAAGACCAACCCCAAGCGGTTTGTTTACCAACAAATTCAGCGGCTTTGTTTTCACAGTAGCCTGCTTTGTTTTTCGCGCTCCAAAGTGTTTTTGTGCCTTCGGATTTTGTATATTGGACTTCACAAGGAAGACGATTACCTTCTGGGTAAACGACTTCAATGACCCGTGTTTGGTGATCATGCACACAGATGGTTTTTCTATTTTCTACTGCGTTAGCAGATGTCGCCAACCCAGCTAAAGCAAAGGTCAGTGCGAAGGCAAAAGACTTATGTAATTTAGTCACGACGAGTTCCTTTCAATATTTCAGATTAGTTTACAGGTAGCTTGGTAAGCCATTTTCGGTAAGGTAAATGGTTTGTAAAATAATGTAACTGATTGTTGTGGCAGGATCAATGCAAAACCTTTATACAAGAAACAATTCCCAGTGAGCCGAATTGTTTCTTGTATGTCATCTGCGGCAACTTGGCGAATTTCTTTAAACTTGTTGGATGCCTGAGCCACTTACAGATGTTAACCGCATACTCAGCTTGAACAATATCTCAAATGATGACGCTTTTTAGTCACGGATTTCCCCATAAATTTCTTTTAAGTGACTCATTAAAAACGCTTTTTGATCGACAAAATGGTGACGGGATACTGGTCAACTTGATGATGATCTATGATCAGAATGTTTGCAGGGGGTTAGGATTTTTAGGCTTATTTTGACGGTTTAGGCCATAGACTTAGCGTTGAAGACACACCCTCATCTTGTCATTCTTGTTTCGCTTGTTCTGCCTCGAACTCGCTTGGATAACGACCAATCAGGATAAAGAACCATTCCTTTTGATTTATCTGTCGCTGCTTCAAGGTCACGAGATATAAGCCCACTCGCAGAGTGTATTTAGCGCTTTTTCTTGAGCAGAGAAGCCGCATACTGCTCAGTAAACAATTCTACTTTGAGGATGTGTGTACCCTGCCAAGTTAATAAGGATAAAAACTCTATAAACTGTTTTTTTAAATAGCTTATAGAGTTTTTAGGGAGCATGGGTGAACAGTAGAGTGTGCCGATAGACGCTAAGGGTCTGTTGGTATCCTTAATGCTTCGTCATAATGTGTCGCACCACTGTGTAGTCTTCCAGTCCATACATAGACATGTCTTTTCCGTAACCTGAGAGTTTCATTCCACCATGGGGCATTTCGGTGGCGAGTAACATATGGGTGTTGATCCAAGTACAGCCGTATTGTAAGCGAGCGGCCAAACGAGCAGAACGGCCTGTGTCCTGAGTCCACACGGAAGAAGCCAGACCGTATTTTGAGTCATTGGCGAACTGGAGGGCTTGCTCTTCTGTGTCGAATGCGGTGATGGAAATGACAGGCCCAAACACTTCTTCTTGGACGATTTCATCATCCTGTTTGGCATGGGCTATGACGGTTGGTGCGTAAAAATAGCCGTCTCCCGGTATCGGGTGTCCGCCAGTGGTGATCTCTATGTGGTCAAGTGCTCTTGCGCGATCCACCATGTCGCATACTTTCTGAAAATGTTGTTGGCTGATGAGTGGTCCCATTTCGCTGTCTTCTTGATAGGGGGTGCCGACCTTGATGGAGGAGACCGCTTGAGTAATGCGGCTAACCAGTTCGTCGTAGCGGTTTTTTTGCACATAAATCCGACAAGCCGCGGTGCAATCTTGTCCGGCATTGTAGAAGCCAAAGGCGCGTATGCCGTCAATCACTTCGTCCATATCGGCGTCTTCAAACACCAATACAGGGGCTTTTCCGCCCAGTTCCATGTGTAAGCGCTTCATGTTGTCGGTACTGGATTGGGCAATTTTTTGTCCCGTGGCGATGGAGCCTGTTAAGGAAATCATTCTGACTTTGTCGCTGTTGCTTAGGGTTGCGCCGACCGATTGGCCAAGTCCGAAGACGATGTTGACGACGCCAGCAGGGAAGATTTTGTTCAGGATATGAGTGAGTTTTAGGGTGGTTAAGGGAGTAATTTCAGAGGGCTTCAGTACTGCGGTATTGCCAGCGGCCAAAGCGGGCGCCAGTTTCCAGGCGAGCATCATTAGGGGGTAGTTCCAAGGTGTAATGGAGGCGGTTACGCCAATCGGGTCACGGCGTATCATTGAGGTATAACCCGCCATATATTCTGCGGACGCGGAACCGGTTAAGCAGCGACAGGCGCCGGCAAAGTAGCGAAACGTATCGGCAATGGCGGGGATTTCGTCGTCTAACATGGCGAGATATGGCTTGCCTGTGTTGTCGCATTCGAGTCGGGCGAGGGCTTCACCTTCGTCTTCTATGGCATCGGCCAGTTTTAATAGGTATTGCGCGCGGTCTTTCGGGGTGGTTAGCGACCATGTCCGGAAAGCGTTTTCAGCGGCCTCAATGGCTTCGTTAACCTGATCTGGTGTGGCTTCGGCAATGCTGGTCAGCACTTGCCCAGTGGTTGGGTTGTGGATGTCGATAGGTTGTCCTTTTCCTAAAACGAGCTGACCATTTATTAATAGTGTATTTTGCATGTTAGTTTCCTTGGTTGGCGTAGTTCAAGAGTGTTGTTTAGAGCCACTGTGCTTTGACTATGTGCTTTGGATATGTGGTTTGGCTTGTTTGGTCGACAAGGTCGTTTGAACATGTCGTAGTGCTCATTTCTGACTCCCTTCTACGGCTTCCCCTTGTTTTGTCATTCTATAGGCAAGCAAGACAGGAATCATAGTCATCAGCATGACGAACAGGGCGACCACATTGGTAATGGGCACGTCGCGAGGACGGGTCAATTGGTTGAGCAGCCACAGGGGCAGAGTGTTGTCATGACCGGCGGTAAAGGTGGTCACAATGAGTTCATCAAAGGACAGGGCAAAAGCCAGCATTCCTCCCGCGAGTAGAGCAGAACTCAGGTTGGGCAGTACTATGTAGCGAAAGGTCTGCCAGCCGTCGGCGCCTAAATCCATCGAGGCTTCAATTTGGCTATAGGAAGTTCTTCGTAAACGGGCTACCACATTGTTGTACACCAATACCACACAAAACGTGGCGTGACCGATAACGATGGTGAGCAGCCCTGGTTCAATATCGAGGGTTTTAAAGGTGCTGAGCAAAGCAATGCCGGTAACGATTCCTGGCAAGGCGATCGGAATAATAAAGATTAAGGTTAAGGTGCTTTTGCCAAGGAACTGGCGGCGATACATAGCCGCTGCCGCCAAGGTGCCCAACACCAGAGAAATGAGTGTTGCGAGGGCGGCGACTTGCAGAGATAAGCCTAGCGCCTGAAAAATATCGGCGCGCTGCGCGGCGGCAGCAAACCAATGCAGGGTAAAGCCTTGCGGGGGAAAACTAAACGCCGATTGTTCGGTATTAAAGGCGTACACCACAATAATAAGTATCGGAAAATGCAGTAAGAACAGCCCACAATAGGCGGTTGCGCTTAACCATTTTGGGGCAGTGTGATTAAAGTGCATCGAAGGCTCCTAAGCGTTTTGCGAGACGAAGGTAAATGGCAATCAATAGGATGGGCACCAGAGTAAAGGTTGCCGCCATCGGCATATTGCCAATAGAGCCTTGCTGAATGTACACCATGTTACCAATGTATAGCCCCGGCGGTCCGACCAGTTGTGGAATGATGTAATCGCCAAGGGTAAGGCAAAAGGTAAAAATGGAGCCCGCCGCGATGCCTGGTACGGTCAGTGGCAGTATCACATGCCAGAAGGTTTTCAATGGCGTTGCGCCTAGGTCGGCTGAGGCATTTAGCAGTGAGCTTGGTAAGCGCTCTAATGAGGCTTGAATGGGCAAGATCATAAAGGGTAGCCAAATATAGGAAAACACCATAAAGCGCCCAAGGTAAGAGGTGGATAGGGTGTTGCCGCCGATGATGGATAGGCTGAGTAAATAGTCCAATACCTCACTTAAATGCAGCAAATGGATGAGCCATTGCAACACCCCATCGTTGCTCAATATGAGCGTCCACGCATAAGCCTTTACTATGTAACTGGTCCACATTGGCAACATTACGGCAAGGTAGAAAAAAGCTTTGGTTCTGCCTTTGGCATAGCGAGCCATATAATAGGCGATGGGGAAGGCGAAGATGGCGCTAAACACGGAGACGCAGATGGCCATGCTGACGGTACGGACTATGATGTCGTAGTTGGCGGGCTCAAAAAGTTGCCAGAAATTATCTAGGGTCAGATCCGGCACCACTGTCATGGTGAAGTCATCGAAGGTATACAGGCTTTGCCAAAGCAGGTTAAGCAATGGCGCAATGTATATGATGCTAAACCACAAGACGGGCGCGATGAGCAGGCAGCCTAAAAAGAGGTTTGGATGAAGATGCAAGGTGTCTGCGGTCGACCTTAACATTCGCTGTAACTGGTTACGCAGGCGTGTGGGATGCGTGCTCGACAAGATCATGACTTGGCTCCATCAAGTTGTACCATGGCAGAAGGGAGCCAGCTTAATGACACCCTTGTACCTAGGTTTAATGGACGGTCTGACAGGGTATTGGTGTGCTGAGCGCTTAGCTGTTCTCCAGTGTCCAGTGTGACGTTAAAGCGAGTGCTGGCACCATGGTAAAGAATCTCGCTAATGGTGCCTTGGACACTGAGCTTATCTGGATGACTGGTCGTGCTTGGATTGATCTGGACCGGATCAAGCTGGATATGCTCTGGACGGATGGAAAAAGTGCGCGCACTCTCCGTTAAACGCAGGGCAAGTTGCTCAGCAATAATGTTGGTGGAGCCAACAAACTCGGCGACAAAACGGGTTTTGGGCGCATTGTACAGCGCTTTTGCGGTGTCCACTTGTTCGATTTTTCCCCGATTGAATACCGCGACTCGGTCAGACATCGACAAGGCTTCGTTTTGGTCGTGGGTGACGAAAATAAAGGTAATGCCGAGTTGCCGTTGCAGGCTTTTCAATTCGGTTTGCATTTGTTCTCGTAATTGTTGGTCAAGGGCCCCCAGTGGTTCATCAAGCAACAGCACTCGTGGGCGATTGACTAAGGCTCTGGCCAGAGCGACACGTTGCCGTTGTCCGCCTGATAGTTGGGCGGGCGTGCGCTTTCCGTAGGATGATAGGGACACCATGTCGAGGGCTTCTTGCGTTCGGGCTTTGCGTTCTGGTTTCGGTACGCCTTTGACCATTAAGCCGTAGGCGACATTCTCTTCAATGGTCATGTGGGGGAACAAGGCGTAATCCTGAAAGACGGTATTAACATCGCGTTGATAAGGCGGCAGATGCGCGGCTTCTTGTCCGTGAATCAGGATGCGACCTTGATTGGCTTGCTCAAATCCTGCAATGAGCCGCAGGCAGGTGGTTTTTCCCGAGCCGGAAGGGCCCAACATGGAAAAGAATTCACCTTCTTGAATGTGGATCGAAACGTCATTGACGGCAATCACTTCACCGAATTGGCGGGTTACGTTCGAAAGTTCGACCGACGTACTCATAAAATTCCTATTATTGTTTAGTCATTATTGTTAGGTAGTTGTTGCTAAGTATTTGTAACTAGCTATTTGTTACTAGCTATTTGTAACTAGCTATTTGTAACTAGCTATTTGTTGCTAGCTATTTGTTGCTAGCTATTTGTTGCTAGCTATTTGTTGCTAGCTATTTGTTGCTAGCTATTTGTTGCTAAGTAATGATGGCTTGCGTCTCTCGCGTCTAAGAAGCTCAGGTTTGAGAGCTTCAGGTAAGCGAGGTGAATGGTCTTTTTGTCACACAATAGACCATTCACCTTCTGAGCTAGCGCCCGCCCATGATGGCAATGTAATCTTTAGTCCAACGACTGTAAGAAACACATGTGCCTTCGGCATCGCATTTGGATCTTGGGGTTTTCCAGAAGGCGACTTTATTGAAGTCGTTGTAGCCGTTTGTCTGGCAACCTTTGGCACCCAGTAATGGGTTGTTGTCACAGGCTTGTGGAACCGCCGGAACGGAGCCAAACCAAGCAGCCAAATCGCCTTGTAATTTTGGTGTGATCGACCAGTTTAGCCATTGGTAGGCACATATTGGGTGTTTGGTGTCGGTGGCCAGCATGGTGGTGTCGGCCCAGCCAGTGACGCCTTCTTTCGGTACTGTGGTGGCAATGGGTTCGCCTGAGGCAATTAATGCATTGGCTTGGAATGGCCAAGCGCTGGAAGCTGCAACGCCTTCGTTTTTGAAGTCACTCATTTGTACGTTGTAGTCATGCCAATAGCGGTGGATCAAGCTGTGTTGTTGACGCAGTAGATCAAGCACGGCGGCGTATTGGGTTTCGTTCAGTTCATAAGGGTCTTTGATGTTCAGTTCTGGGCGCGTGGCTTTTAAGTATAGCGCGGCATCGGCGATGTAAATCGGACCGTCGTAAGCTTGAACTCGTCCTTGATTGGACTTGCCATCTGGTAGAGTCATGGGTTCAAAGACCACCTTCCAACTGGTGGGAGCGGATTTGAAAACCTGAGTGTTGTACATAAGAAGGTTGGGACCCCATTGGAAGGGAACACCGTAATGTTGACCATTGACGGTAAACCAAGAGGCATTTTTTAAGCGCGGGTCTAAGGTGTCCCAAGCGTTGATTTTGTTGATGTCGATCGGTTGAACGCGTTTGCCATAGATGAGCCTGAGTGATGAGTCCCCTGATGCGGTCACTAGGTCGTAACCGCCTTTGGCCATGAGGCTGACCATTTCATCTGAGGTTGAGGCGGTTTTCACATTGACGGAACACCCTGTGTTTTGTTCAAACTGGGTGACCCAATCGTAGGCGGGGTCTGTCTGGCCGCGTTCAATATATCCTGGCCAGGCAATAATGTTGACTTCGCCTTCGCCGGAGGCAGCGAAGACGTTAGCTGATAAGCCTATCCCACATGAGAGGAGACTGAGCAGGGCGGTTTTAGCGTTAAAGCGTGAAGCAATCATGGGCAGTCCTTCATAGTTCGTTTTTGTCAGCGTTCGTTTAAATCAAGCACTAGTGAGTGTTGCTTTTGGAGCTTGATTCGTCGTCAAAGTGAATTCAAAGGTTTAAATGCATGCTCAGAGGCATGGTCAAGTAAATGAATAAAGTGTGCGAATTTTGCTCACTTTGTGCTTATCAGAATATCCATCCTTAAAAAGTCATAGCAAATACAAAATAAAGAACTTAGCTATCGATAAAAGCGATAACTGATCGAACTCTTTTGTGATATATCTGTTAATAGTGTGACGTTAAAAAGGAAAAAACGTGTGTTTTCAAATTTTTATAACCTCATTTACAGCCATAGACTGATTAGAAGGTAAGGGGAATATCAGCATGATGTCGCTTAGGCAAATTCGTTATTTTATTGCGATTGCGGAAACCGGGTCGGTCTCGGCGGCGGCCAGTGCGGTGTATATTTCTCAGTCCACGCTCACGACGGCCATTAAGCAATTGGAAGAAGAGCTCGGGGTGGGGTTATTTGAGCGCCACGCCAAAGGCATGGAACTGACTCATTTGGGGCATCAGTTTTTGCGGCAGGCGTATCTGATTATGGGCTCGGTTGAGAATGCCAAGCGGAGCTTGCAACAAAGTACTGATGATATCGCTGGCGTACTGAACGTGGGCGTCACCAGCATGGTAGCTGGCTATTATCTGGCGGATTTAGTGGCGCGTTTTAAACGTGTTTATCACAATATTTCAGTGCGTGTGGTGGAAGACGAACGCGAATACATCGAGCACCTTATTATTGGCGGTGAGCTGGATGTGGCGGTGCTGATGTTGTCTGATCTGGACAACCATTTCGCTTTTAATACAGAGGTGTTGACCTATTCTCGTTACCATATCTGGCTGCCACCAGAGCATGCGTTGCTGAAAGAAGAATCGTTGAACATGAAAAGTGTGCTTGAAGAGCCGCAGATATTGTTGTCAACGGATGAAATGGAGCGGCGCATTCGTACGATCTGGGAGGCGCAAAATGGCCTGCCCAATATTGCTATGAAAAGCAGCTCAGTGGAAGCCGTGCGGAGCTTTGTGTCGGCTGGCATGGGAGTGGCCGTGATGCCGGAGATGGCTTATCGTCCTTGGTCTGTTGAGGGCGATCGGGTGGAAGCGAAACAAATACTTGATGTCTCGAATACCTTGGATATTGGGCTCTTATGGCGCCGAGGCGGTGTTAGAAATGAGCTTATCAACCATTTTATTGAGGTGGCGAGAGAGTCTATTTCTCAGCCCACATTTTCTGCTTAACCTGCTTGGTGAATACTATGACAGATGCATCTAGCTCGCCTAAATCGACTTCTTCCGCAGCCTTACATTTGACCACTCAGATGCTTATTAATGGTGAGTTGGTGGCAGGAGAAGGGCACTTAGAAACTGTGATCAACCCAGCCAATGCTGAGCATATTGTGCGCATTGCAGAAGCCTCGAACAAACAAATAGACGACAGTGTGAAGGCGGCTGAGATGGCCGCTAAGCATTGGTCGAAGACGACGCCGGCGGAGCGGTCTGGGTATTTGTTACGACTCGCCGATACGATCGCAAAAAATGCCGGTTATTTGGCGGATTTAGAAGCCTTGAATTGTGGTAAGCCACGGCATCTGGTTGAGCGAGATGAAATTTCTGCGGCGGTTGATGTGTTTCGTTATTTTGCGGGGGCGGTACGCTGTCGTCCCAGTACCGCTGCGGGGGAGTATTTTCCCGGTAATACCAGTATGACTCGGATGGACCCTGTTGGCGTTGTGGCGGCGATCGCCCCGTGGAATTACCCCTTAATGATGTTGGCGTGGAAACTTGCACCTGCCTTGGCAGCGGGTAACACCCTAGTGTTTAAACCATCTGAGCAAGCACCTTTGACGACCTTGGCATTTGCTCAGTGGGTAAGTGATATTTTGCCTCCCGGTGTGGTAAACATTGTTTTTGGACGGGGCGAAAGTGTTGGTAACGGTTTGATTAAGCATCCGGGGATTAGGATGGTGAGTTTGACGGGGGACATTTCAACAGGGCAAAAAGTGTTGCAAGCGGCTTATCGAACGGTCAAAAGGACGCATTTGGAGTTGGGGGGCAAGGCGCCAGTGATTGTATTGGACGACGCGGATTTAGCGAAGGTCGTGCAAGGGGTAACCGAGTATGGTTATTACAATGCTGGACAAGACTGCACCGCGGCCTGTCATGTTTATGCTGAAAAGGGCATCTATGAAAAGTTGGTGGCAGAGCTACAGGCAAGTGTGTCCCGCTTGACGTTTAATGACCCAGACGATGCGAAAAACGATTTAGGCCCTTTGATTACCGAACGACAACGCAACAGTGTGGCCAGTTTTGTCGAGCGGGCCGACGAATTGCCTCATGCTAAAATTGTCACGGGGGGCGCGATCCCTGATGTGGCAGGCTATTTTTATCAACCCACCTTGATTGCTGGCGTTAAGGTAAGTGATGAAATTGTACAACGGGAAGTATTTGGCCCCGTGGTGTCGGTGACCTGCTGTGATAATGAAGAGCAGGCACTGGCGTGGGCGAATCAATCGGAATATGGCTTGGCCTCATCGGTTTGGTCGGGCAATATCAAACGCGCTATGCGTCTTGCGTCACAGTTAGAATACGGCTGTACTTGGATTAATAATCATTTTTTATTACCCAGTGAAATGCCCCACGGCGGCCTTAAACGCTCTGGGTATGGCAATGACTTGTCGATGTCGTCGTTGGAGAACTACTCAGTCTTGCGGCATATTATGATAAGTCATGATTAGAAAAAGATTGCGTTAGTCATTAGTCATTATTTAGAGAATAAATCAGGAGCGTTTTCATGAGTTTACAACCATTCCATCTAGCGATTCCCGTATACGATGTGCCGTTGGCGAGAGCATTTTACCGTGATGTTTTTGGCTTGGAAGAGGGGCGTTCCGCAGAACATTGGGTGGACTTTAATTTCTTTGGACATCAATTGGTGATTCATCATCACCCCAAAACGCCATCGCAAGAAAATGCAACGACGAATCCGGTGGATGGGCATGATGTGCCTGTGCCGCATTTTGGTGTGGTACTGACGTGGGATCAGTGGGAAACATTAGCTGAACGACTAAATTCAATTGGTACTCATTTTGTGATTGAGCCTTATGTAAGGTTCAAAGGCCAAGTGGGCGAGCAAGCGACGATGTTTTTGCTTGATCCTTGTGGTAACGCTCTGGAGTTCAAAGCCTTCAAAGACATAGACCAACTGTTTGCTAAATAATCTCATACTAAGCGTTACAATAGCGGTGGCGTGTATGTCTCTTTTTCGTTGCGCTGGCTTACCTTTATTGAAACGCCGCAACCGCATTTTCAATGACATGTTGCAGTTGCTGAGGGGTGGCTTTGTTTCGCGCCAGTACGGCTATGCCAAATTGTGTGGCCATTAGGTAATCCGCTAAGGCTTCCGGTGATGACGTTGAGGTGATATTTCCTTTACGTTTTTCCTTTTCAAAAAAGTCGATAAAGGCGTTTTTAGAGTCGCTATTGATTTTTTCCACCGCTTGTTTGGTTTCGGCTGTCAAGCAATCGCTACCCGATTCACAGGTGCTGTTTACAACGAAACATCCACCCGGTAGTGCTGAGTTCAGTACCGCTTTGCTGATGGATTCTAAATACGCGCCTATTTTATTCGGTACGCTCTCATTGGGTGATATCAGATTGTCAAAATGTGATGCGCCCACTGTCTCCACATAATACTCCAAAGTGCTTATAAACAAGCTTTCTTTGTTACCAAATGCCGCGTAAAGACTGGGTTTATTAATGCCCATTGCTTCCACAAGATCACTTAATGAGGCGCCAGCAAATCCCTTTAGCCAAAACACTTTCATGGCGTGACTAAGGGCTTGCTCTTTATTGAATGTGCGTTGACGACCTGAAGCCATAATTCATTCTCAATCTTCATATTGAATACTTGACACTATATACCAATCGGTACAGAATTAAAACTGTACCGATCGGTACAGTTAATTCTTAAGACAGTAAATTATGAGTAGGGTTACTCTATATCGGAGGTGTAATGTGATCAGTTTAGAAGGTAAGACGGCTTTAATTACGGGTGGTAACAGTGGTATCGGTTTTGCCACCGCGCAAAAATTTCAGGCGTTAGGGGCGCAAGTTGTAATAACAGGACGCGATGCAGAAGCCTTGGATAAAGCTTCCTCAGAGTTGGGCGTGCAGTCGATTCTAGCGGATCAGGCGAAAATGGACGACTTGAATCGGCTGGCTGTTCAGGCAGAAGTCCTGTTGGGTAAACTTGATATTTTATTTATAAACGCAGGCATTACGGTGTTTGCGCCTGTAGAGCAAACAGAAGAAGCTATTTTTGATAAGATGATGAATATTAATTTCAAGGGGGCGTTTTTTACCTTACAGAAGTTACTTCCTTTGTTAAATGACGGGGCTTCCGTCATACAGCTATCGTCCATTAATGCGTACACAGGTATGCCCAATACGGCAGTGTATGCGGCCAGTAAAGCAGCCATGAATGCGGTTACCCGTACAGCGGCAACTGAATTGGCTCCTCGCAGAATACGCATCAATTCGGTGAATCCGGGGCCAGTGAATACTCCCATATTCGGCAAATTAGGCATGTCTAATGAGGTGTTAAATGAATTGTCTACAAGGATGCAAAACCGAATCCCATTAAAACGTTTCGGCGAGGCCGAGGACATCGCCAATCTGGTGGCGTTTCTTGCTTCGGATGAAGCCAGTTTTATTACTGGCTCAGAATACAATATTGATGGCGGTACAAACATTAATCCTCTATTGCCATAGGGGGATGACTCTCTCATGGTGTTTGGATTTGTTTATGAGCGCTTTAGCCTAAGGTAAGAGTGCTTCAGTCCATATTATTGAGTGCTTCAGGCAATGATGACCCCTAACCAAAGTCGTTCAATAGTGACGACGAGTGGCTTTGGTCAGGGAGCATTATGTTGCGTCGCTCCGCAGGTTGTTGTCATGGCTATTTGTCACTTGGGTATGTTTTTTTAATTGCTGGTTTTGCTGATCCTTCTCCGGGACATACCAAAGGCTTAGGTTGTGCCGTTTTGGTGAATGGGCAAGAAGTCTGTTTTGCTTGTGCAGAAGATGGAGCCATAGATTTTTCGGTAGTGCCTAAAACACATCAGCATAGAATGTAAAGAGACTGATGCGCTGTCATAAGTGTGGGCAGCGCGCATTAGACTCTTAACCATTGTTTGCTGTGGCGGGCCACACACTGACAGTTGAAGACACACCCTCATCTTGTAATTCTTGTTTCGCTTGTTCTGCCTCGAACTCGCTTGAATAACGACCAACCAGTATAAAGAACCATTCTTTTTGATTGTCTTTGGCTTTAATTATGTGAATAGGGGCGTCGGATTGGAAGGTTTCTACTTTATCTGTTGCTTGTCCAAGCTTACGAAATAAGCCCACTCGTAGAGTGTATTCCGCCTCTTTATTCGAGGAGGGTAGTTGCATATCGCTTAGTAAATAAGGTGTGATCAAAGACTCACTGTCTACGGTATACGCAGCATGATCTGTGTGTTTGCTGGCGATCTGACGGGGTAAGAATAAGGCTAAAATAATACCCACTAACAGAATAAAGAAATAGATAATGATGGTTTTGTTCATATTATCTCAACTTGAAAATAGGTTTATAAATACAGCCTCCTGCGACATTGATTATAGATAAATTCCCAAGACTTGTTAGTGTTTATATCCGAAATATCGGTTTAAAAGTCAAACCGCTTTCCTACCAATATAGGCAGCGCTTCCTAGGTTGAAGTCCAGACAATCCATTCGTTCTTTTCTGTTTTAGCATTCAAAAATCGTCCACCTCAACGCGTTTTCAGAATGTTTTAATAACATTTTAAACCCGCTTTTCTAGGTTGAATTTTGCCCTAAAGGGTTAATTTTCCTAACTTATCAAAAAATATTATTTTCAAGCAGATGATGTCGCTCAACTGATAAAAAATATTTGAATGATCATCCAGATAGTGGAGCTAAAAAGCCAAACCATCATGACAAATGGTTTGGCTTTAGTGCTTTATTTGTTGTCTACAAAGTTTGCTTGAATGCGTTGATTCAAAAAATCGTCAGCCCGAATGGCATGGTAGCGCTTATTCGGGCCTTGGATTATTTGTGATTTATTCGCCTGACAAAAGAAAGCAATAGAGTGTCGGCTGCCACAGTATTCATCGATTCTTGGTTGGCGTACGCGGTGTAGGTTGGATTTGAGTTGGTCATCACTCCAGCGCATTAGCATGTCGCCAATGTTACAGGTGATGACATCGCCGCGAGGCGGAATGTTGGTCCAGCGTTGGCTTTCTGCCTCTTCTCCTGGGCAGACTTGCAAGCCACCGTGACCTTCGTGCTGGAAGAGTAAGGTTAAGCAGTCAAAGTCTGTGTGCGCACCGGCTCGCCAAATATTGCCTTGTTCGGTGACGCCTTTGGTCGGGTAGTAATGCAATAAGCGCAAGGTGCTTTGATAATCTGTCTGGTGTGGGTCATGAGCTTGACGAAAGAAGTCTGTATCAAAACCGAGTTTTTCGGCAAAGCAAGATAAAACCTTCATGCCTAAATCCCAGCACTGTTTTTCAAAGGCTAGGGTATTGGCTTGAAAATCGGGTAATTCTTCTTCAGTCGGCCATAGATTGTCCATGTGGTATTGGGTGATTTGATAAGACTCTTTTTGGTCTTTGGTGCCAGTTGATGGACGAATTTGACTGCGGCTTTCCCAGCCAGCATTGATGCCTTTAGGTCGAGGGTATTGGCCCTTTATGCTATCGGGTAAATTGAAAAAACGCTCTGATTCTGAAAAAGCGGCCTCAATGTCGGTTTGGCTGATGCCGTGTTGGCTTAACTGGAAAAAACCTGTTTCTGTGGCTGCTTGCCAGAGTTGTTCACGTATTTCTTCGCGACGGCTTTCAAAATGGCTCATATCAATGATACGAATTTCTCTGTCGTCGACTTCTTGGCCTGCAGCGCCAAAGGTGGTTTCTCGGTTGAGTTCTTCTAGTGTGTATGAAGCGGTCATAACATCTCCTAATAGTGCTTTTGGGAAATGGAGCAATGACCTGGCGAGATTCGGGTGAATCGCCTGACAGCTTCTACTCCTAATTTTACAGTGTGTTGGTGTTACCAAAAATCCTCATGCAATTTTGCGGCCTCTTTTTCCAAACAGGGACCGATGACTTCGACTTTGCGTTGGCCTGAGTCAAACACGGCTCGACAAGGTAAGTCGAGGGTAGGGTTTTCAGGGTGGTTCCCCGTAATGGCTTTTAGACTGGCTTCACTGAGTCCATAGACTAAACGCCCTAATCCTGCCCAATATGAAGCGCCAGCACACATGGCACAAGGTTCTGCGGACACGTACATGGTGCATTTGGCCAGAAAGTCTGGTCGATATGCCTTGCTGGCGCGTGTCATCAGTTTGCGCTCGGCGTGCCCCGTCATGTCAAAGTCAGGCAAATAGCCATTTACCTGTGACATCAAAACCTTGCCTTGGTCATCAACTAATAATGCCGCGAAAGGGTGAATGCCTTGTTGTTTCGCCTCTTCTGCTAGCGCAAAACTTTGACGCAGCCATTGAGTGTCTTGTGTATTCAAAGTCATATTGGGTGTTTCTCTTTATTTCTTTTTAGGAAGGCTCCATGGGAAAAGCCAAGCTTGTACCCATTGCACAGACTTAAACAACAGCAAGCTGATGATGGATAAGAAAATTAACCCAGCGAAAGCCTGAGGAATCTTAAAAAAGGAGGTGGAAAACTGAATGAAATAGCCTAAACCTTCTTCTGCAGCGACAAATTCCGCGACCACAGCGCCAATGATGGCCAAGGTTATAGAGACACGTAAGCCGCTGAAAATATGGGGGATCGCATAAGGAATACGAATCTGCCAAGTTTCGCGATAGCGCGGTGCTCGCAAGGATTGACTGAGTTCAATCATCTCAGGCGGCGTCTCTAACATGCCAGTGGTAGTGGAAACCACCAATGGGAAGAAGGTGATCAAACAGGTAATCAAGACACGGGATGGGTCGTCAGTGCCTAACAATACAATAATCAATGGCGCAACGGCTACGACAGGCGTAGATTGAATCACGATTAAAGCTGGGTAGAGAATACGATTCATTAATTGTGATCGCATCATGCCAATGGACAAAGGGATGGCGATTAGAATCGATAGCGCAAACCCCATGAGTGCAACTCTTAAGGTTGCCCACAAGTGCACCATCCAACGAGAAAAGTCGACCTTGAAAAAGGCGGTCAGTATGGCCGAAGGCGAAGGCAATATGTAGTTTGGTACATTACCAACACGACAGATGAGTTCCCACAAGAGTACCAAGCCAATAAAGAACAGGGCTGGGGCAAAACGGTTTGCCTGTTGAGCAAGCCAACGCTTAGGCTGGGACGTCTGGTTCATAAATATAGCCTCGGATTAAATCGGTTAGCTCTGCAAAGCGTGGGGAGTTGATGGTTTTAGAGGAGCGCGGGCGGGGCAAGTCCACTTCAATCAGATCCAAAACCGTGCCAGGACGTTTGCTCATTACTAGGATTCGGTCTGATAAGAGCACTGCTTCACTGATGGAGTGAGTAATAAAGAGCACGGTTTTGGGGTGCTCACGCCATATTTTTAGTAAGTCAAAGCCGATTTGCTCACGGGTTAAGGCGTCCAGAGCGGAAAAGGGCTCATCCATTAGTAAAATGTCAGGGTTTAATAATAGGGCTCGAATAATCCCCACTCTTTGCTGCATGCCGCCAGACAGTTCGTCGGGCATTTTGTCCGCGAATTGCGTTAGTCCGGCCATTTCGAGTAACTCGTTGGCGCGTTTTTCATCGGCTGCTGAGTAACGGCCATACTTGTGTTTTAAAGGAAACAAAACATTTTTACGAACGTTTAGCCAAGGTAAAAGGTTGGCTTTTTGGAAGACGATGCCGACATCGTCTCGTGGTTCAGTGACTGGTCGGTTAAAAACCGAGACGTCTCCCTGAGAAGGGATTAATAACCCAGATACCATGCGTAATAAGGTTGATTTGCCACAACCGGATGGGCCAACCACCGCCACGAATTCGTGACGGTGGATATCGAGATCAATGTTTTGTACGACCAGTGGTGCTTCGGGGTCATATTGATGGCCGACGTCTTTCAATTTCACGTAGGCCGATTGGTTGGGTTGATCCATGAAAATGTCCTTGTTTCTGATACAGCAGATTATTGAATGAAGTGACGGTTAACCGCTGTTTCAGGATCAAGGGCATCTTTGCTTAGGCCATTGGCTTCGGCTGCATAGTCCCACGTTTGTTGAATTCGTTGAGTGGTGAAGTGGCCAAAGCCGTCCTTATCGGTGACATCATTAAACACCAGACCTGTGATGCTTTTGATTTGTGCTGACGCGATACTAGCATCCACTTCTGGCACCATTTTGTGTAAGTCTTCACCGGCTTTGTCTGGGTAGTCATAGGTGAATTTAACGGCTTTGGAAAAGGCACTGATAAAACGTTTAGCCACCTCTGGACGTTCTTCCAAGAAACGTTCAGATGCTAATAGGGAAGAGCTGTAAAGTGATAATCCGGAGTCAGACCAAGGCATTTCAACAATTTCTTTGCCAGCCTCTTTTGCTTGTGCCGTAAATAGCGCTGTGTTGGTGACCCAGGCAATAATGGCATCCGTGTTACCTGTAATCATCATTGGCGCTAATGCACCTGGATCTGATTTCACGAGTTTGATGTCAGGCTCAGTAAGATTGTTTTCTTTCAGCACCAAGGGTAAGAAAGCATTAGACGAGGTAAAAGGAGACGTGGCGACTTTTTTACCTTTTAAGTCTTTAATAGAGCGGATGCCGCTGCTTTTCAGTGTGAAGAAAGCATGAGGGGCTTGAGTAAAATAGGGCATAACAGCGACAACAGGCACATTATCTTGTGCTTTGGCTGCCATTAAGGCACTAATGTCAGAGCTGCCAATATCAGATTGACCTGTGGCCATTTTGGTTAACGCGTCGGTAGAGCCACGACCGCTGGCAATGTTCACGTCCAAACCTTCCTCAGCAAAGAAGCCCTGTTGAATGCCAACGTATACTGGTGCTTTGTCGCCTCCTGGTAGCCAGTCGAGTTGAAAGGTCACTTTGTCGGCGGCCATGACAGAAGAACTGGCAATCAGGCTGGCTAATAAAGAAACTCGTAATGCTTTTTTCATGGACTCTCTCCGTTGCTTCAGGGAACTTTTTATAAAGACATACAGGCTGAAACCAGACTCAAAGTTTCATGATTGTATTGTTTGCAACAAATGTTCCAGTTTGCTTTTCTATGTCGTATGTTCTTTCTAGTTGGTTGAAATTTAAGTTAAAAAATTATTTTAAATGCAATTTAGAATGTTCTTTTCTGAATTAGATTGAGTGATTTTAATGTCTTGATGACATAAAAAGGTGCAGAACGTTTCATTTTAGATAAGTGACCTTTAGCCGGATTTACATTGTGAAAATGGCCTAAATGGTTTTTAATTAAAGTTTGTACGATTGGTCAGGTTTTTGCATGATTCGTCGCAAAGACAGACGAGGAGAGAGCTTTGAAATTCATACTGAACGACAAGATAGTCGAGGAAACATCCCTCCCCAGTGATTTTACCGCTTTACGCTATTTACGAGAAAAGCGTGGTTTAACGGGGACGAAAGAAGGGTGTGCATCGGGTGATTGTGGTGCGTGTACGCTCCTAGTTGGTGCGCTAGAAGAGGGCGAGCTGACTTATACGACCTTGAATGCTTGTATTACCCCTTTACAGTCCTTGGCAGGTAAGCATCTGGTGTCGGTCGAGCATTTAGCCTCTCTGGATGAAGGTTTACATCCAGCGCAGCAAGCCATGGTGGATGCCCATGGCTCTCAGTGTGGCTTTTGTACACCGGGTTTTGTTCTATCATTAGCAAGCTTATATGAAAATGCCGCGAATACTGGTGCTGAAGTGGATCGCGAATCTGTCTGTGATGCCATTTCAGGCAACCTATGCCGATGTACGGGTTACCGACCAATCATTGAGGCCGGATTGGCCATGGCTGATCGCACAAGCCATCTATTAAGCCAAAAGACTTGGATTAAGTCTCAGCTGGCTGAAATAGAAAACTCAATGGCAGGCGCGCAGTACGTGCGCCCAGAAACACTGGCTCAACTTCATCAGGCAAAACAGCGTCATCCGGATGCGGAGTTTATTGCCGGAGGAACGGATCTGATGTTGGAAAACACTCAGCGTTATCGAGATTTTGATGTGTTGATTGATCTCACCCGTGTTGCAGAAATGAAACAGATCATTGAGCAAGAAGGAGACTTAGTCATCGGGGCTGGGGTAACGTACAGCGAGCTAGAAGACTACAGTCAAACGGCGTATCCACATCTGTATCAATTGTTAAGTCGCATTGCGTCGCGTCAAATTCGTAACCGAGGCACGCTTGGTGGTAATGTGGCAAACGGCTCCCCGATTGCGGACATGCCGCCCATTCTGTTGGCGTTTGATGCCGACATTCGTCTCGATAAAATCGATGGTTCCAGTCGTGAGATCAATATTCAAGATTTTTACCTAGGCTATAAGCAAACGGCTTTAGCGGCAGACGAATGCATCGTCTCTTTCCGTATCCGTTTAGCGAAGCTGGCGTCTTTTCATCGCTTTTATAAAGTCTCAAAACGCATGGAAGATGACATTTCCAGCGTTTTACTGGCGTCGCGATTTGATGTTAAAGACGGTCAGATTGGGGCCGTGCGTCTTGCCTTTGGTGGGATGGCAGCGACACCGATTCGAGCGTTAGCAACAGAAGCATGTCTAACGCAAATGGCCATCTCAGATGAACAGGCATTAGAAGTGGCGCTGCAGACTTTACGAGGTGAACTAACCCCGATGAGTGATATGCGAGCCAGCGCTAAATATCGCATTGATATGGCGTGCAACTTGATTCGCAAAGCTTGGCTGGAATTGAATGGTATGACGGTGCCCACTTTCTCTGGTCACCCTGTCCCTTCGGCTTGGCTGGAACTTGGTCAAGATGTCGGCAAACAGGAGGCATCAAATCATGCGTAAATTACCGAATAATTTAGTCACATCTAATCAAGATAAAGCATTGCCAATGCATGAGTCAGCAACGAAGCATGTGACAGGCCAAGCGATTTACATTGATGACGTGCCAGAATGGCCAAATGAATTGCATGTGGCCACAGGTAAATCCACCGAAGCCTTTGCGGACATAGTGTCGATCAATCTGGACAAGGTCATGTCGTATCCAGGTGTGGTGGATGTGATTTTACAAGCGGATATTCCTGGCGACCCTGATGTATCCCCCGTGTTAAGTGGCGACATGTTGCTGGCAGGGGACTTTGTTCATTACATAGGTCAGCCGA